>NZ_BCAG01000003.1:1556666-1913333 GCF_001293685.1 Desulfatitalea tepidiphila | reverse complement strand
ACGATCCACACCATCTTCGGATTGGAGCCAACCAGCGGGCTGAGCCAGTATCTGGTCACCGGATCCGACGTGTCCAAGTATTTCGCCAAGTCGACCGTCCCCAAGCTTACGATTCTGCCGGCCGGGAAGCCGCCGGAAAACCCCACGGAGCTGTTGACCACCCAGAAAATGAAGGCGTTGCTCGAAGAAGTGGCCCAACGGTACGAAGACCGCTACATCGTCATCGACTCGGCCCCGCCGTCCCTGGCCACAGAGACGGCTGCCATCGCCAACTACGTGGACGGCATCATCATCGTCGTGAAAGCCGGCCGGACGCCCCGCAACGCCGTTTCGGAACTGATCGAACAACTCGGAAAAGAGAAAATCTTGGGCATTGTCATGAATCACTCGGATCACACCGTCAAAAAATACTACGGCTACGGAAAATCCTATTACAAATCAACACCAGAACAACCCACATGAACGGAGACACCGGCCGACAAAGATTCTTCACTTAAAACCTCGAACTTAAAAAAATCCCTATGCTGCGAATATTCAAACAATACTACCCCATACGCAATGCATTGTTCGTTTTTGGAGAAGGGATCGCCATCTTTACTTCCGTGATCATTGCGACACGGCTGCTTTTAGGAGAATCATTCGGCATTTTCGAGTACACGCTATTGCTCAAAGCCTTGCTCATCACCATCACCTGCCAGGTGTGCCTGTTTTACAACGACCTCTACGATCTAAAAATCACCGACACCCTCACAGAATTGAGCATTCGCCTGCTTCAGGCCCTGGGGGCCTCGGCCATCATACTGGCCTTGATCTATTTCACCTTCCCGGTGTGCATGATCACCGAGGGCATATTCATCATCAGCACGGCCATCGTCATCATCATGATCGTCTCCTGGCGCATCGGGTACACCAAGATACTGAACCGAGGCCTGTTCAACCAAAAGATCATGCTGCTGGGCTCCAGTGACATCGCCAGGGAGATCTTTGCACAGGTCACGGATAAGAAAGACTGCGGCTATCAAATTACGGATATCGTTACCCGACATGGCTGGGACGGTCAAAAAGCAGGCCAGAGGACCAACGTCATCCGCCAGGAGGTGTACGAAAATATCTGCGAACTGGCACACCAGTCCGGGGTCCGGAAGATTATCGTGGCCTTGAAGGAAAAGCGTGGATTCCTGCCTGTCAAAGAACTGCTCAACTGCCGTGTTCAGGGCATCGAAATCCTGGAGGGCAACACCTTCTACGAAATGCTGACCGGCAAGCTCACCGTCGAATCCATCAACCCCAGCTGGCTCATCTATTCCGAAGGTTTTCATAAATCGAAAGCCAGAAGGCTGATAAAACGGACAACGGATCTCATTGTCGCCTTTCTGATGCTGATCGTTCTGGCACCCTTCATCGCCGTCGTGGCCCTGATCATCAAACTGGATTCCAAGGGTCCTGTCCTTTTTTCTCAAGAACGCGTCGGTGAAAACCGAAAACCCTACATGGTGCACAAATTTCGTTCCATGGTCAGCGATGCCGAAGCCATGACAGGCCCTGTGTGGGCCCAGGACAACGACAGCCGGATTACCCGAGTCGGCCATTTCATACGCAAATGGCGGGTCGACGAATTGCCGCAGCTGTGGAACGTGCTCAAAGGCGAAATGAGTTTCGTCGGCCCCAGACCCGAGCGGGAACATTTCGTCAAAGAGCTGGAGGCCATCATCCCCTACTACGGCGAGCGGTTTACCGTAAAACCCGGCCTGACCGGATGGGCCCAGGTCAGCTACGGCTACGGCGCCTCGGTGGAGGATGCCATCGAAAAGCTGAATTACGATCTTTTTTACATCAAGAACATGTCCACCCTGATGGACTTTATGATTATCGCAAAAACAGTTAAGACCGTCATCTTCGGTCACGGAAGATGACACCGCCATAACCTGAAACCGGCGACCCCCCGCCGCCGGCTGCAATCCCAACAACACCGCCGAATCGGTTCAAATGGAATCGACCAGGCGGAGCTGTATCAAAGAACCAGCGATCATCTATTCCATAGTAATGATCCTTTAAACGCATTACCGATGGATTCCTGATAACACTGGAATCAGGTTTTACCGTCTTCCCGGACCTTGGATCGTGGTCCGGGGCAGGCTTTCACCCGGCATCCAGTCCCAGCCCCGTCATGCCGGCGAACGCCGGCATCCAGAACCTTTATAAATTCTGGAACCCAGCTGAAATGCCTAAGCCCGGCTTTAATTCATTTGTCATCCCGGCGAAAGCCGGGATCCAGAAAAAAAGTCCCAGTTCATCTCCCCCCACCAATCAACCCCAGGGAGGCCGAAACCATGCAGCACATCAGACCCCCGCAATCCAAAACCGCCGTCTTCGCCATCCTGACCCTGCTTCTGACGGCAAACATCCTCTACGCCCAGGACCAGAGCCTCTCCACCGACGAATACCGCATCGGCAAAGGCGATATCCTTGAAATTGTCACCTGGAAAGAACCCGACTTTTCCAGGGAAGAAATCGTGGTGCGCCTGGACGGAAAAATATCCTTCCCCTTGCTCAACGACGTGCAAGCGGCCGGCAGAACCACCACCGAGCTGAAAAGCACCATCGAGAAGGCATTAAAAGAGTACGTCTCGGCACCAACCGTCACGGTCACCGTCACCAACGCCGCCAGCCAGCGCTTTTACATCCTGGGCGAAGTCGTGAACACCGGCGAGTACCCCCTGACCAAAAACCTTACCGTCCTGCAGGCCTTTGCCCTGGCCGGCGGGTTCACCGAATGGGCCTCCAAAAAAGAGATCATCCTCTTCCGCCAGGTGGACGGCAAAGAAAAGGTGATCCGCATCAACTACAAAGATATTGTCAACGACAAAGATTTCAGTCAGAACGTAAAAATCCTGGCCGACGACACCATCATCGTTCCATAAAATCGATTTTATCGAAAGGAAACCACGGTGAATCCAAAGCGGCTGACCCATCTGATCCTTCTGACACTCATCGCCATCATGTCCTTGACGACCAGCACAGAGGCCGCCCAATTCCTGTTCAGGCCGGAACTGATCGTCAGCGGCGAATACAACGATAACATCTACCTGACCCCGGACAACGAACAAGACGATTTCATCACCACCGCGGGTCTCGGCCTGACCGGCCAGATCGTCGGACGCACGGCTGGCCTGGAACTGAACTACACCCCCACCTACAGCACCTTTGCCGACAACTCGGACCTGGACTACTGGCGGCACAGCGCGCGGCTGCTCGTCTACAAACAGCTTGGCCGCAACACACGCTTCGAGTTCGTCAACGACTACCTGGAAACCGAAGATCCCTTGGATGAGGCGCCGGATTACACCCCCGATGACCCGACCCAAGGCGCGCCCATCGAAGCCGATCCCAACCGCCGCGGCCGCAGCCGCTACCGCACCTACAGCGCCGACGCATCCTTACGGCACCAGTTCGGCACACGCGACAACATCGAAACCGCCGTCCGCTTCAACTATCGTGAGGACATCGACACCCCGATCGGCGAAACGGCCGAAGACTACAACGAGGTGAGCCCTCGGATCGGCCTGGAATATTGGTTCACCCAGCGCTGGGGAGTGGAGGCCGACGGATTCTACTCCAACAGAAGCTACGACGAACGCAACGACCGCGAAGAATACACCGGCTACATGAGATTGCTGCATGCCTTCACCCGCCATGTATCCGGCTACCTGGAATACCGGCACACCGAACTGGATTTCGACCGCGACGAAGATCCGGCTGCCGATATCGACTACAAGCTCTATGAACCGGCCATCGGGTTCAGGTGGGAATTCCAGGAGGACGCCCGTTTCACCCTGTCCGTCGGCTACCTGTTCCAGGATTTGAAAGGCGTGGACGATGAAGACGATTACGGCTGGCTGGTCAACTCCGAAATCGCCAAACGCTGGTCGTTCCGCAGAAGCTACCTGGAACTGATCGGCGGCAGCGGCTATCAGATCGCAGACAGGGGCGTCGAGGATCTCGGCCTCAACATTTATTACACCGGCCGCGCAACCATCGGCTACAATTTCTCGACTCGTGCCATCGGCGAATTGTACGGCGGCTATCGCTACGACGAATATCCGGACGAGACGCCGGAAAGGGAAGACCAACTCTGGGATGCCGGCGCAACCCTCAGATATCAAGCGCTCCAATGGATGAACATCGAGCTGACCTACAGCTACAGGGACAGCCAATCCGACCTGGTCACCGAAGAATACGTAGAAAACCGTGTTTTCCTGGGCGTCGTAATGGCCCCCGCAACCCCATTCCGCCTGAATTGATCCAAATTGACAGTCTCGTAAAAATCTGCAAATCACCGCAGAGGCGCGGAGTTCGCAGAGGCGTCATGCCGGACTCGATCCAGCATGCAGTCCCAACCCCGTCATGCCGGCGAAGGCCGGCATCCAGAATTCTGAAATACTGAACCCCGGCTCCCCCCGGCATGACGATCAAAAGAACCAAAAGCAAGAAGACCGAATCAAACCAAGCGCATCCACCCACAAACCCCCAATGCATTTAACCAAACAAACCGACATCCTGCTAACCATCGACGTCGAAGACTGGTTCCAAGTGGAAAACCTCCGCCCCTGGTTCCCACCCCACACATGGGAACACCAGACCTGCCGCGTGGAAAACAACACCATGCGCCTGCTCGACCTGTTCGACAGCTTCAATCCAGCCCCCAAGGCCACCTTCTTCTTGCTCGGCTGGATCGCCAGAAGGTTCCCATCCATGGTCCGTGAAATCCAGTCCCGGGGCCACGAAGTCGCCTCTCACGGAGAGGGCCACCTGTTAAATGCCCACCTGGACGAAGCCACCCTTCGCCAGGATCTTGAAATCAGCAAGAAACGCCTCGAAGACATTACAGGCACAAGCATCCACGGCTATCGTGCCCCCAATTTCTCTATAAACGATCAAATCTTAACCCTGATCAAACAAGCCGGGTACACCTACGACTCCAGCTACAACTCCTTTGACAAACACGGCCGATACGGCAAAATCAGTACCAACGGATCCCCAAGAAAAGGCATTGCCATCAAGCTCGAAGAAAAATTCACGGAGCTGCCAATCAGCAACTTAAGTATACTGAACCAAACCATCCCCTGGGGCGGCGGCGGCTATTTCCGTCTCTATCCCCCGGCACTCTTTACCAAAGGCGTCCGCAGAATCCTATCCAGGCAAAACGCCTATCTCTTTTACATGCACCCCTGGGAGATCGATCCCCAACAACCCAGGGTAGGAACCGGCAGAATGGAGCAAGATCGCAGGGTGGATATAGTCAAGCAAATCCTCCAGCGCTGGCGCCACTACCTGAACTTAGACAAAACCCAGCAGCGCCTGAAAAATCTCCTGACCCAATTTGAAACATCCAACTTCATAACCTGCACCCAGTACCTGAAAAACTTGATGGATTCGTGAAAAGTACGGAATTCGCTTTTACCGTCATCCCGGCGAACGCCGGGATCCAGAAAAAAACACAAATAGGCCCCCAAATGCCAAACAAGCCCTTCTCCAAAAACCTCCTGGACCTCGATCTGGAACAAGAAGCCCAAAAAATCACCTCCCAGATCCGCGCCATCCTGAGCAAGCAACTCAAACGCCGCGGCCTGGTCGTCGCCCTCTCCGGCGGCATCGACAGCAGCACCTGTTTAGCCCTTGCAGTCAAAGCCATCGGACCGGAACGCGTCTTTGGCCTCCTGATGCCCGAACGCCACTCCTCGGACGACACCCTCGACCTGAGCACCGCCGTCGCAGATACCTTCCACGTCGACCGAGCCCACGAAGACATCTCCGGCATCCTGGAAGCCCTCGGATTTTACAATCGCTACGACGAAGCCGTGCGCCAGGCCATCCCCCAATACGACCACGGCTGGAAATCCAAAATCGTCATCCCCAACGCCACCGAAACCAAAGGCTTCAACCTTTTTTCCATCGTCGCCCAATCCCCGGACGGCACTATCGTCAAGGAGCGGCTCCCGCTCAAAGCTTATCTTGAAATCGTTGCCGCCACCAATTTCAAACAGCGCACCCGTAAGATGCTCGAATACTATCACGCCGACCGGCTCAACTATGCCGTCACCGGCACCCCAAACCGACTCGAGTACGACCAGGGCTTTTTCGTCAAACTCGGCGACGGTGCAGCCGACATCAAACCCATCGCCCACTTATACAAAACCCAGGTCTACAAATTGGCCGCCCATCTCGGCGTCCCCCAGGCCATCTGCCATCGGGCGCCGACTACAGACACCTACTCCATGCCGCAAGGCCAGGACGAGTTTTACTTCTCGCTGCCCTACGACAAAATGGACCTGTGCCTTTACGGCAAAAACAACGGCTATACACCAGATGAGGTAGCACCCACCGTAGACCTGACACCAGATCAGGTGCAACGCGTCTACGACGACATCGACACCAAACGCACCACCACCCGCTACCTCCATCTGCCGGCCCAGCTCATCGAACCAGTACCAGAGATCAAGAATTAGCCACACACAGTAAATTCGTCTGTGTAAGTCCGTGTGTGTCCGTGGCCAATTTCATTTATGGAAATCAATCAACTCACATACCAAATCAACGGAGCCATATTCGAGGTAAACAAAGTCCTTGGGCCAGGCTTTCTGGAGAAAGTATACGAAAATGCGCTCTTGATCGAACTAAGAGAAAGAAACTTGGAAGCGCAAAATCAAGTCCCGATCAAGGTAACCTATAAAAGAAAAATGGTCGGTGAATATTTCGCCGATATAGTGGTGGAAAACAGGGTCATCCTGGAGCTGAAATCTGTCGATCACCTGCAAAAAATACACGAAGCCCAAATCCTGAACTACCTGAAAGCAACACCTTACGAAATAGGCATGTTAGTAAATTTCACCTATCCAAAAGCCCAGATCAAGCGGTTCATCCTGTAGCAAAGTTATCATGTGCTTTTTTTTATTGTGTCCGTGTAAGTCCATGTGTGTCTGTGGCCAATGAAGTCAGTGTGTGTTTTTTTACTTTGTCCGTGTGAGTCTGAGTGTGTCTGTGGCCAATGAAGTCAGTGTGTGTTTTTTTACTTTGTCCGTGTGAGTCTGAGTGTGTCTGTGGCCAATGAAGTCAGTGTGTGTTTTTTCACTTTGTCCGTGTGAGTCTGTGTGTGTCTGTGGCTAATAATATCAGGAGCATAAAATGACCGAGATCAAACAAAAAATCAAATCCTTCATCCTGGAAAACTTCCTCTTCGGCAACGACGAAGGCCTGACCGACGACACCTCCTTCCTGGAAGAAGGCATCATCGACTCTACCGGTGTCCTCGAACTCGTCACCTACCTCGAAGAGGAATTCAACATCAAAATCGAGGACGACGAACTCATCCCCGAAAACCTCGATTCAATCAACAACGTCACCGCCTTCCTCCAAAGGAAAGCCAACCCCGAACTCAAAACCGCCGCAATAGGCTAACCCAGCATCTGATATATCGATGGAATGCCCATCTGGGAAAAAAGCGCCGCAGGCAACCCAAAACCCTCTGCGAACTCTGCGCCTCAGCGGTGAATCTTTTTCTTTATCGTCTGTGTAAGTCCGTGTGTGTCTGTGGCTAATCCAATGCTAATCCACAATTTCCTGGAAAATTCAGCAGCAAATCACCCCGACAAAGTCGCCGTAATCCACGACGACCAAAGGACCACTTACGCCCAGGTCAACATCCAGGCCACAAACCTTGCAACCCACTTACAAGCCAACGGCATCACCAAAGGCCACCGGGTAGCCCTGCTCCTAGAAAACTGCACCGACTACATCACAGCCTACTACGCCACCCTAAAATCCGGCGCAGCCGCCGCACCGCTCAACCCAGGCCTGAAACCCGACGGCCTCCAATACCTGCTCAACGACCTCGAACCCTCGGCAATCATCACCAACTTCAAAGCCGAGCGACTCCTCAAAGCCGTCAACCTCGACCACCTGAACCTGAAAACACTGATCATCAGCAATCCAAAACAAAAATGGGCCGGCACCCCCTACAAAGTCCAAACCCTCGAAGAAACCACAATAGTCGAAGGCCCTGTCAGTGTGTGTCAGTGTGTGTCTGTGGCTAATATTTCTCCAGATGACCTATCCTCAATAATCTACACCTCAGGCTCAACAGGTAAACCAAAAGGCGTTATGCTCAGCCACAAAAACATCGTATCCAATACCAACTCCATCTGCAGCTATTTGAGCATCACTCCATCCGACATCCAAATGGTCGTCCTCCCATTCTTCTACGTAATGGGCAAATCGCTCCTCAACACCCATATCGCCGCCGGCGCAACCATCGTCATAAACAACCGTTTCATGTACCCGGCCGACGTCGTCAACCAAATGATACAAGAGCAGGTCACCAGCTTCTCCGGCGTACCTTCAACCTACGCCTACCTGCTCAACCGATCACCCCTGGCCAGCCGCAAATCCGAACTTTACGCACTTCGTTACTGCAGTCAAGCCGGCGGCCATATGGCCAAATCGATCAAGCTGGCCCTGCGCCAAGCGCTGCCGCCCCACACCCAAATCGTCATCATGTACGGCGCCACCGAAGCTGCCGCGCGCCTCACGTATCTGCCGCCGGAATATTTTGAAACCAAAATAGAATCCATCGGCAAGCCCATCCCAAATGTGACTGTTCGCGTCATAAACGAGCAAAACCAGGAAGTGCCAGATGGCAAAGAAGGCGTTCTCGTAGCAGATGGGCCCAACATCATGATGGGGTATTGGAAAGGCCCGCGAGACACCGCGCGCGTTCTTAATAAACATGGTTATTACACGGGCGATACCGGCTATCGAGATAATGAAGGGTTTCTCTACGTCACAGGGCGAAAGGATGGATTAGTAAAAGTCAGCGGGCATCGCGTAAATCCCGTAGAAATCGAAGATTTTTTAATCTCCACCGATCTTTTAATCGAAACCGCGGTACTTGGCCTGCCAGACGACTTGATGGGAAACAAACTGGTAGCATTGATTGTTCCAAAAGACGAAGGATGCTCAGTCAAAACATTAATGGAAAACTGCGCCGGCAGCCTGCCCAACCACAAAAGGCCAACAACTATTATCTCATTACGAGCACTCCCGAAAAACGCAAACGGTAAAATTGATCGCCAAGGATGCATCCAACTGGCATCAACCCAATAGAACTGATAAACACCAGGAGTTAACAATGATTCAAACCATGAAACCTATATTGCTTCTAACCCTCTTTTTGTCACTGATTCCTATCGCATGCAACGGAGGACAAGTGGAAGATAAAATCATTCAATATCAACAACTCACCGATGTGCCCAATTCCGTCTGGCAAAAGTTATCCAGCAAGAAAATTTACTTCGGGCATCAGTCCGTTGGCTACAATATCCTCGACGGAATACAGGCGCTTTTGAAGGAAAACCAGCAAATACAGCTGGCCATCGAAGAGAACTTCGACCCCGAATCATTTAAGCAGGGGACCATCGCCCACTCGAGGATCGGTTACAACACGGATCCCAAATCCAAACTGGATATGTTCGCTTTTATCGCTAAATCAGGTGGTGCCGCCAAAGCGGATATTATGTTTTTTAAATTTTGCTATGTCGATATTAACGGAAAAACAGATGTAAAGGCGCTTTTCGATGCATATAAAAATACGTTCGAACAGCTGAAGAGCAATCACCCGGATACAACCTTCATCCACACGACCGCCCCCCTGACTACCATACAAGACGGACCCAAAGCATGGGCAAAAAAAATATTAGGCCGGTCTTTAGGTGGAATCGTGGAGAACAGCAAAAGGCATGAATACAACGAAATGATTCGCAAAACATACGTCGGAAAAGAGCCTGTGCTCGATATCGCAACCATCGAATCGACATTTCCCGATGGTCGTCGGGCCACCTTCGAGTCCAATGGCAAAACCTATTACCACCTCGTGCCTGCCTATACCTACGATGGAGGTCATTTGAACGAAGCCGGCAGGAAGCGGGTCGCCGAACAGCTGCTGCTTTTACTGGTAAACACCCTATAAAGCCGAGTAACCTCGAATAACTCAAAAAACATAATAATATCAAAGGTCCCGAACCGCGAGCCCAAACCGCTCTATGATACAAGTCATACAAATGCAAGACGATGCCAAATGGGACCAATACGTGGCTGGGCACCCTATGTCTCATGCCTACCTGACTTCCCATTGGCAGAAAATAATCACAAGCGCATATGGCTATACATCCTATGCACTGGCAGCGGTGAGTAATGATCCACATCCAGCACCTGGACAGGTTGAATCCAACTTAAAAGGCCTTTTACCGCTGGTGCACCTGAGAAGCCCACTGTTCGGGAACCGCTTGGTATCCATGCCATATTTCGATCACGGCGGCATTCTTTCAGATACTGAGGAGACAGAACGGCAACTCATTCAAGCGGCTGTACGCCTTGGCCAAACGCTTCGCGTCAAAAGGATCGAGCTGCGCCAATTGTACAAACTCAACACGCTGGAGAATGGGGTTGCATCGGCCACGAATCATCCGGTGAGTTGGGGTAAGTTCATTAATGCACCTGCCGACGGGCAAATGCCCCCAGAAGCCAGTTGGACCTTAAAATGCCACAAAGCCCGTATGGTACTGCACCTGCCGCGCAGTGCCGAAGAATTGATGAAATCGTTCAAATCCAAGCTGCGCAGCCAAATCAATCGTGCAACCAAGGCCGGTCTGCGCGCCAGCGTTGGGGGGGTGGAACTCTTTGGCGATTTCTATCATGTTTTCAGCAACAACATGCGCGACTTAGGCTCGCCGGTACACAACAAGGCATTGCCGCGCAGTGTGATGGACTACCTGCCAAACCAGGCATGGATCGTAGTGGTTTACAAGGCCGATACTCCCGTGGCTGCCTCACTCATGGCAGGATTCAAAGATGTCATGATCAACCCATGGGCCTCGGCCCTGCGCGAGTTTAGCAAAGACAGCCCCAACATGCTGCTCTACTGGCACATGCTGGAATTTGCCGCCGACAAGGGGTATCGCTTCTTCGATTTCGGCCGTTCCACACCGGGCGAAGGTACCTACCGGTTCAAAACCCAGTGGGGCGCACAACCGCAACCAATGTATTGGTATACGATTTGGCTCGATGAGGGCAAAATGCACCAATCCGGCCCTCTTGAACAAGAAAATGGCAAGCGTCGCGAAATGGTTGCATCCCTCTGGTCCCGACTGCCCGTTGCGATTTCCCGCATCGTTGGCCCCATGATCCGCAAGCACATCGACCTTTGATGAAGGCCAGCGTCCGACAAGGCATATGGGTGACACACAAATGAGCACCAGTGTTTACAGCCGCCTGCAGCGGTACCCGCCAGCTGAATCGAAAATTCCGCTCACTGTTTTTTTTCAGAGTACAAAATGCAACAGCGCTGATGCGGAGCAGGCGCTGTGCCAGGCCATGGGCACCACCTACTGCCTGTTGGGTCCAAGCGGAAGGGCATTGCTGTGCCGTTTGCTTGTTGGTCTATCGGAAAAAGACCCGGGTCAACGCAACGAAGTATTGATGCCGGCCTACACCTGTTACTCTGTGGCTGCGGCAGTAGCCAAGGCCAAACTGAAAATCCGGCTCTATGACCTGCACCCGCAGACCTTCGCACCAGTAACTGACTCGGTGTCGAAAAACCTGGGCCGAAACACATTGGCCGTTATCACCCAACACCTACTGGGGGTCCCCACAGATGTGAGCACCGTTGGCCAAATGGCCAGGGAGACAGGGGCCTGGCATATTGAGGACGCCGCCCAGGCCTTGGGTGGAGACTTGAATGGAAAGCCCATCGGTGCCATCGGCGACTTTGGGCTGCTCAGTTTCGGTCGCGGCAAACCTTTGCCCCTTGGCGGCGGCGGCGCATTGATCTCCCGGCGGTTCAACCCGGCGCAGATTGTATCAGGCATACGAAAAGGCACAGGCTGGAAAACCATTCTTGCAAGCTTTATAACACAGCCTGCAGCCCACCCGCTTCTTTATGGCCTTGCCGAAGCGTTGCCCCTGGGACTTGGGCAGACCGAATTTAACGCTGGTTTTCCGGTGGGGCGAACCCCGACCGCCTTGATGAAATTGATCAAACCCATGATGGCCACCTTGCCTCAACTCAATCACCATCGGCGGACCATCGCCGCCATATACCAAAGGGAGATCCCAGCGCGCCACCTGGTGTCTTTGCAGGAAACATGCACGCCGGTATTCCCGCGCTTCCCGGTGCTGGGCCGAGCGGGGCGCCTAACCGCAAGACTCCGGCAACTGGGTGTACGCCGCCTTTATCCCCATGCACTTCACCAGGAGCCAGAAATAATGGCCTTTGCCGTTGATACCTCCCAGCAGTGTGATGGCGCGGCAATACTGGGGCAGCAGCTTATCACCCTGCCTACCCATCACGCCATCGGTGCAGACATGGCCAGGAAGATTGCTCGAAATGTTTCCCGCTGGATAAAAGGGGATTAGTCTTCGATGCATCTATCCAGCATCCAAATATGAAAGGCTCGTAAAAAGCCCGGAATCAGTTTTTTACCGTCATCCCGGCGAAAGCCGGGAACCAGTGTTTGCAATAAGCTTCTGGATGCCGGCGTTCGCCGGCATGACGCTTCTGCGACTGTTTACGAGTCCATCAAATATGCATTAGCCGCAAAAATCGCACACCCAGACGACGATACCTTTAAGGCTCAAATATCTATGAAATTCATCTTTTGGTTCAGCTTGTTCGTTGTATTCTATGCTTATTTTGGCTATGTGATTTTCCTTATGTTAATCGATGCCTGGCAGCGCCTGTTCAAAACTGACAGGAACGCGCGGACTTCCGATGACACGCATGGCCCGCGAGCCTCCCATGAATTGCCCCGCGTATCCTTTATCGTCACTGCATACAACGAGGAACAACGCATCACCCGGAAAATGGAAAATTCGCTGTCATTGGACTATCCTGCGGAGAAGCTGGAAATAATCGTAGCCTCGGACTGTTCTAGTGATGGAACCGACGGGATCGTCAGCAGCTACGCAGACCGAGGCGTCAAGCTTGTAAGGGCGCCCAAACGCAAAGGCAAAGAGCACGCCCAGATGCATGCTGTCCGGGCCGCCGTCGGCGATATCCTTGTTTTTTCGGATGTGGCCACCGTGCTGCAGCCCGATGCCTTGCAACGGATCGTCAGCAACTTCCAGGATCCTGCCATCGGATGCGTCAGCAGCGAAGACCGATTTATCGATCAGGATGGCCGTGTCAGCGGCGAGGGCCTCTACGTTCGATATGAAATGTTCCTGCGGGCGCTTGAGTCCAGGGTCAACACCCTCGTCGGAATGAGCGGCTCTTTCTTCGCCGCCCGCAGTGAAGTCTGCCGCGACTGGGCTCCAGACCTGCAAAGCGACTTCAACACGCTCCTGAACACCGTGAAGCACGGCATGAAGGGCATATCCGATCCTGACAGCATCGGCTATTACGAAAACATCGCCGACGAGCGTAAAGAGTTTCAGCGCAAAGTCAGGACCGTTTTGCGTGGAATCACAGTGTTGTTACGCAACCGCCAACTGATGAACCCTTTCCGGCACGGGCTGTTTGCGTGGCAGTTGGTCAGCCACAAACTCTGCCGCTGGGCAGTGCCCCTGTTCCTTGCCCTGGCCCTGGTGAGCAATGCCGTGCTGCTTGATGCCGGCGCGATTTATGTCGCGCTCCTTGTGCTGCAACTCAGTTTGTATATCGCCGCACTATGGTTCAGGTTCCAAAATCAATCCCGAAACTCTTCAACAAAAGCAAAACCCCCTGAACGAGCTACTGCGGCAATCTATCTGCGATCTGTGTTGGATCAGATTGCCCGCATCGCCTATTATTTTTCATCTGTCAATATGGCCATCGCCTGGGCGTGGTTCAAATACTTCAAAGGTGAAAGGGCCACCTTGTGGGAACCTTCAAAACGATAAGCATCAAAACCGGGCTGCTGCTTTTGCTGTGGGCCGCCGTATTTTTCCCGCTATACCCCGGCCTTTTCGAGACATGGCTGAATGATTCCAACAACTCCCACGGGATATTGGTGCCGTTCATCGCCGCCTTCTTCATTTGGCAGAAGCGGGACGAAGTCAAGGACCTCTCGCCCCAAATGGATTTGCGGGGGGCGTTGCTGTTCATTGCCAGCCTGGTTGTATACATCCTCAGTTTTGCGGGTGCCATTGCGGTTGCTGCGCGCAGCATGATCGTGTTCTCACTGATCGGCTTGGTGCTTTACAACTATGGCCCGGTCATTTTCAAGAAACTAGCATTTCCCCTTTTTTTCTTCTATTCATGATCCCGGTGCCGATATCGATCATTGGACTGGTTTCATTGCCCCTGAGAGGTTTGAATTGAGGTTGCATTCCTCAAGTTTATTATTTTCGGAGCGCACTTTTCAACTTGCGGCCGACTGGTCGGCGGTTCGGAGCACTTTTTTCGCTTTCGGAATGGCTCGACTGCCCCATATTGGCCCTGTCCCAGAGCCGATTTGCCTGGATCTGAGGCTCCAGGCGCACCTATGCCCCCGCTATGCGGGAAGGCGCCTTAAAATCCGGGCCCCTTTTTGCAGGTTGCAGAAGGCAAACTGCCTAAACATGGCATCGATGCTGTTTTTCACAATGGTGGTAAACCGTGCCCGGCTGCGATCATCAAACAGGGTGGCCAGGCCAAAATACTGTTCGACAATGTATCGTTTTTTGGAGATGGATTTGTTTCTGGCGATTTCGGCTTCGGTAAGGGAAGCGTTGATATTGTTTTTTCGCATGATGCCGTCGGCGATTTGGTTCATGGCAAGAAAGTTTCGATTCGGGGCGCCGGCATAGCCCTTGTCGGCATAGACCACATCGATTTTCTGATCGGTATGCATGCTGTAGATGGTGGCATAGGGCAGATAGGTCGAGTCGCTGTGGGAGGCCGGGGTGAGGGTGGTTGACAAAATCAGTCCATTTTCCACCTCGACTGCGGCATGTTCTTTCAGGCCGAAATGGGGGAGATCGTTTTTGATGGTCCAGTCGGATTCAAGATCGCGGGAGAATTTTTTCGGATTGCCGTTTTTATCCAGGTTGCCGTCGGGGCCGGCGTTTTTGTCGCGAAGCTCGGTGAGCTTATCGTTTGAGACTGGTTTTGAAGCGGATTTAACGAGGCGGGCATCGATGGCGACGCCTTCATTGACGGTGATCCCGTGCTGATGCAGCTGGGCAAGCAGCGCGCTGTTGAGCTTTATCATGGCTTGCTTGGACAGGCGGCTGCGGAATCTGGAAAAGGTGGAGTGATCCGGAGCGGCCTGATCCAGGGGCAATCCCAGGAAGGATTTAAAGGAGATGCGGTCGTTGATCTGGCTTTCGAGCTCCGGGTCGGAGGGGATCTGAAACCATTTTTAAAAGCAGCAGGCATTTGAATAGCAAAAGGGGCGGGTAGGCCTTGCCGCCTTCGATCTGTTTGCCGGTTTGGTAGAATTGGTCCAGGAGTTTTTTGATAGGATTCCAGTCGATGGTCAAATTGAGCTGCTTGAGCACGGCCAGGGCGCGGTTTTTATCGGCATGCTTTTCGACGGCAAGGTCGGCGAAGGAAAAGTAGCGTTGGGGTTTACGGTATGCCATGATGCCTCCTGATAGATTGAAATTTAGAAGCATTATGACATAAATAAACATAGATAACAATAGGATAAACGTATTTCGTAGTATTTATGCGAATTTTTAAAGCGAGATAGAAGTAAAATATGCGGCCACCCCAGGTAATGCGCACGGCTGGGGAGGGTGGTTGTGCAAAGGTCTCAGCTTGTGGACATCCGAGACGCCTTTCTAATTGTTGTGGTGCCTTTTGAAAGACATGGATGTCCACTTTTTTCAACCTAAGGTACGCTTTAGCCGGATGAACCTAATTTCTGTTCAAATCATAAGATGATGGCATTATATGCGGAATAAAATTCTTTTTGTTGAACAAACTGCCGATGGCACAATTGGCGGTTCCCATTATTGTCTTTTGTACCTTATTCAACATCTCAATAAAATGCAATTTGAGCCCATTGCGTTATTTTATGAATCTCACTCCTTAATTGATACTTTCAAAAAAGAGTGCAGGACTGAAATATTTCATGTGAAGCCTTTTTCAAAGCTCAGAATAAGTGTAATACGCAAAGTTATTAATCTTCTAATAAATTTTTTTATTGTATTTAAATGCCTTGTTTATATCAAAAAAAATAGAATTAAGATAGTTCACTTAAATAATTCTGTCAGCGGAGGGTATTTCAATTGGTTGGTGGCATGCGCTTTGGCCAACATACCATGCGTAACTCACGAAAGAAACTTTACAAATTACCCCAGAACACTCTTTTTTCGATTTATGGTTAAAAAGTATAAGAAGATTTTGCCAGTTTCAGATGTAATTGCAATCAATATTAAAAGACAAGGTATAGCCCCCGAAATAGTGGAAACCGTTCATGATGGGATATCACCCGATGTATTCCGAAATAAAATTAAAAAAACTGCGGAAAATATAAGAGTTGAATTCAATATACCTTCAAACTTTACTATCATCGGTTTAATCGGAAATATTCGTCGTTGGAAAGGACAAGAACTTTTAATCGATGCTTTAAATCTCGTAAATGAGGAGATGTCAGATTTTTATTGTCTATTGGTTGGTGATACAGGCAAGAATTCATCAACTGACACTGAGTTCGAAAAACATCTCTTGAATAAGATTACAACACATGGACTTGAGCATAAAGTCATTCTAACAGGGTATAGGAATGATATACCCGATATCATTAACGCATTAGATATTCAGATTAATGCCTCTATAAAACCCGACCCTTTTCCTCATGTCATTTTAGAGGGGATGTCTTCAGGTAAGCCTATTATTGCTACTAATTTAGGCGGCGCAGTGGAAAGTATAGAACATGGTGTCAGTGGTTTTCTAGTGCCACCGGAAAGTGAACAAATTGCCGAAAAGATATTGGTGTTGATAAAAAATAGCTCCATACGGAAAAGCATATCAAAAAATGCACTCTTGCGAGTAAATAAATTCACCATGGTTCGCACAATTGAAAAGATAGAAAAAATTTATAAAGGACTATTAAATCAACAATGAAAAATCTTTTAATCATTACGCATGATCTCGCCATAGGTGGATTGCAGCAGGTTGTCGTCAATATTTGCCGTTGTATTAATAAAAACAAATTTAACGTTACAGTACTCTGCCTAAACGAGATGGGGGAATTAGCTACAAAAATTAATCAATTGAAAATCCCTCTTTTCTTGTTGCCAAAGAATAGTTCAAAACCCGATTATCTATCTTTCATTAAAGTTTCAAGATTTGTTCGTGAAGGTGCATTTAAAGTTATTCATACTCACAATACTCAGGCAATGATTGACGGAACCATTGCCGGATTGTTAACCGGAGTTCGTAAAATTATTCACACTGATCACGCAAGGGCTTTTCCGGACAAAAAACGTTATATGTTTTCTGAGTGGTTTTTATCACATTTTGTTTCTAAAATCGTCGGTGTATCTGATCATACATGTGAAAACTTAAATCGTTATGAAAAAATATCACGCAAAAAAATTGTAATGATCCCTAATGGAATCGATAGAAAACTCTTCCAATATAATTTCAACCCCAAATTGAAACGAGACGAGCTTGGCTTAACTCGTAAAGGTCCGATTATAGGTCTTGGAGTCCGACTCACTGAGCAAAAAGGTATTATTTATTTATTGCGTGCCATGCCCAATCTCATTAGGCGTTATGCAGAAATAACCCTTTTAATTGCAGGTGATGGCCCTTTGAGGCAAAATTTGCTAAAAGAAGCCAAAAAACTTGGCATCAGTAGTCACGTTCTTTTTCTGGGACCTCGCCTTGATATGACCGAAATATTATCAGTTCTGGATATATATGTACTACCGTCTTTATGGGAGGGTCTGCCAATGGTTCTGCTTGAAGCCTTGGCAGTCGGGATTCCTGTGGTAGCAACCGATGTTGGAGGAGTCAGTACTGCAATCAAAAATGGAATCACCGGACTTTTAGTGCCTCCCGGAGAGCCTGATAGAATTTCTGCAGCAGTTATAAATCTTCTTGATAATGATTGTTTACGAAATAGCTGTATACAAAATGGGCGACAATTATTTGAACAAGATTTCACTGCAGAAAAGATGGTTAAACGGTATGAAGACTTGTACCTTCAATAAGGCAATAGGCTGTTGAGTTGTAACCGATATCAGTTCCGATTATCATTTTAGTTTGAATCACTAATGTCCGGTTAAAGTTTTTCAAATAGCACTCAACTTATAGATATAATATAGAAATATTGCCATTTTGATCGTAATCGATTTGAAATTTGCCTCAATGAGCGATACCCCTCCCGGGAGGACAATAATCTTGCGGGAGGATCCTTGTCATGAACAGAGGGAGCACCGTATTCGCTCAAGTTTTGGACAATCTTCCAATGCACCAATTCCGACGGTGCGTTGACCGGTATCAAGGTAACTACCGGGTTCGTTCTTTCACATGTTTTGATCAGTACCTTTGTATGGCCTTTGCCCAACTGACTTACCGGGAGAGCTTACGGGACATCGAATGCTGCCTGCGAGCCATGGATAAAAAGCTATACCACACCGGATTTCGTGGTAAAGTCTCCCGTAGTACCTTGGCAGATGCAAACGAGACCCGCGATTGGAGAATTTATCGCGATTTTGCTCAGCTGCTGATTCTGATTGCAAAGGACCTCTATGCCGGCGAAGACTTCGGAGTGGAACTCGATGAAACAGTCTACGCGCTGGATGCCAGCACGATCGATCTTTGTCTTTCGGTATTTCCATGGGCTCGTTTCCGTAAAACCAAAAGCGCCGTTACGCTGCATACCTTGCTGGATCTGCGGGGAAACATTCCCTCGTTTGTAGATATCACTGAGGGCAAGGTCCATGATGTCAACGTATTGGACATTTTGATCCCAGAAGCTGGTGCTATTTATGTCATGGACCGTAGCTACTTGGATTTCAGCCGCCTATTTTCACTAAATCAAACGCCGGCTTTTTTCATAATCCGCTCCAAGACGAATACGAAAATGCGGCGACTGTACTCCCACCCTGTTGATGTATCCTGCGGTCTTCGTTGTGACCAGACCGTTGTATTAACAGGTTACAACAGTCGCAGAGATTATCCGCAGAAGCTTCGCAGGATCCGGTACGTCGACGAGCAACAGGCGCTTCAATTAATTTTTCTGGCAAACCACTTTACGCTGCCTGCACTAACGATCTCCGATTTATACCGATGTCGCTGGCAGGTAGAACTATTTTTCAAGTGGATCAAGCAGCATCTGCGAATCAAAGCATTTTTCGGCACATCAGAAAACGCTGTCAAGACTCAGATCTGGATCGCTATATCTGTATACGTTTTGGTCGCAATATTGAAAAAGCGTCTTCGGATTGAGCACAGCCTCTACACAATTTTACAGCTACTGAGTTTGACTTTATTTGAAAAAGTGCCATTACAACAGTTGCTTACAATGACTAGTTACAGAAACGAAAATGACTACCAACATATCCAATTGAATTTATTTGAAACTTAACCGGACAATAGTGAGTTTGAATAGAAAATGATGAATAAGCTCGAAAGAAGCCCATACAATGAAAAAATTAATTTTAAAGTCACTATACAAACTTTACCAACTACTAGAAATCAAGTTCAATATTAGAATTTTTCCGATAGTGGTTTATGATAAAATTTATCTATCTTACCTTAGAAAGTTCGAAATTTTTCGCTGGAGAACAGAAAAAGCTAAAAGAATGGGCGTTAAACTTGGTTTAAATTGCAGGTTATATACTATAGAGTTTTCTTCAGAACCTTATCTTATAACTATTGGTAATAATGTTGTTATTGCATCAGGGACATACTTTATAACACATGACGGGGGCGCCTGGTTGTTTTATAATTGGAATGATCATTCTAATGATATGAACAATTATAATCGCATAATTGTAGGGAATAATTGTTTTATTGGTATGAATTGTACAATCCTTCCTGGCACAGAGATTGGTGATAATTGTGTAATAGGCGCAGGATCTGTTGTCCGCGGTAAGATTGCATCAAACTCGGTAATTATGGGGAATCCTGCCAAAGTAATAATGAAAGTCTCATTATACAAAAAAATGCTGTTATCAAATAAAAACACAATTCGTGTAAATCATTTCGATGAAAGTATTAAAGATAAAAAAGTGAAAGCACACTTCTTTCTTGATTAGAAGCCATCTCAAAAAAATCGAAGTAGTATTTTAATGCAACCAAGTTGAACCATAGCCAGGAAATTTTCCACATGGTATTCGTAGCGGACAATCAATCGCCTGTAATTCTGAAGCCAGCCAAACGAACAGACGCTCGACCTTCCCCATAGGCGCCTATAGCGTCTGAGTTTCCTGCCGGCTTGGGTATTCGGTTTTTTCCTTACTTTACGATGTGGTGCAATCATTTCAACACCACGTTCGTCAAGGAGCTGATCGTTATGTTTATCGCTGTCGTACGACTTGTCACCAATCAGCTTATCAGGGGCATACTGTGTAAAGCTGCTGTCAATCGTATCTTCGACAAGTTTTACTTCGTGGGGCGAAGCGCTTTCAACGAAAGCGGCGACAGGAAGACCAGCAGCGTCTGCGATTGCCATGATCTTGGTGCCTTTGTCACGCTTTGTCTTGGCGACAGCAAGCACCCCTTTTTTACCGGTGCGAAGGACACGTCTATAAACGCCTCTGTGATATCGCTTTTACCGCGTTCATTCAGGTCTTCGAGCAACTCTTGGGCAATACGTCGGGAAACCCCTTGTTTGACCAACTGCTGGAACCGTCGATGGCATGTCTGGTACGGCGGATACCGCTGCGGCAAGTCTTTCCAAGGCGCTCTAGTGCGCATGATCCACAAAATACCGTTGAGCACCTCCCGGGGATCGCGTGCTGGGCGTCCTCTTGGATCTTTGGTTAATGCTGAAGATAAGAGTATCGGCTCTATCCGTTTCCATTGTTCGTTTGTTAGTTCCATCCTTATTTTATTACATATTCAGATATCATGTCTAGATTTATTTACAATTTTTACAGATAGTTATCGCATGTTTAAATATGCGTAATTTCAAACATTTATGCTTGGTATAAATTTGGTCGTTTTTTTGAGATTGCTCATAGTATCAATTACATGCATCGAATAATTATCAAGTGATGATCACGACTACGGTTTTCAGATTAAGCAGCCTACGTCATCTTTTCGCTTAGAACTTCGTAGTGCCTATTACCGTCTTTACAAGAGGCGGGTCTCCCCAGGGACGCAGCCCAGTTCTTTAACCACCCTAGTCAGCGTACAGTCCCAGATGCAAGGGGCCATTGTAAATTCCAACCTCGTGTGGTGGTACATTTTTATTTTCCTGAAAGTGGTACACTTTTCATTCACATGGGCACGAACACGGGTCAAGGGATTAGGCAATTTGATCGTGCTCATATCAGGGACCAAAAATATCCATTGGCTAAAACTATGATAGATACAACTGAAGTAAAAGCCTTTAAAGGTGCGACTTGGTTAGCTTTATTCAAAATGATTAGCCAGATAGTCTCCTGGATTTCAACTATTTTTGTGGCTAGAATGCTAGTCCCCGCAGATTATGGATTGATGGAAATGGCCACATTTATCACCGGCTATGCCATGATGTTTAGTGAGCTTGGATTAGGGGCTGCAATTATCCAACGTCCCCATCCAACCAATAGTGAACTATCATCAGTTTTTTGGAGCAGCATCGCAATTAGTCTTTTTTTTGCATGCTGTTGCTTTTTCCTTGCCTATCCCACTGCATGGATATTCAAAGAGTCGCGAGTTATATCAATTACACAAACCGTCTCAATAGTCTTTATATTAACTGGCATTCAAATTGTACCTCTAAATCTACTTAGGAAACAATTTAAATTTAAGGCATCGGGGTTTATTGACGCCACTGGGATCATTGTATCATGCATATTTATGATCGCAACGGCTTATATAGGTTGGGGGGTCTGGACCTTGATTGGGGGCACAATTGTAAAAAATTTTACCTGTTTAATATTGGTCATTATACTACAGGATTGGCGCCCCTCTTTTAAGTTTGTCTACAAGGAAGCAATTGAGTATTTTAACTTTGGATACCAGATCGCATTAGGCAACTCCATCGGATATATCAATAAAAAATCAGATTCCTTTTTTGCAGGTCGATTATGGAATCCTGGCACCTTAGGGATCTATAGCTTTGCAAAACAATTATCGCGGATTCCAAATGATAAAATTGTTAGTTTGATAAATCAGGTGGCATTCCCCGCATTTGCCAAATTGAATACTGATAAAAATCGTTTCAATACCTTCTATCTTGATATTGTAAAAACAATTACTTGTTTGGTCCTGCCATTATTTATTGGTGGTTTTTTGATAGGAGATGAATTGGTACGGCTACTGCTCGATAAAAAATGGTACCCTATGATATTCATTTTTAAAATGATGTGTCTTACAGAAATAGTTACGCCGCTGAGTGCTGTTAACAGCATGGTTCATGGTGCCCAAGGAAGGCCCAAATTCTATTTGGGTTTTAATATTGTAATGTTGATATTTATGCCGGCTTCCTTCTTTCTGGCCGCACCCTATGGACTTAACGCTATGGTTTATCCATGGTTTACAAGTTATTTGCTGCTATGCATTGGTTGGAATCATTTTACCCTTAGGCAAATTGGGTTATCTTACAAGGATTATATCCTAAATCTTAAAACACCGCTAATGGGCGTTATATTGATGTCACTTGTGGTATTACTTTCTGGATCATTATTAAATTTCTTAAAGATGAGCTCACAATATGAAAATGCGGTGCACTTGATTATAAAAGTGGTGCTCGGAGGCAGCGTGTATATTTTTTATATATTATCTTTTGATAAGCCGATGTTGCAAAAAATTAAAATAATCATAAAAAAGTAACGAGTGTGTAGAAATGGATTCCCTAAATATACTCTTTTTACATTCAGGGCCAGATCTACCCGATATATCAGGAAAAATTAAAAGTAAGTACCACTACTTTTCCGAGTTTTCATCGGGTATAATTATCACTCCTGTTTGTGAAAAAAAATATTTGAAGTTAAAGAATATTGGTAATTTTCAATATCACCCTTTTTTATATCACCAGGGGGGGGCATTAAAGCGCAATTTATTTTATATTTTTAATATCATCAGATTTGTTTGTTTCTATACACAAAAGAACAAAATTGATATCATAGTCTCTCCTAATCCTTTATTATCCGGTATGTTAGCTCTATTAATAGGCAATTATATTGGCGCGAAAGTGGTTATCGAAGTTAATGGAAATTTTGAAGCAGCCTTTACCTTTGGTTGGGGGGGGGGGTAGCACCAAGTTTTACCGATAAACTAAAGCATAGGCTTGCACAATCGATGATTCGCTATTCACTTAAAAGAGCTGGGATAGTAAAATTGGTTTATGCCTTACAACTAAAACCGTTGAAATTAAAATATAATATAAATACCGTCGTCTTCCCAAATTTTGTGCCCATTAAAAATTTTCTTGATGCTCAAAAAAATGATCATAAATATATACTCCTAGTTGGATACCCCTGGTATCTAAAAGGTGTTGATGTCCTTATAAAGGCGTTTAAAAAAATATCTCCTAATTTTCCTCAATACAAATTGAAAATTGTCGGTTGGTGCCCTGAGGGGCGCGAATATTTTGAAAAATTGGCAAACAATAACCCGAAAATTGAATTGTGTGATCCTGTCTACTACAATGAAGTCGTTCAGTTGATGGCTAATTGCTCAGTTTATGTATTGGCATCTCGAACCGATTCTTCACCGCGCGTTCTGAGGGAGGCTATGGCCTCACATAAACCGATAATTGCTTCAAACATTGATGGCGTGCCGGAATTAATTATTGACGGTTTCAACGGACTTTTGTTCAAGAAAGAAGACTATACTGATTTGGCCGAAAAGCTTACAATTATTCTATCGGATAAAAAATTTGCGCAGCAAATATCAAAAAATGGTCATGATTATGTTCAAAAAAAGCTGTCCGAACGAGTATATATTAACAAATATAAATCTATGCTTGAAGACTTATTATAGTGTTTGGGAATATAGAAAATAGAAAGATTGAACCTGAAAAAGAAGCTTGGTTCTTCTTTATTTGCTTATATATAATTTTCGACTATGGTAGGCCTCAGACAGTACTACCTGTAATCAGCAATATTAAGCCATCGATGATTTTGATACTTTTATTGTCATTTTTTCTTATTACTCGCAATGCTATATTTAAAATTCCCGCACCTCAGATTCGGTATCTTTGGCTTTTTGTCGTGCTACTAGGGTGCTACATACCATTTGCAAAAAATGGTTATTATGCGTATAAAACAACCTTAGCTCAAATGTTGTACTTGCCATTTACTCTATCAATGATATTCTGTCTCGATTCTATTAATCGCCTCAAGAAATTGGTATTTCTTTTCATAATCCTAATGGCTTATGTTTCTATTTATAGCCTTACTCACGGTGGCAAGGGGCCGGGCAATTATTTTACTGATGAAAATGACCTGAGCCTATATCTGAACACATGGATTCCATTTTGTTATTTCCTGTTTTTTAAAGAAAAACGAAAAGTATATAAATATATTTATCTGTTTGCTGCAATAGTAGGCGTTATGGCAGTTGTGACATCCTTTTCACGAGGAGGATTTGTTGGCCTTTTGGCTATCTGTTTCGCCGTATGGACAATGTCAAAAAAAAAATAGTAACACTAATAATTTTAAGTTTAATTGCAATAATTATGATCCTATGTGTTAGCGACAAGTATTGGGCCGAAATAGAAACAATTGCCAATACTGAAGACAATACAGGATCCGAGCGAATTAATTCTTGGTTATCGGCCTGGGACATGTTTATTGATAATCCACTTGGGGTTGGTGGGAATAACTTTCAGATACGATTTCACGAGTATCAGGGAGACCGTTTTACGAGGGGAATGTATGGACGTGTTGCCCATTCCCTTTGGTTCACATTAATTCCGGAGCTTGGAATTCTTGGTATATTTATTTATTTCAGATTACTTCAATTGAATCTAAAAGATATTATTTGGTTAAAGAATTTACGTGACGATGGAATAGGTGATATTTGCAATAACGGTTATTTTTCCGCACTCGGTTTATCCTTTATGGTATCACTCTTCGCCTTTTTCGTAACAGGAACCTTTATATCTGTATTGTATTATGCACATTATTGGTACCTTACTGGATTAATCGCTGCGACAGTGAAAGTAGCTAAACAAATCGAAGCAAACAGGTCGTGAAATAAAATCGAAATGATAACAAGTATTGAATTCCTTCTTTTTATCATCCAGTAAAACCTCCACTGCGGTCATGACGCAACCCTGCTTAAAATAGAGATTTACCATGATTGCTTCTGGAGGGTGGTACACTTTTCATTCCCGATTTTCGTACATTTTCGCATTCCCATCGACTGACGATAGTTGTAGGTTTCGCCTTTGAGTAAATTGTAGGCAAAGTTTTAGTTGGCGGCGGTCCCCAAAATTTGGACAATATGTTAAGCTTGAAGTCAGCAGGATCGGAAAGGAGCTGAAATGAGCAACAAGCGTAAAAAGTACAGTGCCGATTTCAAGGCCAAAGTGGCCTTGGCGGCCATCCGCAACGAGGAGACCACCGCCGAACTGGCTCAACGCTTTGGTGTCCACCCCACAATGATCGCCACCTGGAAAAAATCGTTGCTCGACGGTGCGGCGGACATCTTTGACAAACACCAAAAGACAAAGAAGCAAAGTGCTTCCCAGGTCGGCAAACTGCACCGGCAGATCGGTAAACTGAAGGTGGACAACGATTTTTTATCACGCAAGCTCGGCTTTTAAAGCGGCAGGACAGGAAAAAGATGATCGACCGCTCCGTGAAGAGAGGTTTGAATTGAGCTCACATTCCTCAAGTTTTTCATTTTCGGAGCCAATTTTTCAACTTGCGGCCGACTGGTCGGCGGTTCGGAGCACTTTTTTCGCTTTCGGAATGGCTCGACTGCCCCATATTGGCCCTGTCCCAGAGCCGATTTGCCTGGATCTGAGGCTCCAGGCGCACCTATGCCCCCGCTATGCGGGAAGGCGCCTTAAAATCCGGGCCCCTTTTTGCAGGTTGCAGAAGGCAAACTGCCTAAACATGGCATCGATGCTGTTTTTCACAATGGTGGTAAACCGTGCCCGGCTGCGATCATCAAACAGGGTGGCCAGGCCAAAATACTGTTCGACAATGTATCGTTTTTTGGAGATGGATTTGTTTCTGGCGATTTCGGCTTCGGTAAGGGAAGCGTTGATATTGTTTTTTCGCATGATGCCGTCGGCGATTTGGTTCATGGCAAGAAAGTTTCGATTCGGGGCGCCGGCATAGCCCTTGTCGGCATAGACCACATCGATTTTCTGATCGGTATGCATGCTGTAGATGGTGGCATAGGGCAGATAGGTCGAGTCGCTGTGGGAGGCCGGGGTGAGGGTGGTTGACAAAATCAGTCCATTTTCCACCTCGACTGCGGCATGTTCTTTCAGGCCGAAATGGGGGAGATCGTTTTTGATGGTCCAGTCGGATTCAAGATCGCGGGAGAATTTTTTCGGATTGCCGTTTTTATCCAGGTTGCCGTCGGGGCCGGCGTTTTTGTCGCGAAGCTCGGTGAGCTTATCGTTTGAGACTGGTTTTGAAGCGGATTTAACGAGGCGGGCATCGATGGCGACGCCTTCATTGACGGTGATCCCGTGCTGATGCAGCTGGGCAAGCAGCGCGCTGTTGAGCTTTATCATGGCTTGCTTGGACAGGCGGCTGCGGAATCTGGAAAAGGTGGAGTGATCCGGAGCGGCCTGATCCAGGGGCAATCCCAGGAAGGATTTAAAGGAGATGCGGTCGTTGATCTGGCTTTCGAGCTCCGGGTCGGAGGGGATCTGAAACCATTTTTAAAAGCAGCAGGCATTTGAATAGCAAAAGGGGCGGGTAGGCCTTGCCGCCTTCGATCTGTTTGCCGGTTTGGTAGAATTGGTCCAGGAGTTTTTTGATAGGATTCCAGTCGATGGTCAAATTGAGCTGCTTGAGCACGGCCAGGGCGCGGTTTTTATCGGCATGCTTTTCGACGGCAAGGTCGGCGAAGGAAAAGTAGCGTTGGGGTTTACGGTATGCCATGATGCCTCCTGATAGATTGAAATTTAGAAGCATTATGACATAAATAAACATAGATAACAATAGGATAAACGTATTTCGTAGTATTTATGCGAATTTTTAAAGCGAGATAGAAGTAAAATATGCGGCCACCCCAGGTAATGCGCACGGCTGGGGAGGGTGGTTGTGCAAAGGTCTCAACTATTTTTTCTTCGATAACTATAACTGTCGCTGATCATACAGATATAATTTTGAAAAAGAAAATACTATGGAATTTAAAAAAAAAGTTTTGCACTTAAGAAGCTCAGGATCAATGCTTGGGGCGGAAAATGTTATACTGGAAATCGCCAAGAATTCGCACAAATTTGGTTTTAATTCGATCATCGGTATTATTAAAGAATTTTCAGACCCGAATCCCCAATTTTTAGATCATGCCCGAGCCAATGATTTGCAATATGCAGTATTTGAAAGCAATAAAGCTTTTCCACTGAATTGTGCTTCAGAGATTAATAAATTTGTTCACAAGAATTCAGTCGATGTCCTTCATTGCCACGGCTATAAAGAAGATTTCTATGGTATCGCCTCCCTTACAGGGCTCCCTAAGATATCCACCAATCATTTATGGAAAAAATCCACCTGCCGATTAAAAATCTACCGACTGATGGATATAATGTTCCTCTATTTTTTTGATATGGTTGTTGGCGTTTCAAGGGAATTAGTGCAGGAGATGCATAAATTTGGATTGAATAATACTGCTGAGGTTTCTAATGGCATTGATATCAGTCGTTTTTATAAGCGTTCAAAGAATTTAGATTTGTTAAAAAAGTTTGGCATTTCCGAGAGCGAAATCGTTTTAGGTATGATTTCCAGTCTCACGCCGGAAAAGAACCATAAAATTGTTATTGAGTGTTTGTCTAAAAAGAATTTACCTAATATTCGGTTGTTAATTGTTGGCGATGGGCCATTTGAACGATACCTAAAAGTAGAAGTTAAAAATAAGAATCTAGAAAATATCATCATTTTTGCCGGAAGGCAGGAAAACATATCGCAAATCTTATCTGTGATTGATATTTTCCTGATACCATCACTTGCTGAAGGTTTGCCTATGGCCATGCTGGAGGCCATGGCCTGCGAAAAAGCTGTTATCGCTGCCAAAGTTGGTGAGATTGTAAATGTTATTGGGCATGGAATTAACGGGCTGAGTATAGCTCCAAATAATGTTTTAGAATTAGGATCTTGCATAGAGACACTTGTTTATGATCAATCATTGATAACAAGGTACGGAAAAGAAGCTCGCAAAACAATTAAAGAAAGATTTTCATCAATGCAAATGACTGAAAAATACTGCGAAATATACAAATCAGTATTGGGTAATTTATGAATAACGATGGCTGTCATTGCCCAGCAGAAATAAATAATTCGTATTTGTATATCCTTTACCGATTATAATGATACGGTTCTATTGCCCAAAATAAAGCTTTTATGGGAGAGAGAATCGTAACAATTACAGTTGCGAGTATTCCCACTAAATGCAACGGAATATATATCAATTGGGTTTATGGCAATATTTTTGCATATCATATTTCAGGCCATGAGCAAAACGTTCTCGAAATAGGCTTGATTTAGAATTTATTAGCTGGAGGAAACTATGCGCTCTATTTTTCTTAGAATCTTTGAATTATTCTTTATAATCATGATAAGTGGAAATATTGTTTATGCCAAAGATTTGTATGTATCACAAGGAGGAAACGATAATTACTCTTATGAACAAAATGATATCAGCCATCCTTGGCGTACTGTATCAAGGGCTTTTTCATCTGTAAATCCGGGTGATACAGTCTATTTTACTCAAGGTGAATATCCAATCCAGTCAACAATTGAAACAAAATCAAACCCTAATCCTTCATCGAGTTCAAATCGCGTTCTTTTCACAAATTATTCTAATCAAACAGTCTCATTTATTAGTTCCGTTAACAGGGCCATCTACATTGATAGAGATTACTATGAGGTGCAAGGGATTGCATTCACAGGGCCTGGTACTTTCTGGTACATCGGCAACACAAACAATGCAACTCATTTTAAAATCTCTGACTGTAGGGGAGTGCTTACTGGTGAAGGTGGAAGTGAAAACATAGGCCTCGTTCGGTTTCAGGCTGCAAGGGCAAGTTACGGGCAAGTTGAAAATTGTGATTTTACAGGCCCTAACAGATGGGGAAATATCAACACTGCTGGTGTTTTTGTCTTTAGATCTCAGGGTATTAAGGTTTTTCGAACTGTTTTTAATAATTTTCCCAGAGCCATTTATTATAAGCATACATGTATTCCCGAAAATACAGGGATTGAGTTTGCCTATAACTACTTTTATAATAATAGCAGTGGAATTGTTACCGTATCACAGTACGCTGACATTCATGATAATTTATTTGTAAACTGCGGTATGCTCATAGGGGAAGATGGTGGGACTGGTGATGACGGCAGCAATGCAGGTGGCGACCATAATATTATAAGGCACAATACTTTCTACGGAGGCGCCATCCAGTTAATTCGATCTTCAAGCAATGATGGATCCGGAGCCCAGTACAATACTATGCGTGACAATGTTTTTTCAAATACAGTCGAAGTGTTCAGATATGGCAGTTGGCCCCACTATTCAACATTGCATCATAATTTATACCCATCTGGTACAGCAGTGATTAACAATCGTGTGAATTACAACCTATCAAGCTGGCAATCGTATTTCCGACAGGATGATGGATCATTGTCAGGAGAGCTCACATTTGTTGGCGGTGACTCTCCAAGCTCAATTGAAGGTTTTGCGCTTAATTCAACCTCATTGGGGTACCGTGCAGCAAGCGACGGGAAGGATATGGGGGCTGACATTTCAGCGGTAGGTTTGGGTAGTTCAACCCCAGTAGAGCCGACCCCAACACCGGTTCCCATATCAAGTTCCAATCCACCTTTTACACCTCAGTTCCTCGCTGTGGAAATAGATCGCGATGTGCATAGTAATGCCATTCTTTTCCAAGACGATTTTGATGGTCCTGAAACCATGACTGATAAATACATTTTTTATAATAGCAATAATGGCGACTGTGCGGTCGTTAGCGGTATAGGCGTCGGAGCCACGAACGGGTTGCGTGTCAGGTGGAATACTGGTCAGGTAGATGCGGGGTCATTTTGGTATATGTTTGGACGTAATCCAGTAGCATCCAAAGGAAATACTGAAACTGATTTTCGTGAAATCTACTGGAGGTTCTATCTCAAAACATCAGAAGGATGGACAGGCAATCCCTTCAAGCTGACCCGTGCAACCAGTTTCGCCCGATCAGATTGGTCCCAAGCAATGGTTGCCCATTTATGGGGGGAAGACGGTGATACTGTCATCAAGATGGATCCAGCCACTGGTATTTCCGGTAACTCATTAGCCACCTCCGGTTACAATGATTTTAATGGCTTAACATGGTTAGGGGCAAAAAAAGGGGGCACTCCGATATATGATTCTGTGATGAGCAATTCATGGCATCTGGTTGAAATTCATGTAAAACTTAACACACCAGGTCTTGCAGACGGAGTATTTGAATGCTGGATAGACGGACGTTTGGAAGGCGGTTATTCCAATCTTGATTGGACAGGCGAGTGGCAGGAATATGGTATCAATGCCATTTTATTTGGAAATTATTGGAATGGCGGTGCACCAGGTTATAGAGAAAGATATTTAGATAACATCGTTATTTCAACGGCTCCTATTGGACCTGTATTATCACCTGTTAATCCAACTCTGACTAAATCCGGTTTTGAAGATCCTGATTCCGGAGATTCCCAAGGCGGTTTTGAGGTACAAGTCAGTTCATCAAAGGGCGAGACTGGGTTGGTATGGGCAGGGGAGACCCTTGGGGATGGCAATTCGTTAACAGTTAACAGTTCAACAGGTGAGTTTCAAGGAGCCCTTGCAGGAAATACAAAATTACATGAAAATACAGTTTATTTTATAAGAGTGCGCCAGTCAGACTCGGGGGGTAACAACTCCGAGTGGTCATATTGGAGTGTCATTAAAACCGTAGTTAAACCGCCGGAAAACCTAAAAATGGTGACGCAATGAATTGGTCAACACAAATAAATATTTCGTTCTTCTATACTACGAGATTATGTATTGCATAGATCATTTATTTCAGTTCACAAAAGGCATCCGCCGCGGATGCCTTTTTGTTATTGTAGGAGCATCATGAATAACATAAATGGGCTCTGGATTACGTGGGAGTTTCAACGTCGAAATTATGGTATCAGTTCCTCTTTAGGTTGGCAATTATATGAATTTGATTTTAAAGTACCATTTTTCTATAGATATTTTAAATCGTCCTTTAAAACCATCTCAGCAATATTTAATGCTTCGCCTGACATTGTCGCAGCTCAAAACCCATCAATTGTATTGGCAATTTTAATAATTCTGGTTAGCAAAATTTTTCATTTCAAAGTGATTATCGACGCTCACAATAGTGGTATCTATCCTTTGGAAGGAAAGAATACAACGGTTATGGCTATTGCAAGATGGATTCAGAGGAATTCTGACCTTACAATAGTGACGAATAATCAATTAAAGCGGGCTGTTGAAAAAAATGGTGGGAAGGGCTTTGTTTTGCCAGATAAAATTCCGGTCGTTAAAGGTGTCAACAAATACAACTTGCCAGGAAAGGTGTCAATTGCATATATTTGCACATTTAGTGATGATGAGCCATACATGGATGTCATAAAGGCATCGAAATTATTACCACCAGATATCACAATACATATAACGGGCAGATATAATAATATAATTGATGCTATTAGCGTGCCAGACAATGTGACCCTGCTTGGATTCATCCCAGAGCAAGATTATTGGGCATTATTAAACTCGGCGGACCTCGTCATGGATCTGACTTTGCGGGAGAATTGCTTGGTCTGTGGAGCTTATGAAGCCATGGCTCTTTCTAAACCTCTAATTTTGTCAAATACAAAGGCTCTAAGAGAGTATTTCAGTTCCGGCTGCATTTATGTTGATGCCTCGGCAGAATCAATTGCCTCGGGGGTTAAACAAGCATCTGCAAATATTGAGAATCTGCAATATGGGATTTCAACACTTAAATCGAATCTGGAAAAGGACTGGATTGGAAGAATTGAAGCTTTAAAAGCACAGGTACTCAATATTATAGGATTATAGCTTTGCTTTATCGATGATTATTTTTAGGTGCAAAAAATCGTAATTGCAGTGCAGAAAATGTAACTTGTATTTATTCAAATGACCAAGGTTGATCTGAATTTGTTAAGATCTTTTCGGACAACTTTGAGGTGGTATAGCCAAAATGGAGTAAGCGTCAAAGGAAGTACACGTGCGGCTATGCGCGGGATGCGCTGATCAATTCCGGATCGATATTCTGAGGCAGCAGGGCGCGATACTCGTTTGGATCTTTGACAATCGGAAGTTGTTCAAAAAGACAGCGAAGATAGGAATGAGGCTCCAACCCATTGGCCCTGGCGGTCTCGATCAGGCTAAAGAAGTTGGCGGCGGCATCTGCACCATTGGGGGCGCCTGCAAAGAGCCAATTCTTTCGACCTAGAACGAACGGCCGGATGGCATTTTCAGCAGCGTTGTTGTCCGGTTTTAAACGGCCATCGCCGGTGTATACCGTCAGTTTGTCCCAGTTGCGCAAGGCATAGTTGATGGCTATGCCCAAAAGGCCCTGAGGGGGTGTCAGCGGTTGGGTCTTTTGGAGCCATTTTTCAAACGCTTCCAGGATGGGCTGGGTCTTTTCCTGACGAAGGACGTGGATCTGTTCGATGCTCATCTGGGATTCACGCGCCAGCTTTTCGATCTGGTACAGTTTGCCGATATAGTCCAGGGCCTCGTCGGCCAGGGTTTTGGTATTGGCGCGGCCCGGCTCTTTTAAAACCTGAAGCGGCGTTTCGTCCATCTGGATCAAAGGACCGCTGCGGATCTCTTGTTCCAAAAGTTCGATTAAGGGAGCGCACCGCTCGGCCGCTTGAACCACCCAATTGGCCATGGCCGCCCGGGATAAATCCACACCCAGGCGGGCAAATATCTTTTGTTGGCGGTACAGCGGCAGGGCATCGGCAAACTTGGACACGATAATGTGGGCCAAAAGGCCATCGGTGGCCATCGATTTTTCGATCAATTGCACGGGAGCCGGCGCGATCTTGACCGTGGGGCCGTCGTCTTCAACCCCTTCGCAGCATTTGCACGCATACTTGTAGCGAATGTGGCGAAGCACGCGCACTTTGGCCGGCACATAGTCCAGCTTTTCGCAGGTGTCCTGGCCGATGCGGCTTAACGCTGCGCCGCAGGCACACACCTTTTGTTCCTCGGGCAGATCGTGGATGATCTCAACACGTGGCAGATGCTCAGGCAGCGGTTTGCGGCCACGCTTTTTGCGCGTGTGCGCCGGGATCACGGTCGTATCATCAACAGGTGTCGTCTGGGCTTCGGATTCGCCCTCGGATGAAGTAAAAATGGGAAGCTGGCGGTGATCTTCAGGATAGCGTTTTCACTCTTTCGGCCGAACAGCTCGTTTTGCAGCAAGCGGATGCGCTCTTCAAGATAATGGATCTTTTCCTCGTACTTTTGTTCGACGAATTCGATCAAAGAAGCAATATCGTTCTTGGATAAGCGAGCATCATCAGGCAGGCTGGAAAGGTCCGAGTTCATGCCCGCCTGTATAGCATAACCGGCTGACTTTTTAAAGATTTTTTATGCTAAAAGAAGTAAAAAGTTATGCCACCGCCGAATAGTATAATTGTTCGTGAGCGCTGGTAAAATCAAGGCCGGCAAGCAGCCAGTTGAGCTGACTTGCCCCGATGGTTACCACCTCGTCGGGCACCATGGGCCATTTGAACCGGTGCTTTTCAAGACGCTTGTGCCACAGGCAAAAACCATTTCGATCCCAGTAAAGGATCTTGATAATGGTCCGAGTCCGATTGCAAAAGACAAACAGATCCCCTGAAAAAGGGTTTAGGGCCATGGCCTGCTCGACCATGATCGAAAGACCGTTGATGGCCTTTCGCATATCCGTGTGGCCCACGGCCAGATAGACGCGCTGGGGATTTTTCGGCAGCATCATATCTGCTGCACCGTGAAAATAAGTTGTTTTAAAACGTTTGGATCGAAGCTGCCGGCCACATCGATTCTGAACCCATTGGGGGTATGTAGTCGCAACGCTGCATGGTTGACCGGCACGGGCAAATTGGATGAAAGTTGCAGCGGCACGAAAGAGACGCCGGCTTGATCTTCGGATAGACGGGTTTTCCAGTAGCATAATTGGTAGTGCTTGAGCCCATACTCGCGGCAATAGGCTGCCTGGCTCAGGCCACTATCCCGCCAGGCGCGAATATGTCGTTGCCAAAATTGGCGCCGCGCCGCCCGATCCTGCTTCAAGGTATTGCCATCTGTCATCAGTTCACCTCCTTTGGTAAGTTGGGCGCACTATGACATGCTTTAGACCGCGCGTGAAGATGGGGTTAAATTGACGGTTACAAAATGGACACTCCGAAAAGCATGAGGTATAAACAATCATCTTTTTGGAGATGAAAAATGGGTCAAAACCGTAGAGGATTCACAAAGGAATTCAAAGTTGACGCTGTCAAACTGGTCACCGAGCAAGGGTAAAGGCTCTCAGGGGCCGCTCGCAACCTTGGGATTGATTCCAGCGTTTTAAGGCGCTGGAAGGGACAGATCGAAAAGGAAGGCATGCAGGCTTTTCCCGGCAAGGGGTGCATGACGCCGGAAAAAGAGGAGCTGCACCGGCTTCGCAAAGAGGTCAAACGGCTCGAGATGGAGCGCGACATATTAAAAAAGGCCACGGCCTTCTTTGCCAACCTGTCGAAGTGAGATTCGACTTTATCCAGCAGCAAAAGAGGGCCTTCCCTGTCACCGTTTTGTGCAAGGTGATGAGGGTAAGCCGGAGCGGGTTTTACCAGTATATGAGATATGGGCGTGGGGTCATCATTGATACTGATTTCCTTTTGATTTCCAGGGTCCGACAGATCCATTCGAGCACACGTGGAAGTTATGGTTCTCGTCGGATGTCCAAGCAGCTGCGGGAGGATGGCCAGGATGTAGGTCGGTACCGCGCACGCAGTCTGATGAAAAAGGCTGGCGTTGCAGTAAAGTATCGAAAAAGGTTCAGGAAAACGACCGATAGCAATCATAAGCTGCCTGTTGCTCCCAGTCTGTTGGATCGGATTTTTCGATTGATCGTCCCAATACCGCTTGGTGTTCAGACGTCAGTGTGCCGCAGCAAGCGGCGTAAGAGATGAGGGTAGGCCCCTCACAGTCGGCTTGCAGGAGCAGGCTGTAAACCACCGTAAGCGGCGCTGGTAAAGAGCCGGTCGTCGTGAGCGTCACGGAAAAGGTGCAATCAATGCATCAGGTGTGGATCAAGAAGACGAACACAAGTGAACCACCGCACAAGTGTCGAAAGAGCACAGATGGTGTCAAAACCGGGGAGTTGATGTTGCCCCGGGATGAGCCTGGAAGATGCCTGCTGACTGTCCAGGTGGCGCCCGGCATAGAGGTGGCGTGAGCTTGGTCCGGGCTTTTACGCTGAACTGCGGGAACCTGTCGCCGCGATGTTCAAGAGAAAGGCACAAGCGGAGAACCCGCGAGGCTGACAGTATCGATGCGCGGCACAGGGACGGACAAGTTCGTAGTAGCAATGAAGCCCCTGTAATGGGGGTGGAGCGAAGGGACTTGGTCACTCAGCAAGGTTTCATGGGCCAACTGAATATCAGGAGGAGCCAGTGAAGCCTGTAAAGCCATTCGACATACCTAAAATTCTTTTATGGGAAGCCTTTCAGGATGTGAAAGCCAATGGAGGTGCTGCCGGTGTAGATGATGAATCCATAGAAATGTTCGAGGCCAATCTGAAGGACAACTTGTATCGCCTGTGGAACCGAATGTCATCGGGGAGTTACTTTCCACCACCGGTAAAAGCTGTGCCGATCCCGAAGAAATCAGGAGGCACTCGCGTTCTCGGGGTGCCAACGGTTGGCGATCGTATTGCCCAAGCGGTGGTAAAGGGGGTTATTGAGCCGATTCTGGATCCCATTTTCGACGAAAACTCCTTCGGATACCGTCCCGGAAAGTCGGCGCACGATGCTGTCGATGTCACGCGGCAGCGCTGCTGGCGGTACGATTGGGTGGTAGAGTTCGACATCAAAGGCCTGTTTGACAATATTGACCATGCGCTTTTGATGAAGGCCCTGCGCTATCACTGTAAGATTCGCTGGGTTTTGCTTTATGTTGAGCGCTGGTTAAAGGCACCGCTGCAGAATGGCAACGGTGAGATCACTGCACGAACTGTTGGCACCCCGCAAGGCGGGGTAGTCAGTCCCCTTTTGGCCAATCTGTTCTTGCATTATGCTTTTGACGCATGGGTTCGACGAACTTTACCAACTGTTCCGTTTTGCAGGTATGCTGATGATGGCCTGCTACATTGTAAAAGCAGACGGCAGGCGCAATATGTGATGGCAGTGATTGACCGGCGTTTCAAGGATTGTGGACTTGAAATGCATCCAGAGAAATCTCGGATTATATATTGCAAGGATGCCAAACGCTCAGAAGCCCATGAAATCATCAGTTTCGACTTTCTGGGTTTTACGTTCCGCCCGCGGCGATGCGTATCAAAAGTGCATGGCATTCATCCGAATTTTCTGCCTGCAATCAGCCGCCAATCCATGAAATCAGTTAATCGGGAAGTCCGTAGCTGGCATATGCAGTTGAAGAACGACAAGTCTCTAAAAGATCTATCGAAGATGTTTAACCCGAAGCTGCAGGGCTGGTATGCGTACTATGGACGATTCTATTCATCGGCGATGTACCGAATTTGGCGCAACATCAATGAGTATCTGGTTCGCTGGTTGCGGCGCAGATATAAACGCCTGGCCTCGCATAGAACGCGGGCATGGCAGTACTTGCGGAAGCTGGCAAAACAGAATCAGAGGCTTTTCATACATTGGAAGCTTGGGTGCTTGCCGTAAAGGCTGAGTGATAGGAGCCGGATGAGCTGAGAGGTTCACGTCCGGTTCTCGGAGGGGCTGGGGGTGAAACTCCCTTGGTCTACTCAACCTGATCTGTGGACCGTTCAATGGTGGTTGCATTTGGCCGTGATCATCGTTTTATACTCGCGTAAGGTTGTGGGTTGGGCAATGAGTGAACGCATGAAAACGGCTCTGGTAATAGAGGCCCTATCGATGGCCTACTTTCGGCGCAAGCCGCCAAAGGGGTTGCTCCACCACTCGGGTCGCGGCAGCCAGTACGCTTCACGGGAATATCAACAGATGCTTGAATCATACGGCATGATATGCAGCATGAGCCGTAAGGCGGACTGTTGGGATAATGCTGTTGCCGGTAGCTTCTTTCACTCGCTGAAAACAGAATGGATAAAAGATACACTCTACCATACAAGAGACAAAGCCAGGGCCGATGTCATGGATTACATCGAAATGTTTTACAACAATCATCGGCTTCACTCGTCTATCGATCACAAGAATCCAAACGAGTATGAAATGCAAATCACTATTTCAAAAGCGGCTTAACGGAGTGTACTTTTTTGTTTGACCACATCACCGCTCCAAGGGTCGCGCGATGATCCACATGTATGAAATCATTCTTGAGTTCAACGACATCGAACACCGCACCACCAAAGTGGCAACCCCCAGGACCAATGGCTTTGTCGAACGGTTTAACCGCACCTTGCTCGATGAGTTTTTTAGATTCTGCTTTCGTAAAAAGCTCTATGAGTCGGCGCAGGCCCTTCAAACAGTCCTGGATGCTTGGCTGCACCACTGCAACTATGAGCGGCCCACCGCGGCTATTGTAACCTGGGGCGCAGACCATTTGAAACCGTTGAAAACGCAGAAAAATAGCGAGAAGAATTGATGGAGAAATCCGCTTAAAATTCTCCTCCCGAGAGAGTGAACTGTTCGGGAAGACTTTGACTTTTAAATACGGCCACTCATAATGTATAATTTTAAATCTTTCAATAAGCGAAAATCTCATTTGATCTTTTTCCCTGTCCTACTACTGCTGTTTTTTACAACCTATCATTCGACTCTTCAATGGATGTATGCTCGTTATGTGAGCCCAGATTCATATTATTCACATGGATTTATTATCCCCTTTGTTACAGGATATCTGATTTGGAACAAGCTCGGTTGTTTGAAATCGGCCAAACAAAGTCCCTCCATGTGGGGACTTATTTTAATCGCATTTGCAATGTTTCTGCATCTTATGGGAACGGTTTTTTATATTTTCTCAATATCAGGTTTCTCCATTTTCTTTTTAGTTTTTGGATGCGTTTTGTTCATTTTCGGCAAAAAAATAACACGAATTGTCGCGTTCCCTTTGTTGTTCTTACTTTTTATGTTCCCGGTTCCCTTAGCGCTTATCCTCGCTATCTCTTTCCCAATGAAAATGCTTGTGGCACAGACAGGTGTAATGATCGTAAGTATGTTTGGCATCCCTATTTATCGTGAAGGGTTCCAAATATTCATACCCGCAGGGCAGTTATTGGTGGATAACCCTTGTAGCGGATTACGATCACTTATTGCTTTTTTAGCATTGGGTGCGGTGATGGCTTATATTAGCGAGGTTTCAAATTTAAGGAAACTGATACTATTCGTTCTATCCATACCTATCGCTATTTTTTCAAATATTGTTAGGGTCCCAATGTTGATCCTGATATCGGATTTTTGGGGCCTGGATGCGGCCGCACCTGACACGGTTTGGCATAGCGCAACAGGAATATTTGTATTCGCCTTAGGGTTAATTTTGATGATTTCTCTAAATTGGATGCTCAAATGGAAAAAATAAGAAACCGCTATTTGATAATTATTGGTGCCCTTGCGTTGATGGCTGTCACCATTAATTGTTTTGATTACGATGTGTTTTCAAAAGCTGATGAAGGGGTAGCAGCAATTAATAATATCCCCAAGGTAATTGATGGATGGCTGGGAACTGACAGCTATTTGGAGCCCTCAATATATGAAATCCTAGAGACAAAATCTATTATCCATCGAAATTATAAATCAAATCAAGGTGAGGTGTTTTTATCGCTTGTTTACTATCCGGATACTAAAGTTGATCTCCACGCTCCAGAAGCATGTCTGGGAGGCGCGGGAGAAAGATTATTAAAATCTCCTCAAACATTGGAAATTAATAGCAATAGAAAAACACTAAAGCTTGAGGTTAATCAGCTTGTAACCAATAATGGGAATTTCAGTGATTTGGTATTTTATTTTTACAAATCCGGATCATATATGGGAAGAAGCTACTTCAAATTGAGGCTTAATATTGCAAAGAATAAGCTTGTCAGCTCCAATAAGAGCGGTGCATTGATTAGAGTTTCAACAAGAATACAACAGGAAAATGTAGATTTAGGTAGTGAGCGGCTAACCAGATTTCTTGGTGCCCTCGTACCCTTTCTGGTTGAGTTTCTTTAATCGCCCTTGACGAATAGTATAGATTATAAAGTCGGAGTCGCTTCATAGAACTGTGAACATGGGTGTGCTATCTCATTTCGTATCATTTATTATGAAGTCATATGAAGAAGTTATGCCCTTAAAATCTTGATAACGGGGTTTCTCTGATGATTGTCAATTCAATTAAATCCATATACGAAGCAATTCTAAGAAAAAAGCGTGAAAGATACCTGCTTTCGCTAGTACACCGCGGCTTAAATCTCGGTAAAAATGTAGAAATAATTGCAGATTTCTTTTTTGATCCATCACACTGTTTTTTAATTACCATTGGTGATGATTGCACTATTTGCCCGAACGTTAGATTGATTGCGCATGATGCAAGTACAAAAAAGCATTTAGGCTTTACCAAAATCGGAAGGATCCATATCGGCCCGCGATGTTTCTTAGGTGATTCAGTAATTGTATTGCCTAATACGATCATAGGAGCGGAATGCATTATTGGTGCAGGATCAGTTGTAACTAAAGACGTGCCAGAAAAAAGTGTCGTTGCCGGTAGCCCGGCAAAAATCATTTGTTCTACAGAAGATTATCTTATCAGGTTAAAACAAGCATCTTCTTTGAAGCTCGTATTCGGGCAAGATTACTATATAGAACGATTAAACGATATCAAACGAGAAAGAATAATAAATTCCGTTAATGACGGCATTGGCTTTATTGTATAGGTCGTCGAATGGCGATGAAATTCCTTATTGTACTGGCGGATCCCAATAATTAGTACCCATCCATAGATCTGGATTTTTAGGCACTGACAACTAACGAGCCTGTCTAAAAACGCCTTTTCGGGCCCTCATCTTCTTTCATTCTTTTAGTGATAAATCATTTATACTTCAGTCGACCATTTTTGTTTGCGAATAAACATGTAGATCAAGTTCCATATGCAGCCCCATTTTGAAATCTTTTCTCATGCGTATGAACTTTTCTACACCCTTTCCCATCCCTTTATGTCACTGCGAAACTTCTACCATAGTTCATTATCTTTTCTATATTGTGCACCATGCAATATAGCAGCCATTGGATGTTTACCTTGACCTTACCTCTTAAAGTGAACCGATCCATTTTCTTGCATGATCTGATGTTTCCAAATACCGGCTCCACTATGGCTATCCGTTTACTGTATTGGTGGCGCCCTTCAGGCGTGTCTATCTTCTTTCTCATCGCATCGGTTAAACTGCCAGGGCGATGATCCGAAAAGATATGTACCTGTCTTGACTCCGTAATCTGATTGCGCAGACATTTGGATCGAAGGTGGCATGCACGGCAGGCCGTCTTTGGTGCCTGATAGGCAATGGCCTTATACCCATCCGTGGTTTTGAAATTTCTGTTTCTTACATAAAGAGCGTTCCCAGCAGGACAGATCAGCCTTCCCGTGCGGTCATCGTATCTGAAGTCTTCAACACTGAAGAAACGCTTTTTAGATTTATATTTTTCTTTGCGCTTGTCCACGGACCGGCGGTGTCTTTCGGCATCAATAAACCGTATGTCTCTTTTTCGAAATTGCGGATCGGGCACGTATGCATCGACTTTCATGGGCTCGCAGGCCTTTAGGTTTTCGACACTGTAGTAGCCTGTATCTGCACTAATTTGCTTTCCTTTGAGGGGATTTTTGTTTCCGATCTTTTCCAGCCGCTGCTTTGCCCCTTCCAGCATGGGTTGCATGTTGCTGGTGTCCGATCCGCTGCCAAATACCTGAGCATGGGTAACGACCTGGCGTTTGGCATCGACCATGGCATTGGCGTTGTAGCCTTGCACCACGCCATGGGATGTAGCTTGTTTAGCGGATTCGTTGTCAGTAGCGTTGCTTTGGATCTCTTTGCCGGTAGATCCGATCCGGGGTTTGTTTTCGCTGAGAAATTTTTCGATTCGATCCGCCTTTTGCTTAAGGTGCTTGATGCGTTTGGCCAATCGCTCATTATCGGTTACGGATGCTTTTTCTTTTTTGTCGGTTTTTCTATGTTCCTGAATTGCCTCCTTGACCTTGCGCTGCAAAGCTTCCTGCTTTTTCTTTAAATCGGCGAAGGTCCCACTCCACTCTTTGCTGGCGTTTGAGGAAAGCTTGCACCCATCAATGCTGAAGTGGGTGCCGCTAAGCAGTCCCTCTTCCTGGCAAATCAACAATATTTTTGTAAAAAGCTCCTCTATTTCCAGATCGATGGATGATACAAACGCCGCAATTGTGCTGTGATCCGGTGTTCTGCCGCAGGCCAGGGCCATAAAAGTGGTGTGCTTCTGACAGGCCTTTTCCAAGCTGCGTGAGGATATCATGCCCATCGAGTACCCGAACAGAATGATCTTGATCAGCAGTTTGGGATTGATCGCCTTGCGACCCGTATCATCATTGTTGTAGCGGGCATCGAAAATGCGCACGTCGAGGCGCTCTTCAACGATATAGTGGATCGCATATTCAAGCGTGCCTGGTATCACCTGAATTTTGCACGCATACGGCCGTAACGGCTCATGCCCGCTAAATTCTCGAGATGGATCAAATCTACCGCGCTCGTCCTCAGGCCGCCGTCAGTACCAATAAAGAGAGCGACCTGAAGTAGAACTGCCCGACAGAATGCGTCGTATGTATTTATAATGAATCATCATATTTCCATGCAAGAAATTTTGTGCATTAACAACAGATCTACCCGCCAGGTGCCTGGAGTATACCGCCAGCCCATGGCCTGGGCTTGAACCTTTTTTCGTCAATGTATTTCAGGAAAGACATCAATGCCGGCGTTCGGCTGTCATGGATAGAATAACGAACCTTATCTCTATTTGAAGCCGTAACCACCTTGGCCGCGATCATTAACAGGCGCAACCGCGCAATGCGCACCGTGTTGGTTTGGATGCCTTCAAATCCATGGCCTCCGGCCGCTTGTCTGGGGTATGCGCTCTGCTCGGCCAATATCTTCAAATAGCGCCAGATATTGTAGGCCAGCATGACGATTTGGAAATAGGCATAGTTGTTTTTAAAGCGAGACGAGGGGATGGCATCCAGACCTTCGCGCTTGGCTTCTCCCACAAGATTTTCGACGTCGGCCCGCTTGTCATACTCGGCGATGACCTTGTGAGCCGCACGGCGTAAATCCGTGCAAAAGATGCGGTACTCATAACGATCAGCCTCAAACAGTTCGTATTGCACGCATCGATCTTTGGCAACATTTTTATCTTTGGGGATTCGCATGGCCACGAATCGAACCGGCATCTGCCATCCCATTGGCTGGTAAACACAGCTGTTGAACTCATAGGCGTTGCGCTTGTGCGGGCGGTACCAGCGCCGTGGATCAAATGGCGGTTCGCACCCTTTGTTGGCGATGATGAAATTGTAACCGGCCTTGATGCATTCATGGATGCTTTCCCAGCTTTGAAACTCGGCATCCGCGCGGATCAACACCTGCCTCACACAGCCGGGAAGGTATTGTTTGATTTTGGCGATAAACGAGGCGGTTTGCTCGCCGCTGATGGTTTCGCCCTTGCGAAGTTTGCCCAGCAGGTACTCACGGCTTTGTTCGATGAAGCATAACACCGGGCGGTATCCCTTTTTGCCCCGATTTCTTGGATTGTGGCCTTTTTTCGCCCCCTGCTGGTTGCCGAAAACCGTTTCCACGGTCGTATCGATATCCAGGCAGATGCGGTAGTACGATAGATCGCAAAGCCGCCAGACCCGCTCACGTAAATGGGCCATCACAGCCAGCAGTGAATTGGCTTGGTTGATACCCAGGCTGTTGACATAGCGCCAAAATGTGCTGGCCACCGGAAGCCGCGTCAGGTTGAAAAATCCGCACAGCATCGCATCCAGCCGCAGGTAGGAAAAATGCCAAATTCGGTTGAACCCTATAAACAGTAGCATCAGCAAGCCTGTCATCATCGAATAATGGCCCAGTTTGGGTTCACGGGCCGGCGCTTTATAGGCGAAGTCAAAAATTTCTCGAAAACCAACCAGATCAAAAAATTTGATCAGCGGCAAAACACCGCCAAATGCGCTCAGCTGCTCGCTGCACGTATCATAAGCGGTTGACGCATTGATTTTCTTGGCCTTCGCGCCATTTGGGCTAAATCCTTTAGGGTTGCGGTTTTTGCTGAAATCTGATTTCTTGGATTTTACCATCTGGGTACCTCCCTGCTTTTATGGGTTGGCTTCGTAACCCCCATTGTAGCAAGGGTTCCCAGATGGTTTCTACCCTTTCTCGCTATTCAGGTGCAAAATTCAGGTATCAACTGCTCCTCCAGGCTGATCGGCGCCATGATGAGTTGCTCGTAATCGTAGTGCTTGTAGCTTGCCATCTGTGATACTCCGGTGGGATATTCACTTTGATTATGGGCTGTTACATACCACAGAAGACCTCAGAATCCAATAAATAAGAAGAAATTCTATACTTTTTCGACAGGCTCAACGCAAGGGTTTACCGGCGGCCTCCTCTATAGAAATTGCCTCTGAAAAAAAGGCAGAGTGAAGCAGATATAGCCATTTTTATAATTTTGTACGCGTCAATTTAACCCCATCTTCACGCGCGGTCTAAAGCATGTCATAGTGCGCCCAACTTACCAAAGGAGGTGCACTGATGACAGATGGCAATACCTTGAAGCAGGATCGGGCGGCGAGGCGCCAATTTTGGCAACGGCATATTCGCGCCTGGCGGGATAGTGGTCTGAGCCAGGCAGCCTATTGCCGCGAGTATGCCCCCTGTGTCGAGAGCTTTGAATTGAGGTTGCATTCCTCCATTTTTTATTTTTGGAGCGAATTTTTCAATTTGCCGCCGACTGGTCGGAGGTTCGGAGCACTAATTTCGATTTCGGAGCGGCTCGACCGCCCCATGTTGGCCCCGTCCCGGAGCCGATTTGCCTGGATCTGAGGCTCCAGGCACACCTATTCCCCCGCTATGCGGGAAAGCGCCTTAAAACCCCGGCCCCTTTGCGCAAGTTAAAGGCAAACTGCCTGAACATGGCATCGATGCTGTTCTTAATAATGGTGGAAAAACGTGCCCGGCTGCGATCATCAAACAGGGTGGCCAGGCCAAAGTACTGTTCGACAACGTATCGTTTTTTGGAGATGGATTTGTTTCTGGCGATTTCGGCTTCGGTAAGGGAAGCATTGATATTGTTTTACGCATGATGCCGTCGGCGATTTTGTTCATGGAAAGAAAGTTTCGATTCGGGGCGCCGGCATAGCCCTTGTCGGCATAGACCACATTGATTTTCTGATCGGTATGCATGCTGTAGATGGTGGCATAGGGCAGATAGGTCGAGTCGCTGTGGGAGGCCGGGGTAAGGGTGGTCGACAAATCAGTCCATTTTCCACATCGACTGCGGCATGCTCTTTCAGGCCGAAATGGGGGGCATCGTTTTTAATGGTCCAGTCGGATTCAAGATCGCGGGAGAATTTTTTTGGGATTGCCGTTTTTATCCAGGTTGCCGTCAGCTTCTGCTTGTTTGTCGCGCAGCCCGGTGAGCTTATCGTTTGAGATGGGCTTTGAAGCGGATTTAACGAGGCGGGCATCGATGGCGACGCCTTCATTGACTTGTGATCCCGTGCTGATGCAGCTGGGCAAGCAGCGCGCTGTTGAGCTTTATCATGGCTTGCTTGGACAGACGGCTGCGGAATCTGGAAAAGGTGGAGTGATCCGGAGCGGCCTGATCCTGGGGCAATCCCAGGAAGGATTTGAAGGAGATGCGGTCGTTGATCTGGCTTTAGAGTTCGGGGTCGGAGGGGATCTGAAACCATTTTTGAAGCAGCAGGCATTTGAACAGCAATAACGGCGGGTAGGCCTTGCCGCCTTCGATCTGTTTGCCGGTTTGGTAGAATTGATCCAGGAGTTTTTTGAGAGGGTTCCAGTCGATGGTCAGATTGAGCTGCTTGAGCACGGCCAGGGCGCGGTTTTTATCGGCATGTATTTCGACGGCAAGGTCGGCGAAGGAAAAGTAGCGTTGGGGTTTACGGTATGCCATGATGCCTCCTGAAAGCAGATTAAACGGCTGGAAGGAGGGTGGGGAAAGGTCTTCATTTAATTGTAGAGAGGATTGGCACGAGGTGTTTTTGTATCCAAGTAGATTACCAGAAAAGCCATTCTTCAGTGGAAAGGACGTAAATGCCCAATCCTAAATTGGTAACGCCATGCGCAAGAATGCAGCCCCGAAGGCTTTTCTGGCGGATGACGAGTAGGGTGTAAATGATGCCTGCTATTATACCTTGGATGACCCGGTAATGTTCCAATCCGAACAGGATCACGACGGCCGCAAAGGAAAACAGAGAAAATGTGCCAAGAGGGACTTTGCGGAAATCGGGGTTGATGGCATAGCGCATGATAAAGGAGCGCCAGAACAGCTCTTCCATTATAGGCACTACTATGGAGGCGCCGGCCAAGCGAACGGCGATTAGGCCGACGGTGGCGGCGGCTGGCCATTGGAATGCATATGGGTTGAAGCCGGAGGGAGTGCCAATTTTCGGCAGAATATCTTCGGGTGTGATCCAGAGGACGAGTACGACTAATCCGGCGGCGATGGACAGGAGATATTCTGCAGGTTTAATTCTGAGGGAGATATCGGCGGAAAATGCATGGCGCCAATGCCAGAGAAGGTAGGCGACCAGTATGGTTTTTGTGATGTAGAAGTAAGGGGTGTAAATGGGAAAATATTTGGCTGGTGCGGTAAGGAGTAGGAAGAGGATGAAGGGCATCGCATAGGGTATCCATGGTTTTTCGATTAGGTATTTGGGGTTTTTCTTGGAGATTATTCTATCGTAGTTGCCGTTGCCGCTATGTTTAAATGCTTGCATGGTGGCCCTTCCTGGCTGTGAGGTGGCAGTAGCTTGGTGCGGCGATTCAAATTGACAGTATCTTGGGCTGAAGGGATAAGAGCTAATTGGTTAAGGCGGCGGATCCGCTACGCTTAATCTACCCTACTATATAAAAATTCATACATGCATGTTTGATGAACTCGTAAATAGCCGCAAAGTCGTCATGCCGGACTTGATCCGGTATCCAGAAATTGTTGAAAAAAACTGGATCCCGGCCTTCGCCGAAATGACGGGAAAGACGAATTTCAACATTTTTCGAGACTGTAAAAGTTGAAATTTTGAATGTTCGTTAGGGAGAAAATCAAAAACCCCCGGGGTGAATCCTCGGGGGTTTTTTTTGGTCTGTTGAGGTGACTCGATGCTACTTTTTGAAGCGTTTGCGGCCAACGACAACCATCCCGAGTAGACCGGTGCCGAGGAGAAGCATAGTGGCCGGTTCGGGAACTGGGGCAGTGCCATCATCACCGTATACTGTAAGTTGTGAGTAATCCGCTAAAAAGTCGCCGCCAAAAGACGTAATAAGTACGTTTAACGTTCCGTCGTGATATATATCAAGTCTGGCAAGAAGAGATGTCGATTCCATTGTATTAGACGTTAAGGAAAAATCGTAAGAAATATAATCACCAAAAACTGATACATTAGCAGTTTCGCTACCATCAGGGTGGTACCCAAAAAACCAATAGCCTTGATTATCGTCATATAGCGCTACAGTGAGTTCAAAATAATCAATTGTAGAATCGCTATTAAAACTTGTATCACTAATATCATGAAAGTAGGAAAAGGGGTTGTTTGAAAGAAGCGAGATTTCTTCGTCGGGGGTCCAATCGATAAAATCAGACCATGTTGCTGGCACTGCACTCGCTAAACCTGCCATGCTGAAAAACATTACCAAACTACATAAAAAGACACTAAATTTTTTCATACTTACCTCCTATCAGGTTTTAAGGTGAAGGACGATTTTGAAGGCATTACAATCAAGATGCGTGCCAAAATCACTAAATTACTGTTAACAAAGAAGAAACCTTGATATTAATGGACTTAAAATGAAGAGGTGTAAGAATTTTCGACATAATCTTTCGGTGTAGCTACAATTTAGATCGTTTAATCGCCTTTTACTTATCTGTATTTAAACGGGATTATTATGTTATAGAAAATTGGAAATTGTTTTGGGAGAAAATTGTGTCATGGTACGTCGAAAAATTTTACAACTTCTATGATTCACTTGATTTTCTTGGTGAGGAGCATGGTCAAATAATAGGCTTAACGAGAGAGAGGAGTGCATGGTGGGTCCCGCTTTAATTGACCCACTCCTAAGAAAACGGTTGTATTCTTGCTATTCGAGGCTCTTTCTTGGGGCATGATTATCCACTGGGCATACTGATATGAGGCTTTGGGTCGTTTGGTTCATATTCGTGGGGCAGGCCTGGGCCCTGGGACCGGCTGAGGTTATGGTGATATGCAATGCGCGTTCGAATGAGAGTTTGCGTTTGGCTGCGTATTATATGGAAAAACGAGCTATTCCTGCTTCCAACCTTTTGAAGGTGAAAATTCAGGAGGATGAGACGTGCAGTCGGGAAGGTTATGAGGCGCATATTTTAAGGCCTGCTCGGGCGCACATCGAGACCCTGTCCAGAAAGAGGGCGATTAAGTGCCTGTTAACCATGTATGGTTTGCCATTGAAAATCGAGGGGCCTGCACCGACAGATGATGAGGCGCGTCAGTTGGAGCAACTGAGTGAGACGAAAAAGGAATTGGAAAAGAGGCTGTCGCTGGCTGGGGAGGCGAATGGGGCGGTAGCAGAGGAGATAGAGCGGGAGTTGAGGGATATTGATGCTCGGCTGAAAGCTTCAGGCGCTGATAGTAAGAGGGCTGCCCTCGATTCGGAATTGGCGCTGGTGATGGTGGAAGATTATCCGTTGGCGGGTTGGGTGGCCAATCCGCTGTTTGCCGGTTTTGCCGGGAGGGAGGGCCTGGTCGACTGGTTGCAGGTGAAGCAGGTGGCCCGTTTGGACGGCTCTTCACCTGAAGTTGTCCAACGGATGATCGATGACAGCCTTGCGGCTGAAAAGTCCGGCTTGAAGGGGATGGCTTATTTCGATGCCCGGTGGGCCTTTGATAGCAAGAAGGGGGAGGGCGCCTATGGGCTTTATGACAAATCGATCCACCGGGCTGCGATGCGGGTCAGGGAGAGTGGCCGTTTGGGGGTGGTCATTGACAGTGAGGAGCGGCTGTTTCAGAAAAATGAGTGTCCGGAGACGGCGCTGTACTGTGGGTGGTACAGTTTGGGGAGATATGTACCTGCCTTTAAGTGGCAGAAGGGGTCGGTGGGGTTTCATATCGCCAGTGCAGAGTGCGCTACGTTGAAGCGGCCCGGAAGCCAGGTATGGTGCAAACGGATGCTGGAGGAGGGGGCGGCTGCAACCATCGGGCCGGTTTGGGAACCTTATCTTCAGGCGTTTCCGTTGCCGGAGATTTTTTTCGGGATGCTGGTCAGCGGACGCTGGAGTCTGGTGGAGTGCTATTTTGCCAGTCTGCCCTATTTGTCGTGGCAGATGGTCTTGGTTGGGGATCCGTTGTACCGGCCATTCTGAGGGTATGGGGCCCTTCTTTTTCTGGATCCCGGCGTTCGCCGGGATGACGGGGGCAGTGGGATCCGACTTTTGCCGGGATGACAGGGGAAGCGAATTTTGGATTTTTACGCAACTGGCAAGGATGGTAGCTAAATTTTTTCCAGGAAAGCCAAGTCCCTGGTTTGGGTGTGTTTGGTGCCGATGGCCAGGATTTCGATCTTGTTGGCGGTTTTGCGGTAGTAGATGCGGCCTTTGTAGGCAAACAGGGATTCGAGGACAGTGGCGCTGTTTTTCTTGCCAAACACCTTGCGCTTGACCAGCACTTTGTCCGGTTCGTAGTTGAGTTGCTGGAGCATCTCTTCGGCTTTTATTTTCATATCCTCCGGCAGTTCGAGAAAGCCCTTGACGGCGCGCTCGTTGAGGGTCAGCTGTTTGTAAAGGGTGCCGAACCGTCGGGCTGCGGATTCGGCAGGCTTGGATTTGCTGCGGTTGTTGCTTATCTCTTCGTTGTCCAGCGTCTCCAGCCGACCTTTGAGTTGGTCGATTTCATTTTCGAGTTCCTGCTGGCGATCGACTTTGCGAAGGAGCTGTATCTCCAGGGCGGTCAGCGCCTCGAGCATCTCGTTTTCCGTGGCGTCAGCCTTTGACTTTTCGGCCTGCAGCTCATCCCGGATCTGTTTCAGTTGGCCTTCGAGTTCGGTGCGTTGCTGTTGCAGGGATTCCAGGTGGCGTTCGAATTCCGACTTGATGCCATGCAGGCGTTGGATTTCCGTATTGCTGCGGTCGGCTTCGGCCTGGGCAGTTTTGGCGCTCGCACGGTAGAAATGCCATAACGCGAGCAGCGCGGCCATGGTCAACAGCAGCAGGATCGCGTTGGCAAACAGGGTGTTGTGAGGAATGATGACGGATAAATCCAGTTGCAGGCCCTGGCTCAGCAGTTGGTAGTTGGTGCTGGCCAGGGCCAGGGGGTCTGGCATGCGCCACTCCTGCGAATGGTCGGCGTAGGCTGCCGGATAGACAGGGTTGCCCTGACCGGTTCTCACCGTAACCTGTACCACGACGCCGACCCGCCGGAGCCATACCTTTTCCAGGTAGGCGTCGATGTTGGCGGCGATGATCTCCTCCAGCGGCCGGCGCGCCATGAGCGAGGGCGAGGTGCCGGCGGTGTAGACGGACTGGATCTGCGCGAGGTAGCGCTTCTGAAGGAGATTCTCCAGGCCGCTCAGGCTGAAAGCGTAGAGGAAGGGCGGCAGGAGGATGCACAACGCCAGAAGTTTGAATGACAGGTGCTTCATGTTACATTTCTGCCAGTAGTTTTTTGGCGGCCGCGGCCTCTTGGAAATCCTGATCGATGCTCAAGGCGGTTTCCAGGGCCTTTCTGGCGAGCGCGATTTCCTGTTTTTGATAGTAGGCCAACCCCAGATGATAATGGATGGTGGCATTGCGGGGCAGTTTGGCCAGGCTTTCCGAAAACTCGCGGATGGCGCTGTCGTAGAGGCCGCGTTTGAGGAGGACCCATCCCAGGGTGTCCATCACGGATGGATCCTCGGGCTGCTTTTCCCGGGCGAGGCGGGCCAGGTTGAGGGCTTCGTTGAGGTCTCCGTCATTGGAGGCCAGCATGTAGGCCAGGTTGTTGGCTGCCGGGGCGAAGCCGGGATCGATCTGCAGCGCCTGGCGATACTGTTCCTCGGCCGACTGCGGCTGATTCTGCATTTCGTAGATGATGCCCAGGAGCATGCGCACGCCCGGCTGGTCGGGCTTTTTGGCCAGGATGGTTTGGTACTGGGCGATGGCTTTGTCGCTTTGGTTCCTGGCCATGAAAATGCGGGCCAGGGCGTAGTATGGCTTCAGGTACTGGGGGTTTTCGGCGAGTGCGGCTTCGAAGGAGCGCTCGGCCGCGGCCATATTGTTTTGGGATGCATACAAGCTGCCTTTCAGGTCGTGTATGACGGCGCGCTGCAATGTACCTGGGGCCACGCTTTGCAGTTGCCGGTCGCATCTGGCCAGGGCGGCATCGTGCTGCTTCTGGGCGACATAGACGCGGATCAGATTGGTAAACACGTCCATGAGGTTGGGGTTGATGCGAAGCGCCTGTTCATAGTTGGCCTGGGCGGACGGGTAGTCGCCTGTGGCGGCCTGGAGGTTTCCGAGTTGGTAGTAGCCGATGGGGTTGTCCGGTTCGATCGCGATCAACTTGTTGAAATAGGGCAGGGCTTCGGCGGTTTTCTGCTGGCCTAGCAGGGCGCTGCCGAGGATGAGGTTGGCCTGGAAATTTTCCGGCTGGGTAGCGACGATGCCGCGGGCATATTGCTGCGCAGAATTGAAATCGCGTTGTTTGAGGAAGATGTCGGCCAGCATCAGCTTGGTGGACTGCATCTGCGGGTTGAGTTCTTCGGCTTTGAGCAGGGCGGTCTTGGCCAGGTTGAGGTCGTTCTTAGCGAGCAGGGCCGCTCCCTTGAGGTGGTGTGCGGGTGCGAGGTTCGGGGCTTCGGCGATCAGGCGGTCCAGCAGTTCGATGGCTTCGGGATATTGCTTTTGGGCGATGAGAAGTTCGCTTTTCAGCAGGCGCGTCGGGGTGTAGCCGGGGCGCAGGGCCAGTGCCTGGTCGATCAGGGCCGCCGCCTGGTCGGTCTGGTCGTGGCGGTGGTAGAACCGCGCCGCGGCGTCCATGGACTGGACATCATCGGGCTTGAACTCGAGTGCTTGTTTGAGCATGGCTTCTGCCTGGTCGCTTTTTTGGCTACCCTCGTAAAAGGCGGCCAGGGTCAGGTAAGGCCTGGTCTCTTTGGGCTGCAGTTTGACCGCTTCGAGGAAGGCGGTTTCGGCGTTGCCGGTTTGGCCGCGGGACATGTAATAGTTGCCCAGGGTGGTATGGAGTTCGGCATTGCCGGGCTCTTTGGCGACGGCCGTTTGCATTTCCTGCTCGGCCATATCAAAACGCTGCTGCTGGGCATAAAAGGCCGCCAGGGTTAAATGGGGCTTTGCAGATCCGGGGGCGGCGGCGACGGCTTTTTTCAGGGTGTGTTCGGCCTGCGCCGTATCCCCCAGTTTGGCGTAGGCGCGCGCCAAACCGGTGTAGGCGCCAATGTGGGTAATGTCGATGGCAAGAACTTGTTTGTATAGGTCGGCGGCTTCGGTCGGGTTGTCCGAAAGGTCGCTGATGGCGGCCAGGATGATCATGGCGTCGATATTCTGCGGGGATGCGGCAAGCACCTTTTCGGCGTGTATTCTTGCCTGATCGAGCTGTTTGCCCAAGAGCAGAAACGTGGCCAGTTTAAGGTTGGCGTCGCTGTTTTCGGGATCGAGCTGGGCGATGCGCGAATACTCTTGGAAGGCGCTTTTGGGGTCGCCGAGCTTGACGTAGGTTTCGGCCAACTGGAGGTGGGCCGCCAGATATTGGGGATCGATCTGGATGGCGTTGCGGAGTTCGATTTCGGCGCTCTTGAATTCGCCCTTTTCAAAATAGGCGATTCCTTTTTGCAGGTGAGCCGCTTTTTTGTCCTCGTCCGAGGCGCATCCATTGAGTAGCAGCAGGCCAATGAAAAGTGTTGCAGCGATCGTGATGGCTGGGTGGCGCTGAGAATGGCTCATTTTTTCCCCCTGTCAAATGTTGGCGCTGTGAACGCCTTGAGGATTTTTAGTAAACCATTAAGTATGACGGGACCGTAAAAAGTCCGGAATGCGTTTTTCCCGTCATCCCGGCGGACGCCGGGATCCTGTATTTTCAATATGTTCTGGATGCCGGCGTTCGCCGGCATGACGCCTCTGCTTCTTTTTACGGTTTTATCAAGTATGATTGCCCGGTTAGGTACTATATATTCGAAAAAATAAAAAGTTTAATTGGATAGTTGGCGTGTGTCGTGTGTCATGATGGTTTCGCCGAGGGCGGGCAGTTGTGGAATATTTTTCATAGCGAAGACCTGAATTCCACATATCTGAGGTTTGTTTTACTCAATTTTAGCTCTTTGGAGCCCCTCTTTTTGTGTGCATCGGGTTTAATCAAACTAACTACAAGAAATTTAAGAATAAATTTAAATGGCATACAACCTGCTTAATGCTTCGTTGTGTATTTGAAAATGCGTTGCAATGTATGGCTCGGATCGAATTTTTCTTGTGGTTATTTAAACTGATGCTCAAAACTCAAATCGAAGCTCTAAGGAGGGGTTGAATCTGATGAAGAAAGCTATGATGTTTTTATTGGTTTCGCTTACGGTTGTTTTTATTGCTGGGAATGTATGGGCACTGCCGATGGCCGATACCTATGTAACAATGGAAAATGATTGGGATGTGCCTTATACAATGACGGATGCTGAAGGTAACACTTACGGTACATTTTGTTTGGAAAAGAATAATTATTTTGAACCAGGCAAAACCTATTATGTGTCTTCTGTTGGCGATTATGCATCAGGTGGTGGGGTTGGCGGAGTAGATGGTAAAGATCCGGTTTCCAGTGAATCCAAGTGGCTTTATGCAGCCTATATGTCTGGTGTCTTTGATCAAATCAGCAACGCTGCCCAGATGGTGCAAAACGCGATCTGGTATCTGGAACAAGAGATCACTAATGGCAGCGACTGGAATACCCTGAGTGCGTACCAAAACCAATTTGATGACAGCGGTTGGACAGTGATAGCAGTAAATTTGATTACGAAAAATGGCAGTATTATCGATAACCAAAGTCAGCTCGTGGGAGCTCCCGTGCCTGAGCCGGCTACGATGCTGCTGTTTGGTACGGGATTACTTGGATTGGCGGGTTTCAGTCGAATGAGAAAAAAAAGAAGCAGCCTGGAATCATAATTCGATCGCTTGAGTTGTCGTCATTTCATTGCGGTCGGAATAGAAGAGTAAACTGGTTTTGACTATATAGGCGCCAAACACACAAAAAACTCTTTTGTGTGTTTGGCGCCTTATTATTTGGAAATCTTTATAAAAGATGCCATGTGGTTCAGGCGTAGCGGTAAGTAAATTCAAGGAGTGATAAAACCGTAAAAAGTCGCAGAAGCGTCATACCGGCCCCCGGATCGTGGTCCGGGGCAGGCTTTGATCCGGCATCCAGTACTTATTGAAATACTGGATTCCGGCTTTCGCCGGAATGACGGTAAAACCTGATTCCGGGCTTTTTACGAAGCCATCAAGGATTGCCAATATCAAAAAGGGATGCGGAACCGTTGCGCTTGATTTACCTTAAGATGCTACCAAATGCATCCTGCGCTCGTCGAGTGCGGTGCAGGACGGGCGGCAGGATAGAAAGGGGTTGCCGGTTGTGCACATCGCATTGTAATGATGATGGTGTTTGAAAAATCGGGTTAACCTTTTTGTTCGGTTGCGGGATGAGATGGTTCAGAAACTATTGATAATCGAAGATGAGAAGTCCGTGGCCAAGCAGCTGAAGTGGGGGCTTGGGGAGGATTACGACATCAGCATCGCTTATGATGCGGAGCAGGCGAGGCCGTTTTTGGCCTCAGGCAGCTTTCCGGTCGTGGTGCTGGATCTTGGGCTGCCGCCACACCCGGACACGGCACAGGAGGGATTGCTGCTGCTTGAAGAGATTGCGTCTGTCTCTCCGGACACAAAAGTGATTGTCACTACTGGCAATGCAGAACATGAAAACGCGATGCGGGCTGTCGCGCTGGGGGCGGCAGATTTTTATGCCAAGCCAGTGGATTTAAAGGTGCTGGATTTTATTTTGCGCCGTGCCTTCAGGCTCCATGCCTTGGAAACGGACAACCGCCGGCTGAGGCATCAGGTGGACCAGGGCGGTTCCCTTTGCGGTATGCTGGGAATTTCCGAGGTGATGAAAGGCTTGTTCAAGCAGATACGAAATGTCAGCGCCACCGATTATCCGGTGTTGATCACCGGCGCCAGCGGGACAGGCAAGGAGATGGCCGCGCGAGCGGTGCATGCACTGAGCCGACGGGCCAAGCGCCCCCTGGTGATTATCAACTGCGGGGCGATTCCTGAAAACCTGCTGGAAAGCGAGCTTTTCGGACATGAGAAGGGAGCCTTTACCGGCGCTGTGGGGCGCAAAACCGGGCGCTTCGAGCAGGCGGATGGGGGCACGCTGTTCCTGGACGAGATCGGGGAACTGCCCCTTATGCTGCAGGTCAAGATATTGAGATTTCTTCAGGAGGGGACGATCGATCGGTTGGGCGGCGAAAAAACCCTCAGTGTGGACGCCCGTATCATCGCCGCCACCAATGTTGACCTGGAAGCGGCGGTGAAGCAGGGGGCGTTTCGCGAAGATCTTTTCTTCAGGCTCAATGTCTTTCCGGTGCGTATGCCCGCCTTGAAGGAGAGGGCCGAAGATATCTTGTACCTGGCACAGCATATTCTGCAAACCGAGGCGGCTGCGTTGAAACGCGGCCAGGTTTCTTTTCTTCCCGGCGCCCTTTCGGCCATGACGGCTTACGATTGGCCGGGCAATGTGCGCGAACTGCAAAACCGTATTCGACGGGCCTTGGGGATGACCAGGGGCCGGATCTTGTCAGCGTCTGATTTGGGTTTGGAGGAGAACCGGCCGGAGGACAATGGGACGCAACGGCTGCCCACCTTGAAAGAGGCGCGGAATGCGGCGGAAATCAAGGTGGTAAGGCAGGCATTGGCGATCTGCGGGAACAACATCAGCCAGGCCGCGCAGCTGCTGGAGATCAGCCGGCCGACCATGCACGATTTGATCAAGAAGCATGGTATCTCGTGAATGGGATTGTGAGGAAGATACGATAAAAAAAGATCCCCGGTTTGTGTTACGGGGATCTTCTTGTTTTCAAACTCGTGAAAATAGAAACTACTTCTTGAACTTTTTGCGGCTCACGCCCAAGAGGCCCAGGAGGCCGCTGCCCAGGAGCAGGAGGGTGGCAGGCTCCGGAACCGGTGCGACTGCGGGGTTGTAGCCGGTCAGGTGTGATATGCCGACGCTGTCTTGATCGGCTGTCCCTACAAGGTGCCCGGTCGTCCATTGGGCGGATGAAGCGCCGTCAAAACCGAGCCAATACATGGCATAACTGGTTGAGCCTTTAACAGCATAGAATTCGACCGGAACCGGCGCATACCATGTGCCACCGGTTATAGACAACAGTCCATTCTCGCTTGTGCCCTCATCGAATTCATATTTATCGTAATATGTGAGCGAATCGATTTGGTAACCTGATTCATTAGCGGAGAACCAAGTATTAATTTGGCTCTGAAGCCAACTGAGTGCGGGATCGCTCGTTGGTGTGGTCGTTGGGGGATCGGGAATGACGGTAAACATGTAGGTGCCGTCATAGTCGCTTCCGCTATAGCTGACAGTTGTGATGGACAATGCGTGTGCGCTGAATGACATTGCCAAGATGATCATGATCGTAAGTGGTGCGATTCTCTTCATGTTCTGTCTCCAAATAGAGTTTTTAACGCGTTTCTTTAAGGATAAAGCAATAAACATGCCGTATTAAAAAAATCAAAAAAAACTATAAGATATGTGGATAATCGACTGGTTGTGGGAATTGGCCTGTGGTTTGTGGAAGTGGATGTGTAAAATTTTACGACAGATGAGTGAATGGCGGGTTGAATGCCGATTTGGCAATATTGTTATAATAACAAATGATTATAGATTTTTTCCAGGAATGAAAACGATTCTTGGAGGAATTATGAAGCAATCGGCTTGTTGGTATTTTTTTACTGTATAGGAAAATCATAACCGTCTCGTAAAGTCCGCAATTCGATTTTCCGTCATCCTGGCTGCGCTCGAAGCCCGCGACAAACTGCAGACGGGGAGCCCGTCTTTAGGAAGATTGTGGATGCAGGGCTCGATCCGGCATCCAGGCAGGTCCCCGTCATGCCGGACTCGATCCGGCATCCAGGATTCGAGCACCCGTGGAGCTTACTGGATCCCGGCGTTCGCCGGGAAGACGGTAACACCTGATTCAGGGGTTGTTGCGAAGCCCTCGAGTTGGATGAACACGTAATAGGGGGTAGAGGCGTGGTGCCGGAACATGGATCGTGGAGGAGTTGTGCCGGGCACTGGATCGTGGTCGGGGCAGGTTTTGATTAGGGTTTTGGACCAAGCCCCCTCGCATTGGACTCGGTCCGGCGTCCAGGCAGGGCCCCGTCATGCCGGACTCGATCCGGCATCCAGGATTCAAGCACTTGGTGAGCCTACTGGATCCCGGCGTTCGCCGGGAAGACGAAAACACTTGATTCAGGGGTTGTTGCCAATCCTTCGAGTTGGATGAACCCGTTTTTGAGTTTCTGGGTTGATCCCGTGCAGCGGTATCACAGTTTACGGTGTTTACGGTTGCTATTTTGGAATCTGGATGGTGAACGAGGCACCGCCATCGGGAATATTTTCGGCGTGGATCGTGCCGTTGAGGCTTGCTACCAGTTGCTTGACTTGCCAGAGGCCGATTCCGCTGCCGCTGGCTTTGGTGGTCTTGAGGGGTTGGAAGAGGGCCTCGGGCAGAAGGTCCTGGTCTATGCCGGGGCCGTTGTCCTCGATGCAGATGGTGACTTGGTGCTGGGAATGATTTGCGTCGACCCGAACGCACGCCGTGGGTGGTTGGCCGCCTGCTTCGAAGGCATTGATGAGAAGATTTTCGACGATCCGGGAGAGAAAATTGGGGTCGGTCTGGATGTGGATCTCGGGCGGGCAAATGAGATCAATGGCCATGCCTTTCAATCGTTTGTTGATTGTATTGCAGCAGTCGTCTAAAAACTGGTGAATTTCCACATCGGTCCATTCGGGGACGATCTCTTCTTTCAGCATGTCCAGCCGGGTTTGAACTTTGCCCATGCGGGCCAGGGCGTCGTCCATGGCTTCGAGCATGTCCTGCTGGAATTCGGGGTTGTGGATGTTGGCGGGGGCGTTGGCCCGGACCAGGGCGAGCATGGCGGCGGCATTTTTGATGTCATGGAGCACGAAGGCGGAGAGGCGATGCCAGGCCTGGCGCTCCCTGGCGTTGGCCAGTTTTTCGGCCATGCGCACGGCCATGAGGGCCGATGCGGTTTGGGTGCCCAATGCGGCGAGCAGGTCGAAGTCGTCTTGACCGTAGCGTCCTCCGGTGAACTCCCGGCCCAGCCCGATGATGCCCATCAATTGTTCGCCGGCCTGGAGGGGAGCCAGCAGAACGAGGTCCGAGCTTTCGAAGAGGGCTTTATGTTCAAACGCAAGGGCTCGATGGGTGGCGTCAGCGGTGTTGTCATCGATATAGAAGTGGGGATGGGTTTTGAGGTATTGCACCAGGGGATCGTTCGGGGCGATGGCCGGGGCGTTGGATGTCGGTGGGTTCGGCGATTGGGAGGGGATGGCGATGTATCCCCTGTCGTCGTCTCCGATCCAGATGGTGATGTGGGTGGCGTAAAGGCTGTCGGAGAGTACGTCGTAAAGGGCAACGACCACGTCCCGTTCGGTGGCGGCGTTTTGCAGCCGGATGGAAAGGGCCAGCCATTCGTCGCGGTATTCGTATTTGTTGATGTAGAAATGGGTGCTGATGAAAAAATGGACCCGGCGGCGCAGCCCGGGCGAAAAGAGAAAGATGGCGACGGCCAGAAGCCCTATGGAGAAGGCCAGCCATTGCAGCAAAAAGGGCAGGGACAGCCCGAAGGCGCGCATGATCAGCCCGATGACACCGAGTGTGAACAGATAGGCGGCAAAAATCGTGGGGGCCACGAAAGAGTAGATGATCTTGCGCGAAATGAAGATTTTACGGTTGAGCAGCCGGTGGCGTGCGACCGCGTAAACGATGAGCAGCCAGGAGAGCACGGCAAGGGCGGCCATCAGGGCCAGGTGGTGTGTGGCCAGCCGCTGGTAAGTGAGCCGGTAGGAGCCGGCCCAGATCAGGGCGGCGGTGGCGAGGAAGCAGCCCATGATGAGGAATTTGTATGCCCAGCGGTCGGATAGGGAGAGCCGGCGCCAGAAGGTCTCCAGTCGCCAGGCGGTGGCGAGCATGGCGAGCAGAAGCGCGAGGGCGTGGAAATAGATGGCGCCGTATGGGGCAAATACCAGGTCGTTCGTTGCGGATTGGACGTCGGGTGGATGGTACTGGAAATAGAGGGTCAGTGCAATGAGGGCGGCGGCCGCGAGGAGTTGTCCAGTGATGACGATTGGTGTTTCCGGTGTGTCTTCGACCGGCGGCATGGAGAGGCGGACGGCCAGGGTGAGCCACACGAGGCTGAAGAGGCCTTCGGTAAACAAGATCAGGAGGTAAGTGGCTGGTGACCACAATTCGGTGGCGCAGTAAATGTATTGTGCGGCCAGCAGGGGCAGGGCGGCCAGTATTTGAATGAGTGACAGGGAAACCCGCTGTTCGCTGTTGCGGAGGCGCGGGGCGACGGCGCAGGATAGGAGCAGCAGGAGGTCGAAGACATAGAAGAGTTTTAGGGGCATGACGGGCCGTCTGGTGTTGAGTGGTGGTTAGGGCCCATCCACAAATGGCCAAACGACATGTTTGTGGTCGGGCACTGACATGGGTGATGGTGTCTGGTAGCACTATTAGGGGCGGGTATCAAGTGGGAGGGAAAAAAGCTGGAATGAGAAAGACTTGGGGCTTGCTGATTTTCATTTTGGCGGGATTGGCGGCCTATTATGGATTTCGAGTGGAGCCGGATTGGATTGCGGTGCGGCACGTGACCGTGGATGTGCAACCGCCGTTCGATGCGTTGCGGGGCAAGACCGCGGTTCATTTGACGGATTTGCACATCGGGCGGATGGGCAAGCGGGAGGCCCGGGTTTTGGAAATTGTGGGGGATGTCGGCCCGGACATGATTTTCCTGACGGGCGATTACATTCACTGGCGGGGTGATGCGGGGCCGGCCTTGGCGTTTTTGGGGCGTTTGGGTGCCCCGGATGGGGTTTGGGCCGTGATGGGGGATTACGATTACAGCGATGACCGGCAGAGTTGCCTGTTTTGCCATGCAAGGGGCAGTGGTGCCCCCACCGAGGCCCATGGGGTGCGGTTTTTGAGGAATTCCGGTGAAAGGGTGCAGATGGGCGGCGTCCCGGTTTTGGTGGGGGGTGTGGACGGGCAGGCGTTTCGGGAGTTCGATGGGTGGCGGTCGTTTTTGGGGGGCGATGGGGAGTTGCCCGCGGTTTTGCTCAGCCACAGTCCGTTGGTTTTCGATGAGATCGATGGGTCCCAGCCGATTTTGGTGTTGGCCGGGGATACGCATGGCGGGCAGATTCCGTTGCCCGGGTGGGCTTGGGGGATGTTGGGATACGAGAAGACTGCGCGATACAGCCAGGGGTGGTTCCAAAAGGGCCGGAGCCGCATGTTTGTGAGTCGGGGGGTTGGGACGAGCCATTGGTCGGTGAGGTTGCTGCGGCGGCCGGAGGTGGTGGTGTTGCACTTTCGGTGATTGGGAGATGGAATTGAGGGAATGTCGGGAATTGTGGAAGTGGTGCGAATGGTCGGGTGGATCGGGCGAAGGTGATCCGTCATTTTATATAGGGGGACGTGCCAGGTGCTGAAGGCGTTGGTGGTTGTCTTGGGGATGGTGTTGGCGTCGGGATGCGTCGCGGAGCGGCCGGCCGAGCGGGTGCTGTTCGATTTCGAGACCGATGCTGATCTGGATCGGATGCATTGGCACTGTTTCACGCTGTTTTCGCTGTCGGAGGCGCATGCGACCCATGGGGAGCGGTCGCTTAAGATGTCGCTGTTTCCTTCGCAGTGGCCTGGATGGTCGGCGAGGTTGTACGGCAACGATTGGCGGGGATACGGTGCGTTGGCGTTTGACGTTTTCAATCCGCAGGAAGCGCCGGTGTCGGTGACGGTGCGCATCGACGATCGCAAGGATTATCCGGATTATGGGGAGCGGTTCAATCGGCGCCTGGTGTTGGCGCCGGGAGAGAACCCGGTGGTGATCGGGTTCGACGAATTGGTGACCTCCGAAGGGCGCCGGCCGCTCGATTTGAAGCGCATTTATCGGTTGTTGCTGTTCATGGCGTCGCCGGTGGAAAGGCAGGAGCTATATTTGGATCATGTTCGGTTGGTGGGGGGATGATGGTAGGGGGCGGCTGTTTGCATCCATGGTGTAAAGGATGATAAGGATGCGGCGTTTGACCGACTGGATCCCGGCGTTCGCCGTGAAGACGGTGATACCTGATTATGGGGTTTTTTGCGAAACCGTCGAGTTGGATAAGTTCCAAAGAGATTACAACTCACCGCAGAGGTGCAGAGACCGCAGATGCGTTTATTTAGATACAAATCTTTTCTCTGTGCACTCCGCGTCTCTGCGGTGGAAAATATTGAAAGCACTGGATTCCGGCGTTCGCCGGGAAGACGATAAATGCACATTGGGAGGGTTCTGATGAGGTCCTTTTGGGAATGGTGTGGCTTGGTGTTGATGGTTTCGCTTGTGGTTGGCGGATGCGCCTCGGATGAGGAGAAGAAGCTGTCGCACTACGAGAGAGGGGTGGGTTATTTTGATAAGGCGGAGTACAAGGCCGCCGAGATCGAGCTCAAAAACGCCATTCAGATCGATCCGCAATACACGGCGGCCCACTCGAAACTGGCTGAGACCTATTTGAAGATGGGGGATGCCCAGGGCGCTTTCCGTGCGTATTCGACGGTGGTTCAGCTGGATCCTGACAACACGGACGCTTTGCTGAAGCTGGCCACATTCTACATGCTGGGAAAGCAGTTCGACGATTCGCGAACCAGGGTGGATGCGGTGCTGGGCAGCGATCCGGAGAACATCGAGGCGCTTTACCTCAAATCCGGTCTGGAGGATATCGACAAGAACCTTCCCGAGGCGGCCGAAACCTTCAGGCGGATCATCCGGCTGGACGGCACCCAGACGCGCGCGTATGTCGGTCTGGCGCGTGTTCTGGCCCAACAGGGCAAGATGGAGGAGGCCGAAATCAATTTGAAGAAGGCCGTGGCGGTCGATCCCAAGGACGTCAGGACGCGGCTGGCATTGATTGGGTTTTATGCAGGCCGGAACGATATCGACCAGGCCGAAAAAGAATTTGCAGCGGCTATCGAGGCCAATCCGCAAAGTTCGGAATTGTACATGGCCCAAGGCAATTTCTATCTGCGCCAGAAGAAGATGGAGGCGGCCGAGGCGTCCGTGCTGAAGGCGGTCGAACTCGAGCCCGGGAACAGCAAGCGCTACATTGCGGCGGCGCGCTTCTACGAGACGATCGGCAGCACGGACAAGGCCAGGGAGATGTATGCCAAGGCGCTGGAGGTGGATGCCGACGATGTCGCGGTGCTCTACGAGGTGGCGCGCCACCATTTCAAAACCAATGAGATCGACCCGGCCGAATCTTACAACGAGAAGATCCTGGCCAGCCGCCCGGGTTTTATGCCGGCCCGGATGCTCAAGGGCGAGATTCTGATCGCAAAGAGAGACTGGAATGGGGCGCTGGCGGTTTTCGACGCGATCGTCGCCCAGGAGCCGAAGGCGGAACAGGCCCATTACTACAAGGGGTTGGCTCATTTTTCCAAGGGGGAGATGCAGGTGGCCAAGGCTTCCCTGAACAGGGCCGTCGAGCTGGATGCCCGAAATCTGCAGGCCAGATTGCTGCTGGCCGATATTGCCCTGCGATTGAGGGATGTGGATTCGGCCGAACGGTTGAGCAAGGAGGTGATCGAGGAGCTGCCCGACCACTATCAGGCCCATGCCATTCTCGGTCAGACCTATCTGGCCAAAGGTCAGCCGGCGCAGGCGGCCGAGGTTTTCGAGCGGATGATCGCCATGCGGCAGGACGATCCCCAGGGCTATTACCAGTTGGGCATCGCCCGGCGGATGCTCAGGGATGACGAGGGCGCCCTGGCGGCCTTTGACCAGGCCCTGCAGATCAATCCAAAACTCATGGATGTCTTCGCGCAGATCGTGAGTATTTATGTGGGGCGCAAGGATTTCACGGCGGCCATTGACCGTTGCGACGCGCATCTGGAACAGGTCAAGGACTCGGCGCTGCATGTGGCCGTGATTTCCCACCTCAAGGGGCGGGCCTACGGTGCCCAGGGAAAGGATGCGGCGGCCGAGGCGGCGTACAAGGAGGCCATCGATACCTACGAGAACTACATGCCGCCCTATTTCGAGCTGGCCAAGGTGTACTGGAAGAGAAACGACATCGACCGGGCGATCGGGCAGTACAACGCCGTGCTGGCCCAAAACCCCAATCAGGTTCAGGCGCACATGCTGTTGGGCACGCTCTATGAGATGCAGCAGAAGTACGAACCGGCCGAGCAGCACTACCGGGAGGCCCTGAAGATCGATCCGGCGTTCTCGCCGGCGGCCAACAATCTGGCGTATCGGCTGGCAGATACGGACCGGGAGCTGAACGAGGCGCTCGATCTGGCGCGGCTGGCCAAGGAGAAATTGCCGAACGATCCCGGCGTGATGGATACCCTGGGCTGGGTGTACTACAAAAAGGGTTTGTACGACAGCGCCATCGCGGAGTTGAACGACAGCGCGGAGAAGCTGAAGGACAATGCCATGGTGCATTTTCATCTGGGGATGGCCTACTATAAGGCCGGCGAGCCGGCCAGGGCCAAGGCGGTTTTGGAGCGGGTGATGGTGCTGGCGCCTAAGTTCGAAAAGGCCGAGGAGGTCCGGGCCGTGTTGGAGAAACTCTGATGAAATTTCCGGTCGTCCATCTGGGCGGCGAGCGGTGTGTGACGGGCTCGTGCCATTTCATGCAGCTGCAGGGGCTGAACCTCCTCGTGGACTGCGGCATGACCCAGGGCGAGGACCGGGGGGTGGATCCGTCACAGTGGCCGGTGCGGGCCTCAGAGCTGGATTTCATTTTCCTCACGCATGCCCATGTGGATCACATCGGGATGCTGCCCCGTTTGATCGCCGATGGGTTTGGGGGAGAGATCATCTGCACGCATCCGACCCAGGCGCTGATCGTTCCCATGCTGAACGATGCCATGCGCTTCGAGCACCTGTCGGACGATGCCCGGGAGGATGTTGCGCGCCGGATCGACGATTTGTCGTGGGGTTTCGAATGCGGTCCTTCTTTTGATTTGAAGCGGGGTATTTCATTCAAGCTCGGACGGGCCGGGCATATTCTCGGTTCCTGTTTCGTTCGGCTGGAGAGCGCCCGCGATGGCTTCTCCATCCTGTTTTCCGGGGATCTGGGGAACCGGGGCACACCGCTGTTGCTGGATCCGGAGACGGCGGATCCGGCGGACTTTTTGATTCTCGAATCCACTTACGGCAATCGGTTGCACGGGGACCGGACGCAGCGGGTCCGGCAATTGGCGGGTGTTCTCGCGCATTGCCTGGCCGACGGGGGCAAGGTGTTCATCCCGGCGTTTGCGCTGGGACGCACCCAGGAGGTTTTGTACGAGTTGGACAGGATCTTTTCCGACGATGCGTATCGGGAAATGTATCCTCAGCTGCGTGGCGAAGCCCAGCCGCCGGTTTTCGTGGATTCGCCCCTGGGGCTGGATATCACGCAGATCTATTCCGGGCTTCACGCCTATTGGGACGAGGAGGCGCGGGCGCTGTTGATGCGCGGGGAAGATCCGCTGGATTTTGACAGGTTGTTTGCCGTGCCCAGGCATTACCAGCATGAGCAGCTGCTGGGGGTCGATGGCCCGGCGATCATTATCGCCGGCAGCGGCATGTGTGCGGGCGGGCGCATTGTGGATCATCTGGTGCACGGGATCGAGGAGCCGCGGAACGATGTCGTCTTTGTGGGCTATACGGCAAAGGGAACGCCGGGCAGATGCATTCAGGCGCAGGCCGAAAGCCATGGCACGGTGGTGCTGGACGGGGTGGAGCGGCGAGTGAACGCCGGTGTGCATGTGTTGAGCGGCTATTCGGCCCATGCCGATCAAAAGGGCTTGCTGGATTGGGTGGCGGCAATGGGCGGACGTCCGAAGATGATCCGTCTGGTGCACGGGGAAGATGATGCCCGATCGGCGCTGGCGGCGGCGCTGGAACAGAGAGGGTATGTGGTGGGGTGACGGTAAAACCACCGGGATGACGCCTCAACGACTTTTTACGCTGCCTTCAATATTGAGTCATGGCAACGGTACCAGTTCGATGCGTCGGTTCTGTTCGCGGCCTTCGGGTTTGAGGTTGGATGCGATGGGACGGCTTTCGCCATATCCCTTGTAGGTCAGACGGTCCGCCGGCACGCCTTTCCGGACCAGGTAGTCGTAGATTGCCTTTGCCCGTTTTTCCGACAGGCGCTGGTTCAACTCGTCCGAGCCGCTGTTGTCGGTGTGGCCCTGGATTTCCATGCGCAGCGACGGGTTGGCCATCAACACCAGCACGGCATCGTCGAGCTGGGTAAGCGCGTCAGGCTTCAACTCCACGCCGCTTACGATGAAAATGTCGGTCAGGTTCCAACAGCCGTTGGCATCGACGGCCGCCTGGGGCGGGGTGTTCTTGCACCAATCCGAGTCGTCCGGCACCCCATCGCCATCCGCGTCGGGCGGGGTCTGGGTTTCGGCCGGCGGCAAGTTGGCCAGGTTGACCTTGGCGATCTCGACCAGATTGCGGCCGGAGTATCCCTTTACGTTGGCGGAGGCCGCCGTGTCCGAAGGATTCATGTCGATCACCGCCTGGTAGGCATCGCGGGCTTGTTTGTAGCGCTGGGTGTCCTGGTAGACCACGCCTAAGTTCAAAAGCGTGTAGGGATTCTTGTCGTTGATGTACAGGGCCTGGTTCAGGAGATGTTCGGCGGTGTTGTAATCTCCGGCGGATAGGGCGATGTAGCCGTTCTCCAGCAATTCGGCCTCCTTTTGGGAAGAAGACGGGGAGCCGAAGGTCGAGCAGGAAACTACAGCAAGTGCTGCCAGGATGACCAGAGTGGTGAAGTTTTTCATTGGCGATCTCCTAATTGGCAATCGGGGATGACGGTGCGCCGGGGAATTTGGGCCAGTTTGCAGAATGCACGTTGAAGTCGTCGCCGAAATTGGGCTTGAACCGGATGTGATTGTTGTAAATTGTGTTTTAAATATTTCTGGTGGCTTTGTTAAAAGCCTGGAATCATGTTTTACCGTCATCCCGGAGAAAGCCGGGCCCAGTGTTTTCAAAAATGGCCTGGATGCCGGCGTTCTTCTGCATGACGACGTTAGACCTTTTGACGAGTTCGCCATTAATAAATCTCTTATACGGCATTTTCTCGTTTTCTTCAAGAGGGAAGAGGGGATAGACATGCGGGGAAGGTTTGAAAATCATATGGTTGCAGGATGTCGTCGCGTGTGACGGGTTGATTATTGGAATCTGCCAGGTTGTTGTTTGGAGTGCACTGTCATGGTAACGGAGTTGTGAGAATGACAGACAAATTGATGGAACTGCTCGTTTGGGCGCTTTGCGATCAGCGACCGGCACCGCCGGTGGACGCAGCTTATCTCTATTGCCAGACGCAGGACAATCAGGCTTCGGTGTTTGGAGCGGCGCAGTCGATCGTTCGTCAAGGGCTGGCAAAGCACATACTGATTTGCGATGCGCCACCGGTGAGCGGCTATCCTGGATTCGCGGACTGGCAGAGGGAATTGGCCGGCCTTGGGATCGATGGCGATGTTTTGGAACGGGTGCCGGTCGGCGCGGTCCGGATGCTTCATACCCTCATCGAGTCAAGGGCGCTGATATCGTATGCCAGGTTGCAGGATTATAAGACAATCATGATCGTTTCCTCCCCGTTTCATCAGCTCAGGGCCTTGATGACGGCGGCCAGCGTGGCGATATGGGGGTGGCCGGAGATCAATATATATAGTTTCCCGGGCGTCGCCCTGCCTTGGCACGAGGCGGCGGTGCACTCACAAGGCATGCTGCAGGCCAAGCGGATCGATCTGATCCATGAGGAGATGCGGCGGATTGAAGCTTACCAAGGCAAAGGCGATCTGGCTTCGTTCGAGGAGGTGGGGCGGTATCTGCTTGGGCGGGATCTTTCTTAAGAGGTTAAAGAAAACTCCCCGTTTTCAAATGGTGTGAATCGTTTGAAAACGGGGAGTTGGTTTTTTGAATTCTACTTTACATACTGTACTGCATCTGCGCAGGTGCTGCAGCTGCTGTCACGGGATACCACTTCTACCCGGGCCGATCCCGTGAAATTGTATCTGCCCAGGGAGTTCCACTTCCCGCCGTTTTGACGCTGGTTGACATAGACGGTGCCAACCTTTGTGCTGCCGTTGTAGACGTTGACCGGTACGCTGCCGCAGCGTGAGGAATAAGCGGACCACCACAGGGAGACCCCGTAGTTGCCGGAAAGCTGGGCCGAGTAGCTGTATTTTCCGCTGGTATCTTTGCTGTACAGGGATTGGGAGCCGTAGGCACCGGTCCCACCGGATACGGACCACTTGCCGACCTCCAGGGTGCCCCTTTCGCCGTCATCGATGACACGGAGCGAGTCGTCATCATCGATGTCGAGGCTGAATTCGGCGGCGTCGGCGCAGGTGCTGCAACTGCTGTCGCGGGAGGCGACCACGACCCGGGCCTTGCCGGAAAATTCGAAGCTGCCCAGAACGTTCCATAGGCCGCCATTCTCGCGTTGATCCACGTAGATCGTTTTCAGCAGGTCGTTGTCGTCGTAAATATAGACCGGCACGCTGCCGCAGCGGGAGGAGTACTCGGTCCACCAGAGGGAGACCTCGTAGCGCCCTGAAAGTTCGGATGAGAAGGTGTATCGGCCGCTGGTATCTTTGCTGTACAGGGACTGGGAACCGTAGGGATTGGTGCCGCCGGAGACCTTCCAGCTACCCGATGCGGTGGTGCCCGTCTTGCCGTCGTCGAGAACGATGACTGCACTGTTGTTGGAAGTGGTACTGGTAGAACCGGAGGTGGTGCCGGAGGTGCTCGACGAGGTGCTGCCGGACGTATTGCTGGTTGTGCTGCTTGAAGAGGTGTTGGTGGTCGAGGTGCTGGTGGATGTCGTCGAACTCGTGGTGCCACTCGCGGTCGTTGTGTAAGCGAACTGAGCCGCATCGGCACAGGTGCTGCAGCTCGAACCGCTGGCGGCGATCACCACGCGGGGCGATCCGGAAAAGGTGTATTCTCCCAGGGTGTTCCAACGGCCGCCGTTTTGACGCTGATCCACGTACACGGTATCGATGCGGCTGCTGCCGTCGTAAATGTAGACGGGCACGTTGCCGCAGCGCGAGCTGTAATCCGTCCACCACAACCGCACCTGGCATCGGCCCGACGACTGGGGGGCGAAAGTGTACCTGGCGCCGGACTCCTTGCTGTACAGCGAGTTGGCTCCATACGGGCTAGTTCCGCCAGACACGGGCCAGCTGCCGGTCGCGGACGTGCGGCTGGAACCATTGTCCAAGGTGACGGTGGTGGTTGATGAGGAAGTGGTGCCGGATGAGGACGTACTCGAGGTCTGGGGGCTGATTTTGACCTCGTTGGAATTGCCGCTTTCCTGGCTGCCGACATAGGCGCGCACGACGCAGTAGTAGGTGGTGTTGTCTGCCAGGTTGGCGAGGGTTGCCGTAGTGGCGGCCCCGGTCCAGGAGGGCGAGCTGTAATTGTAACTCCCTCCTTCTGCACGGCGGTAGACTCTATAGCCGTCGGGTGCTGGGTTGTTTGTATCCCATGCGAGCGTGACTTGTGCTGCGCCGGCCACTGATGAATATGCGATTAAAATGATGAAAAGGGCAATTGCTGTTGTGAGTGGGGTTAAAGATAATTTTTGTGGCTTCATTTTTCCATTCAGTTAGGTTTCGGGGTTTTAAGGCTGTTCAACTTCTGCTACGCATCCTTTGATAGAGCAATTTGAATGCCGCTTTTGCCTGGCCCCAAAAAGCTTTCCGATTCTAAAATCTATGTCCCAGATATGATTGTAAATGTCGACTTGTTGGATCCTATCCAAGTAGATGTCCCGTATGACTTGCCAAAGCCGAATGCCCCAAAACTGCACATTCGAGGGAAAAATTCGAACCAATAGAGGGGACGCCCTTCATATTTCTATATTTACAACACTTTCACACAGTGCTATTGATACGGCATGCCAAGAAAAGCCAGAATAGATGCCCCGGGAGCCATACATCACATTATCGCGAGGGGAATTGAGCGCGGAATCATATTTCGCGACGATCAGGATCGCGACGATTTTGTCCATCGGCTTGGCAAAGTTGTGACAGAAACCGAAACCCGGTGTTTTGCCTGGGCCCTGATCCCTAATCATTTTCATCTACTGCTTCAGACCGGCGCTGCCCCCGTGTCCACTGTCATGCGTCGCCTGCTGACGGGCTATGCTGTTGGACATAACCGTCGCCACGACCGTAGCGGCCACCTCTTTCAAAACAGGTACAAATCGATTCTGTGCCAGAAGGATGCCTACTTAAAAGAGTTGGTCCGCTACATCCATTTGAATCCGTTAAGGGCTGGATTGGTGGAAAATATGGATGAACTGGATCGGTATCGGTTTTCAGGACACAGCTATGTTGCAGGAAAAATGAGCAATGACTGGCAGGCGGTTTCGGAGGTCTTATCTATCTTCGATGACCGGCTTGCTCGAGCTCGCTTGGGCTATCGAAACTATTTGATTCAAGGGATTACCCTTGGGCGGCAACCGGACTTGGTTGGGGGTGGTTTGGTACGCAGTGCAGGAGGCTGGGATGTTGTTTGTGCAATGCGTAGGGTTGGTGATTTCCAAAAAAGTGACGAGCGCATCCTGGGGGACGGCGATTTTGTAGAAACAGTGCTTGTGGAAGCTCAGGAGCAGATGCGTCTTCAATACGTCTTGGCTTCCAAGGGGATCGAGTTTAAAGATCTTGCAGACGCTGTGTCGAAAGTGGTGCCGATTTCACTCGAAGAGCTTGTTGGGCCTTCTAAGGCGCGAAGGGTTGTAAAAGCCAGAGCGATCATCTGTTACTGGGCTGTGCGTGAACTGGGAATGTCCATGACTGAGATCGGGGAGAAGTTGAAAATAGCGGTTTCGACGGTCAGTGCTGCAGTCAATAAGGGCCAGTCCATTGCAAAAGAGGAGGGATTGGTTCTTTCAGAACTATTGAATATGGAAATATGAAGGGCGTCCCCTTCTTTTGTTGGGCGCACCTGGAAAGGGATGTTGGCCGTGGCCGCGTGGCCGTTGTTGTCCAGGACGTAGACGAAGAGACGATATTCACCGGCCGACAGGGGCGCCGAGAGGTTGAGCTCCGGCGACTGGTCCTGGGTGATGCGGGCCAGGCTGGCCGGCCGGGGTTCAAACGAGCCGCCGCTGCCCAACACCGAGGGCTCTTCGAGCAGCTCCCACACATAGGTCAGGCGATCGGCTTCGGGATCGCGGGCGTTGACCCATGAGCTCAACGCTTCTCCGGGGGCAACGACGACGCCCTGTTCGGCCGGAATGCCGTTGATCAGCATGTCGAGCACCTCGGGAGCGCGGTTGGCCGGCCAGGAGCCGGTCCAGTTGTAGTGCATGGCGTCGACCGCGGGGCTGAACAGGCCGGCCTGGGCGATGCCGGGCAGCTCTTCCAGGATCATGCTGTACCAGGTGGGGGTGCGTTCCTGTTTTTGGCCCCAGAGAAAGACGTAGGCGCCGATGCACCGGTCCCGGTTGGCCAGGATGTCGCGTTCGTAGCCGGCCAGCTGGAAATCGGCCTTCCACGCGCTGGTGGGCTCAAGGGGTCGGCCCCAGGCGGTGTGCTGGGCCTCCCAGTGGCCTTTGACGCCCCATTCGGTGATCATGTAGGGCCCCGTGTAAGGGGAGCTGTCCACCATGGCCCGGATGTCGGCCAGGGTTCCGTAGGCATTGATGCCCACGGCATCCAGGGCCGGTGCGAAAATGGCGATGTTTTCCAGGGTGTCCGGATTGCAGGCGATGACCGAAACCACCGGGTGGGCATCGTCGTGCTGCCGGATGAGGCGGGCCAGGTCATCGACGAATCGCCAGGCCGACTCGGTGTCGGCGCCCTCCAGGTTGATCTCGTTGCCCAGGGCCCACATGAGCAGCGCCGGATGGTTGCGATGGCGTTGCGCCAGGTCTTGCACCTGGTCGATTTTCATCTGGCGATAGGAGGGGTCTTCGTAGTCCGCCGGGTCGTGGGAGAGCCAGATGCCGAGCATGACGGTCATGCCCAGTCCGTGGGCCCGTTCCAGCACTTCGTCCGCATCGCCGGCGTCCCAGGTGCGCACCGAATTGGCCCCCGCGGCCGCGGCACCTTCCAGAAAGCGGCTGCCGCCGATGCCTTTGATGTAGTAGGGTTCGCCGCCGCGATAGAGAGTGAAACCCTCATCCCGACGCTGGATTGTGACCCGGATCGTCTCTTGGGCCATGACGGGTGTGTCCTGTATATCAATCTCCTGTTGCGTTTCTTGTTCCGGTTTTTGTTCTGGTCCAGTCGCCGCCTCCGGCACCGGTGGCGGCTGTTGGGCAGGGATTTGGTCCGCAAGGCATGACCAGGCGCAAGCCCAAATCAAAAGGGAAACCAGAGCGAAGGTGATGGATAGTGATTTCAACCGTGCAAAAGCGACCAAATCGATTAACTCCCGTTATGGCTATCGGTCGATCCAGCTGAGCCAAGCAGATCAAATGTCAGCCCCGAACCGATAAAGTCTCTTATCTCTCCTCCGGGCCTTCCGAGCAATTCACAGCATCTTCCATGCCAATAAACAAAGTGCAAAAAAACAATAACATAAGGTTGTCGGTACCGTAAAAAGCCGCACAGAGGCGGCATGCCGTACCCCGGATCGTGGTCCGGGGCAGGCTTTGATCCGGCATCCAGAACCTATTGAAAATACTGGATGCCGGCTTTCGCCGGGATGGCGCGGCTGGCGGATTCCGGCTTTCGCCGGGATAACGGTAAAAGCGAATTCCGTACTTTTCATGAATCCATCGAGATTGAATTGCAGGCCATTTGAGATGCTGATTGACAAAAATTGGCAGGAATTTGACAATTGTTGTCAGGCGGCTGGGGCAGGGAAATTTCTATAGTGCGGCATTCATTTGGGTCGATGGTTGGGGGATTGCCGAGCGATTCAATACGTTTGAATTGTATTCTTATCCAGCGCTTTGAAAAGTATTTAACCAATTGTCAATTTCTGGATCACTAATGGGATGTACCGATAAGCCCTGACTTATTGCGTCTAAACCCGAAAATAGTTCGCCGCCTGCTATGAGTACTGGCCCCGAATAGTGTCCTTCACACTGTGTGCTGAAAACGCCGTCAACAATACGTCCATCAGGAAAGGTGACCCGAACTACGCCCATCGGTGGTAACTCCTTTAATTTGCATTCCATGCATGTGATAGTTTTTTATATGAAATGGCATTAAAGAGCTTTGCCGAAGCAAATACGTATGACAATCAGTTACCAATTGATGAAATTAGACGCCTTCTCCTGCAACCCACAGCTCTTAGGCAAACTCCAGAACGTTCGAGATGGCCTCTATCAGCTGATGTGTTTTAAAGGGTTTGAAAAGCGCACCGCTGATTCCATCGTTATGGAGCCGGGGAATTACTATTGCCGGGCTCTCTCCGGTCATGGCGATGATCGGCAGCTTTGGATAAATCGCCTTTATGCGAATTGTAAGTTCCCAGCCATCCATTTTTGGCATGTTGATATCGGTCAACACAAAATCAATCCTATCGTTTTCTTTCAAATAACTGAGTGCTTCATCGCCGCTGCTGGCTGATGTGGTGTGATAACCGAGTTTTTCAAGTAGTTGGCAAACCAGTGCCAGCGTGCTGATTTCATCGTCAACGACTAAAATGTGTCTTTTGATTTCCATTGCAAAAACATTCACTTGAAAAGTAAAAAAATTTGATTCTTGGGAGATTTTAAGCAATAAAAATGCCATATGTATTCTTAAAATATTTTAATACATAATTCCGGACGGTTAGATTTTAATCACGACCATTTAATAGGGATAAGCGCGAAAAATTGGCGGCATGCAAAAAAATATTGTCAAATTTTCTATATCCAGGATTGGAAAGACTTTTTTGTTGATTTAGTATTTTAGACTACAATTTCGGCAGCCAATCATTCTGCACTGGCTTTGTAGAGAACCGTAAGCCCTAAGGCGATTTCTCTCATCGTGATGTGCATGATCAAATTGGAAACCATCTCCTTCCGATCAAGTCGTCGGCTATAACCTATATTGGACAGAAGATCCTGATATCGATGATAATTCAAACGCAAAAGAAATCTGCACTATCAATGAAGTGTATTTGCCAGAATGTTTGGGTAAAATCCGTTCAGCAAAACCCAGGTTCATTTTCGGGACTACGGCCGTGCACGCCAAATGTTGACTAACATTTGACAGCTAAACACAACCTTTAGCAGTTGCTTTTTTCAAACATAAACCAACAGACGCCTATGATAGTTTGATATGGGGCGTCGATCATGCATCCTCTGTGAACAACTTTTGAACCGCTTCGGAGAGTTGACCGACACTGAAGGGTTTTTGCAAAAAACCTTGACAGCCTTGATCCAAAACCGCCTGTATGCTCTCGTTTACGCTGTATCCGCTGCATAGCAGGGCTTTTAAGTTCGGTTTGATTTTTTTGAGCCGTTTGTAAAGCTCCCCTCCGTTCATGCCGGGCATCACCATGTCGATAATGATCACATCCAGAATATCCAATTTGTCCGAGTATTTTTCCAATGTCTCCTCGCCGCTGGATGCACCCAAGGCGGTATACCCCAACCCTGTTAAAAGCGCGATGCTGGTCTCCAGCATCATGATTTCATCGTCAACGATCAAAATAGTGCCTTCACCCTTTTGAGCGGTCTGGCGTTGCTCAAGGTTCACCGAAGGGGTTGCATCGACCGAAGGCAGATAAATGGAAAATGTACTGCCGGCCCCAATTTCTGATGATACATCTAAAAAACCTTTATGGGCGTTGACGATGCCGTAAACTGAAGCCAGCCCTAAGCCCGTGCCTTTGTTCTTTTTGGTGGTGAAAAAGGGTTCAAAAATGGTTTCCATATGTTCGGCCGAAATGCCGGATCCCGTATCGGTGCAACTGATCTTGGCGTAATTTCCAGATGGGATATCATGATATCGCCCTTTGATTGTTTCTGATGCGATATTGTGAGTGCAAATGGTAAAGGTGCCGCCGTTTGGCATGGCATCGGCTGCATTCGCATACAGGTTCCACAACACCTGCTCGATCTGGCTCCGGTCTGCTTCTACGGTAGGAAGCGCAGGATCGAGTTTCAGCCTGACGACAACATCCTTTCTGGCCGCCGCAAACGTATCCGAAACGTCCTGGATCATCTCGTTCAGGTCGATGGCCTTGATTTCATAATTTCCGCCCCGGGCGTAGCTGAGCAGTTGACGGTTCATCTTTGCCGCGTTATCGATGATGTGTTCGATTTTTGTGATCCGCTCAAATGCCGTGTTGTCCGGAACGGCCATCTTGATCAAAGTGATGTTGCCCAGGATGCCTCCCAGCCAGTTGTTGAAATTGTGGGCAATGCCACCTGCCAGAGTGCCGATGGATTCCATCTTCTGCGCCCGCTGCAACCTCTTTTCAAGTTCCTTGCGTTCCATCTCCAGTTTCAGCCGATCCTGCGCATCGCGTAAAAAGCCGCGATATCCGGCCGGTTGTTGATGATGATCAAGAATTAAGGAGATCGAAAGGTCAACGGGAAGGACCTTGTCCTTGCCAGCGGCCAACTCGAGTTGGACAAATCGCACGGGCTCCCTGGTATCAAGGATTGGTTGGAACAGTTTTTCCAACTGTGCAATGGAATCCGGGCTGAAGAAGTATTCGAAGCGACTTGCTTGCAATTCATCTAAAACCCCGCCGGCGAGCCGAGCAAACGCTTTGTTGGCAAACAGGAGTCGTCGGTTCAAATCGATCTCGAAATATCCCTCTTCGATGCTTTCCAGCGTTTGCCGGTATCTGTCTTCGCTTTCTTGCAGCTTTTGGAAAGAGCGTGCGTTGTTGATGCCGATGGCGATGTGTGACGCAATCCCTTCGAGCAAATTGACATCGCTCTTTTTTAATGGCGCTTGGGAGTTGACGTTGTCCACGGCCAGGATGCCGACCGCTTTGTCCTTGTAAATGATTGGTATGCACAAGAGCGAACGCACGCCGAATGTCTCCAACAGATTCCTGCTCCTGGCCGACAATGAATCCACCATTTCATTTGCATCGGAAATCGTCAGATTCTTTTTATCCAGAAACGACCTGACAAAAAAACCCCTGGAATCCGGCTTGTCCAAATGAAACGTTGTTTTTTCGAGATAGGTTTGCTCCTCCTCGGAATATCCATAGCCTGCCTTATAGAACAGGCGCGTTTCAGCTTCGTCGGCCAGCAGGATCAGCCCTCGGTCAAAACTCAGTCGCTGGTGCATCAGTTCGGCCAGCTTGTGCATCAGATCGTCGACGTTGAGAATGACGGCCGTGGCTTGACCGATCTCCTGGACCAGCAGGGAATTATTATAGCTGGTATGCGCCGTCTCGATGCGCTCTTCGGCCGCCTGGTGGCTGTGCTCCACGATTTTTTCAAGCTCTTTTATTTTGGTTCGGGCATAGGCGATCTCCATTGTGACATTCAGGCAGATGAAAATAGCGGCAAGGGACAAAAAATATCCTAGCGGCAAAAAGAGACACAAAATGGCGAGCAGTATCGATGAACCGATCAGTGAATAGTTGCGCCACAACTTTATGGTAAGCGACTTCGGATCGACCCAGGAGACAATATAGTGGCACGCCTCGTCGCCCCTGTGAAAACACAGTGGGTGTTCGATATGAGCATACAGATTGGTAAACAGCTTCGGCAGCGCTTCGATGCTGCCCATGCGGTTTTCACACTGATAGGGCTTTTCATCGACATCGGCATTGGGCGCGGAAATGATTTCGATTTTGCCAGGGGCCAACCGTTTGACCTTGACGGTCGCCCCCTTTGTGAACAGAGGAAATATTTTCGCCATGGAGAGCAGGGCGGTCTCGGTAGTCAAAAGTCCGATCACATACTGCTGGAACAGGGCCATGCCGGCCGATGACGCGCTGAATCGACCCGCTTTGCGGGCGATGTCGGATTCACCGCTCTTTTCGGCAATAATTTGATGGAACCGATCCGCTTGTTCCTGGGTGAACCAATGGGCGGTATCCGCCAACTCCTCAGGCGTGATGCCAGCATAATCAAGGAACTCCTGGGATTTGAGATCCGGCCGGGCAATACGCAAGTAATCGACATAGCTTTGGAATATGCGGCTGTTGTATAGCGGGGGAGCATCTTTCATGTAAACCCTGGCACTACTCTATATCTGAGTACAATTTTTTTCGACACTCCGGGCAGATGCCATGGGACAGATCCGATCCCAGGTTTCGGTTGATGTAGATTTCAACGGTTTCCCATTGGTCTTCACCGATCTTAATTCGTTTACATGCGGCACACATGGGTAAAATCTGGCCGACCTGAAATAAATCGGCAAGGTCCTCCATCATGACCATGGCCAATTGAAGCCCTCCGGCCGTGACCGGCCACGCTGTCATCAGAAAATTTATCTGCCTGGCATGATTTTGATGCTGTACGGACATCTGGGATCTTTTGCGAATGATGCGCTTTTCAGAAAACACCTTCATCACAACGTTTCGAACGACACATTCAGAGCAATGTTTTGTTTTTCCACACTCTTGCCCTGAGTCAAATTTATAGTAGCATCGGATCGTTTCTCCGCAGGACCGGTCGGATTCAAACGCCACCCCTTTTTGGAAAACGCTTCTCGCCTCCTTGTTGGCATCGACCACATTAAGGTCCTTGTCCACAACCAAAATGGGCATTGGAATGGAGTAGAAAAAATCATCCCTTTGCCCGCTTTCAAACGGCTTTATTTTTTTCATTCACCGATCCAATCCAGGCCAAAGTCAGCCATGTGAGAACGATATGATTCGCGTTGGTATTCATCCGAGGTCCCTCCGAAAACGAGCAAGAGAGGAAATTTGTAGCACGACGTGGACATCAGGCGAATATGGACTTTGGATAAAATTAAATTTAATTTAGCATTAAAATGTGAATGGTGTCATATAGTTATTTGCGCTATGTTTTTGTCATATTGCCCCACGCCAAGAATTACACCAATCACCAATCAAAGTTTTCAACGTGCATGTATCGTTAAGACGACCAAATAAAATAGCAAGGGGAGGCAAATCATGTCGAAATTCAGATCGCGCACGCTGTACTGGAAGGAGGTCGAGTCCGAACAGGTGGTTGGATATAAGGTCTACTGGTCGAAAGGAAAAAGCGTCTCCTACGAGTCAGAATCCGCTTATGTAGGGGATTTAACGGAAATCGTTATACCGAATGCATTGGAAAATTTTGTGCGAGAACAAGGAGATTATATGTTCGGGATCACAGCGGTAGACCAATGGGGAAATGAGTCTGACATCAAGACATTAAAAGAACCTATACATTTTTCGGCGCCATCTGGGCCGGAATCCATATGGGTGGAACCGGCCGCAGCGCCGAGTCCACCCGAATCTCTTTGGGTAGAAATAACCGACATGGCACTGGCTATCGATAAAAATAGCCAGCCAGCGATAGGCCCGCAGTTAATGGACGAGTTTTTCGAAGATGAGAGTTGTGATTCACAACAGGCTGCAGAATCTGAGCAGAAGGATGCAAACAACCGGGCTCCTGAAACTTTTGAGGATATAGGTTTTTAAAAAAACACGCCAGCAGAACTACTCAATTGGATGGGTGGCACTGTAAATATCGAAATTTTTTTCCAGCAGATCAATGATAGCTGGGCTCAGATCAACAAACTGGCACCCAAAACCGGTTTGGTCCGTACGAACCACTTTGGCCTTGATGACGGTGCTTGCTTTTTCATTATAACCCATCACGCTGACATGAATATGAAATGCAATTCGGGGGCGTTTACGTCGCTCAATAGTTCCCTGGGTAAAATCGTCTTTAAAATTCGACATTGCTGAATTATATTCACTTTGAAAATGACAACCGCTGCTCACTTGGGGTTACCCCAATTTATAGTCTGCGTGTTGGGTATAGTGTTGGGTATTAAAAATTTGAGGCAAAAAAGAAGGGCCTGGAGAAACCATCCAAGCCCTTGTTTTTATTTGTGGTACGCCCGGTTGGGATCGAACCAACGACTCCCAGCTCCGGAGGCTGGTGCTCTATCCACTGAGCTACGGGCGCTTTATCGATCGCGGAGAATAATGGATCTGTCCGGTTAAGTCAAGGCGTCGGTTGCGCTGCCGGCGATTTTGCCTGAGCACCGCTCAACCTGGACAATGCGGTCTTGGCCTCCCCGACGACATAGAGCGAGCCCGCCACGCAGATCGCATCCTGTGGGTCGGTGGTGTCCAGGGCGTAGCGGACCGCCTCCGCGACGTCTTTTTTAACGATGACATTGGGGTTGAATGCCTTCGCGATGGTTGCCAGGCGCTCGACGGGAATGGCCCGGTCGATTTTGGGCTGGGTCACGATCACGCGTTCGCACGGTGTGATGAGATCCTTGAGAATGGAATGGTAGGGTTTGTCATCGAGTATGCCGACGACCAGGGTGATGTGGCGGTCGGCGAGATGCCGGGTCAGATATCGGCCGAGAACCCGCGCGGACATGAGGTTGTGGGCACCGTCCAGGATCAAATAGGGTGTTTCGCGTGCGATTTCGAGACGCCCCGGCCAGGAGGCATTGCTCAGGCCGCTGCGGATGGCGCTTTCGGTGATCTGCGCATGGTTGCCTTTGACCAGCAATTCGCAGCCGGCAAGCACCAGGGCCGCGTTTTCGACCTGGTGTTCTCCGGTCAATTTCAGTTGGATATCGGACCACCGGTGGTCCAGTCCGATATAGTTGAATCCGGCATCCGGCCTGCGTCGGGTTCTGAAATCGCGCCCCCAGAAAAAGAGTTCGGCATGCTGGGCCGATGCCTGCCGTTCGATGACCTGCCGGGCGCTTTTCTGGCGCACACCGCTCACCACGGCGATGCCGGGTTTGATGATGCCGGCTTTTTCGTATGCGATCAGGGGGAGGGTTTTGCCCAGATACTGTTTGTGTTCCAATGATATGTTGGTGATGACGGCCAGTCGGGGTTGGACAATATTGGTGGCATCCAGGCGTCCGCCCATGCCGGTTTCAATGACGGCCCACTGGACCTGGTGGCGGGCAAAGGCATCGAAGGCCATGGCTGTGGTAAATTCGAAAAAGGTGGGTTGCCGCGGCAACCCATCGATGGCCATGACCCGTTGGCAACCGGCGATCACCTCGTCGTCGGCAATGGGTCGGTCGTCAATGCAGATCCGTTCGTTGAAGCGTTCGAGGTGCGGCGAGGTGTAGCGGCCGACCTTATAGCCCGCTGCGTTCAGTATGGCTGAAAGCATGGCGGCGACGGATCCCTTGCCGTTTGTGCCGGCAATGTGGATGCATTTGAAATGGGTTTGAGGATTGTCCAAGGCGGAGAGCATGGCGCGGATCGTATCGAGGCCCAGTTTGATGCCGAACCGGTGCAGCCGATACATGGATTCCAAGCAGCTATGATAGGCGGTATCTTCCACGATGATCTCCCGTACTCATTATGATTTGAAGATGCAGCATGTCGATGGGTCTTAATAGAAAAACCCGGCGTCATCACGCGTGACAGCCGGGTTGAATCCTCAGTCTTGCGGTTTTTTACTGAAAGCGTTTTCTGCGTGCCGCGGCAATACGCTGACGCCTGAGCGCCTCGCGCTCTTTACGACGGCGGTACTCGCTTGGTTTTTCATAACTTTTTTTCAGTTTCAAGCGCTTGAAAAGGCCGTCGTTCTGAATTTTTTTCTTTAAAATCCGCATGGCTTTTTCAAGGTCGTTATCTTGCACCCGTACGGTAATTTCCTTCAAAAATCTCGCCCCCTTCGTTCCATCCGCGTATTTGGCTATATATAAGGATGGTTAGTATTGGTGCAGCAGGTAAATGAAACCGACCATATATACACTTTCAAAAAGGATTGCAACTTTAATTTGACGTCAACGAAAAACCCCGATATCTGCGTTATGCTCATCACATAGGAGTCCGAATAGAAGTCCGAAATCTATCTTTCCCGTCATCCGGGTGAAAGCCGCGGCCCTGTATTTTCAATATGTTCTGGATGCCGGATCAAAGCCGGCCCCGGACCACGATCCGGGGTCCGGCATGACGCTTCTGCGCCTTTTTGAGGGTTCATCTCACTTAATGGATTTCATTTTTATTAATGGGTTGACACCGTACTATGTTTCGGTAATATTCACCACCTTTACGAGATTCTGAACCCGATCTGGCTCACGATCGAGGCCCCATAATACGTCAAACTATAAGGAGGTTGTATGCGTTTAATTCTTTTAGGCGGACCAGGTGCCGGTAAGGGAACCCAGGCCAATTACATCAAAGAAAGGTATCAGATCCCCCAGATCTCCACGGGCGACATGCTGCGGGCTGCGGTAAAGGCCGGCACTGAGCTTGGCAAGAAGGCCAAGCAGGTCATGGATACCGGCGGTCTGGTGCCCGATGATATCATCATCGGCCTGGTCAAGGAGCGCATCAAGGAGGCGGATTGCCAGAAGGGCTTCCTGTTTGACGGCTTCCCGCGCACCATTCCCCAGGCGGATGCCATGAAAGATGCGGGCGTTCCCATTGACGCGGTGGTGGAAATCGATGTGCCGGACGGGGAGATCATCAAACGCATGAGCGGTCGCCGGGTTCATTTGGCCAGCGGCAGAACCTATCATGTGGTTTTCAATCCGCCTAAAGTCGAAGGCAAGGACGATGTGACCGGCGAGCCTCTGATCCAGCGCGATGACGACAAGGAAGAGACGGTGAAAAAGCGCCTCGATGTGTACCATGCCCAAACCGAGCCGCTGGTGAATTACTACAAAAAATGGGCTACCTCCGGCCAGGCCGGCGCTCCAAAGCATATCCGGATCGAAGGCGTGGGCAAGGTCGAACAGATTCGCGACCAGATCTTCGCCGCCTGCGACAAACTCCAGTAAAACGATCTGTTTTTTGAAACGGCAATTCACGAACGCCCATGACACCGCGAGTGTTGTGGGCGTTTTGATCAGAAGGCCCGTTGATGTAAGGAGACGCCGGGATCTTGTGACGAAGGTCTGATAATTCAAGCGTTTCAGGCCTGCCAAAAATGCTTGACAGCTGAAATGCCTTGATATAATCAGCTTGACAGTATGTTGGAGCCCGCCCTGCTGGAGAGAATTTGGAAGCAATTTTCTCCGAAAACAAAGTAACTTCATATTCCTCCATAGCGATCAACTGTTCCACCATCACCAAGAGGGGCGAAACACCCAAGTAGACGGATTAACAGGATTATTCGAGCGGTTTAACACGGGTTTTGAGCGTTCGGCGTAGTTGTCTGATTCGGCCTGCAATGCCGTAAACCATCACGCTATAAAAGAGCCCTCGGGACGGGTCCCAAGGGGAATAGAAACGATTTTGTAATGGAGTGCGTTCAATGAATGTTTCCGAATTAAAAGGCATGAAAATCAATGAATTGACCCAAATGGCCAAAAAGCTGAAGATCGAGGGGTACGCAGGGATGCGGAAACAGGAGTTGATCTTCTCTTTACTTCAGGCCCAGATCGAAAAAAACGGCCTGATTTACGGTGAAGGCACCCTCGAAATTCTGCCCGACGGGTTTGGATTCTTGCGCGCACCGAGTTACAACTATCTGCCCGGGCCGGACGATATTTATGTTTCGCCCTCGCAAATCAGAAGATTCAACATCCGCACCGGCGACACGGTTTCGGGTCAAATCCGCCAACCCAAAGAGTCGGAGCGCTACTTTGCGTTGCTCAAGGTCGAGGCCATCAATTACGAGGATCCCGAGAGTGCACGGGACAAGATCCTTTTCGACAACCTGACCCCACTCTATCCAGATCAAAAAATCAATCTCGAAACCGATCCGGAAAATTATTCAGCCCGCATCATGGATTTATTGACGCCGGTGGGATTCGGTCAGAGAGGGTTGATCGTTTCACCCCCGCGATCCGGTAAAACCATGCTGCTGCAATGCATCGCCAACAGTATCACCAAAAATCACAAGGACATTACCTTGTTTGTGCTGCTCATCGACGAACGCCCCGAAGAGGTGACGGATATGCAGCGTTCGGTCAAGGGGGAAGTGATCAGCTCGACCTTCGACGAACCGGCCGAGCGGCATGTGCAGGTGGCCGAGATGGTGATCGAAAAAGCCAAGCGTCTCGTCGAGCATAAAAAGAACGTCGTTATCCTGCTCGACAGTATTACCCGTCTGGCGAGGGCCTACAACTCGGTCATGCCGCCTTCGGGAAAGATTTTATCCGGTGGTGTCGATTCCAATGCCCTGCAACGGCCCAAACGGTTCTTCGGGGCAGCCCGAAACATCGAAGACGGCGGCAGTCTGACCATCATTGCCACGGCGCTGATCGATACCGGCAGCCGCATGGATGAGGTCATATTCGAAGAGTTCAAGGGTACGGGCAACATGGAAATTCAGCTGGATAGACGGCTTGCGGACAAACGTATCTTCCCGGCCATCGACATCAAAAAGTCGGGTACCCGCAAGGAGGAGTTGCTGCTCGATGAGCAAACCCTCAATCGAGTCTGGATCTTGAGAAAATTGCTGGCTTCGCTCAATCCTGCCGATGCACTGGAATTTGTTCTTGATAAAATGCAAGGAACCAGAGATAATAAAGAGTTTTTAGATTCAATGAATGCCTAATTGATTGTAGGGGGTTGTAATTATTATGAAATCCGATATTCATCCAGAATACGCAGAAGCGACCATCAAGTGCGCTTGCGGGAACACCTTTACCGTCGGCTCCACCAAAAAAGAGATATCGGTTGAAATTTGTTCCCATTGCCACCCGTTTTTCACTGGAAAGCAGAAACTGGTGGATACGGCCGGCCGTATCGAGCGGTTTCGCAAAAAATACGCGAAATTCCAGAAAGAGCAATAGCGCCCTTCATTCTGGTGCGTCCAGAGAATCGTTTTCAAGCTGTCGACCCTCGTGGTGGCAGCTTGATGCGTTTTGGCCTCTTCCGTTGTCAGGCTGAAGTCGAGGGTCCTGCAAAGGCTCTTGTGTTTCACCGCAGAGGCGCGGAGGGCGCAGAGAAAGGCGCTGCGCCGATTTGGCGCCGGCAGGGACTGAACGAATAGAATCATAGCTGTTGTCAGGATGATATGTATAACAAATTAAAAGGTGTCGAAGACCGGTTTCTTCAGTTGGAAGCGATGCTGAGTGATCCGGCTGTGCTGCAGGATCGTGCCGCGTATCAACGGTACGCTCGCGAGCATTCGGAAATTTCCGATATCGTCGCGGCCTTTCGGACCTATCAGCAGGTGGATCAGGAGTTGGACGAGAGCCTGGAGCTCTTGAAGGACAGCGATCCCGAAATCAAGAACCTGGCCAGGGAAGAGGTCGATCGCCTGAATCAACGCAAAGAGGAGCTCGAGGATGAACTGAAAAAGCTCCTTATTCCCAAAGATCCGTTGGATGAAAAGAACGTGTTGCTCGAAATCCGGGCGGGCACCGGAGGGGACGAGGCCGGTCTTTTCGCCGGTGATCTATACAAGATGTACAGTCGATACGCCGAGTCGCTGGGGTGGAAACTGGAGGTTCTCGACCACCACACCACCGGTGTGGGCGGATTGAAAGAGATTATCGTCCTGGTGAAAGGCAAGGGGGCCTACAGCCGGCTGAAATACGAGAGCGGCACCCATCGTGTGCAGCGCGTACCGACGACCGAGACACAGGGACGGATTCATACGTCGGCGGTCACCGTGGCCGTTTTGCCGGAGGCCGAGGAGGTCGAGGTGGATATCGATCCCAGTGAATTGCGAATCGACGTGTTTCGCTCGTCCGGACCCGGTGGTCAGTCGGTCAACACGACCGATTCGGCGGTGCGCATCACCCATCTGCCCAGCGGCCTGGTGGTCAGCTGCCAGGATGAAAAATCCCAGCACAAGAACAAGGCCAAAGCCATGAAGGTGCTGCGTTCGCGATTGCTGGACAAAATGACGCAGGAACAGGACGCCAAACGCTACGAGGAACGCAAGAGCCAGGTCGGCAGCGGCGATCGAAGCGAGCGCATCCGAACCTATAATTTTCCCCAGGGGCGCGTGACCGACCATCGGATTGGGTTGACGCTTTACAAGCTGGAAATGATCCTTCAGGGCGACCTGGATGAGATCATCGATGCCCTGGTCACCTATTATCAAAGCCAAGCCCTGCAGCATGCCCAGTGACAGCCCCTCCGACACCGAGCCGTGGACCATTTTAAAAACCCTCCACTGGACCGTCGATTTCTTCAAGCGACATCACCTGGACACTGCTCGGATCGACGCAGAGCTCTTGTTGGCCAAGGCTCTGAAGTGTCAGCGCATCGATTTGTACATCCGCCACGATCAACCGCTCGATGGGAACGAATTGTCGATCTTTAAAGGGCTCATCCGGCGCAGGGCCGCCCACGAACCGATTGCGTACATCACCGGCATCAAGGAATTCTGGTCCCTGCCGTTCGAGGTCACCCCGGATGTCCTGATTCCAAGGCCGGATACGGAATGCCTGGTGGAAACGGCGGTCTCGGTACTGACGGACCGAGGCTTTGGCGATTCGGCCCGCACACTTGAGCTGGGGGTCGGGTCCGGGGCAATCACCGTGGCGTTGGCCCACGAATATCGGAACGGTCGGTTTTTCGCTTTAGATCGCTCGTGGGCGGCCATCTGTCTGGCAAAGAAAAATGCCGGTCGCAACCTGGGGGATCATCGCATTCATTTTTTCGCCGGAGACTGGATGGATGCCCTGTCCGCTGACCGGGCGCTGTTTGACATGATCATCAGCAATCCGCCTTACATCCCCACTGCGGATATCGCCACCCTTTCGGAAGATATCCGGCGATTCGAACCCGTCGCCGCCCTCGACGGAGGCCCTGACGGCCTGGATGCCATCAGGCGCATTCTGGAAACGGCACATCTTCATCTCAGACCCGGAGGTGCGCTCCTGTTGGAGATGGGGAGTGACCAGAGAGCGGCCATTGAAAAGTATATCGACCGGTTGGGGCACTATTCGTCTGTGGCGTTTTACAAGGACTATGGCGGCCACGATCGGGTGGTCCTGGCCCGAAAGTGAGAGGGTTAAATTTTTCGTGCGCCTTGATCTCGACCCCATTTGCCTATTTGTGGACGGACACTATCGAACTGGGAAGAAGGGTGACAGGGCCTCTATTGAGGGTTCGGTTCAGCCTAAAAAACTATTGCAGAGCGGTGTGGTATTTGTTACAAATCCCCGATTTTAACTTAATGTCGTTAACTTAAACTTATAACCCACACGTTCATGGACTCGGCTCCCGGTGCTTTCGAACGAAAGTCGGAGCCGGGGATGATATGGACGCAAGAACAACCACAAGTAAAGGAGTATGAGATGGCTTATGTGACCATGAAGGAGTTGCTGGAGGCCGGTGTTCATTTCGGTCACCAGACCAAGCGTTGGAATCCCAAGATGAAGCCGTACATTTTCGGCGCTCGCAACGGAATTTACATCGTGGACCTGCAAAAAACGGTGCGTATGTTCAAAACGGCATACGATTTCATCGTCGATACGGCGGCCTCGGGGAAATCGGTTCTTTTTGTCGGCACCAAAAAGCAGGCCAGGGAAGCGATCTACGAAGAGGCCAACCGCTGTGAAATGTACTACGTGCATAACCGCTGGCTGGGCGGCATGCTCACCAATTTCCAGACGATTAAAAAGAGCATCGATCGCCTCAACTATCTGAACCAGATCGAGTTGGACGGCACGATCGAGCTTTTTCCCAAAAAAGAGCGGCTTAAAATGGCCAAGGAAAGAGGCAAACTGGACAGCACCCTGGGCGGTATCCGCAACATGGGCAAGCTGCCGGGGGCCATGTTTGTCATCGATCCGAAGAATGAAGCCATCGCCATTCGTGAAGCCCGACGATTGCATATTCCCATCGTCGGTGTGGTCGATACCAATTGCGATCCGGATGAGGTGGATTTTATCATTCCGGGCAACGACGACGCCATTCGCGCCATCCGCCTGATCTCTTCACGAATGGCCGATGCGTGCATCGATGGCCAGAAGCGCCTCAAAGAGAAAAAGCAAGCCGAGACAGACAAGGCCGAAGATGTCACGTCCGGGACGGAAGCGGCAGGCGTCGATCTGAAGCCGGGCGAGCGAAAAGTGATATCCGACGGTTCCCAAGGCCCGATCGTTGAAATTATTCGCAAATCCGGAGATGAGGCCGCGGATTCAAAACCCGCCGAAGAAGCCACAACCGGTCAAACAGGAGAGTAAAATAGAATGGCAGACATCAGTGCAGCTATGGTCAAAGCGCTCCGTGAAAAATCCGGAGCGGGCATAATGGATTGCAAGGAGGCCTTGGCTTCCTGTGATGGGGATATGGAAAAGGCCGTCGATTTCCTGCGCAAAAAAGGTCTGGCGACGGCCGCCAAACGCGCGGGACGGGCAACCAGTGAAGGTACCATCCAGTCGTACATTCACCTGGGGGGTAAAATCGGCGTCATGGTGGAAGTCGACTGCGAAACCGATTTTGTGGCCAAGACGGATGATTTCGTGGAATTCGCCAAAAACCTGGCCATGCATATCGCCGCCACCAATCCGGTCGCCATCGTTCCGGAAGATGTGCCCGAAGAGATTCTCAATCGGGAAAAGGAGATCTACAAGGCCCAGGCTCTGGAGATGGGCAAGCCCGAAAAGATGATCGACAAGATTGTCGACGGCAAGCTGAACAAATTTTTCAAGGACAGCTGCCTGCTCAACCAGCCCTATGTGAAAGACCCGGATAAAACCATTACCGATTATCTCAATGAAGTGATCGCCAAAACGGGTGAAAAGATCACCGTGAAGCGGTTCGCCCGTTTTCAGGTGGGAGCTGAATAACTTGAAGCAACCGAGATATAAGCGCGTCCTGCTGAAACTGAGCGGCGAAGCCCTAATGGGTGATCAGAGTTTCGGCATTGCGCCCGATATGCTTGCTTACGTTGCCGAAGAGATAAAAAAACCCCACGACAATGGCGTACAATTGGCCATTGTCGTGGGAGGCGGCAATATATTCAGGGGCGTAAAGGCATCCTCTTTTGGTATGGAGCGAACCTCCGCAGACCATATGGGCATGCTGGCCACGGTGATCAACAGCCTGGCATTGCAAGACGCTCTAGAAAAAAAGGGGGTTCAGACCCGGGTTCAGACGGCCATATCCATGCACGAGGTGGCCGAGCCGTATATCCTCAGGCGCGCGCTTCGCCATCTCGAAAAGGGCAGGGTGGTCATCTTTGCAGCGGGAACGGGCAATCCCTATTTCACCACCGACACGGCCGCCGTTCTGCGCGCTGAGGAGGTTCATGCCGAAGTGCTGCTGAAGGCGACCAAGGTCGATGGATTGTACGATGCGGACCCGGCCACCCATCCCGATGCGACGTTCATCCCGAACACCTCCTATATGAAAGTGCTCGAAAAACAGCTCCGGGTAATGGACATGACTGCAATTTCCCTGGCCATGGACAACGGTCTGCCCCTGGTCGTTTTCGATCTTAAAAAAGCGGGGAATATCTATCGGGTCATTTGTGGAGATCAGGTTGGAACCCAAATCAGCAACTCGTGTCCGTGAAAGGTGACAATGATGATTCAAGAAACCTATCAGGAAGCCCGTGACCGGATGACCAAGAGCATCGCCGCCTTGAAATCGGAGTTGAAGCGAATCCGTACCGGCAGGGCATCGTCTTCTCTACTGGACGGCATCAAGGTGGACTACTACGGTACCCCCACGCCGGTCCCTCAGATGGCCACCGTGGCCATACCGGAAAGCCGTTTGATCACCATCCAGCCGTGGGATGCGACCGCCATCAAGGATATCGAAAAAGCCATCCTCAAATCGGACCTCGGTTTGACGCCGTCCAATGATGGCAAATTGATCCGCATCGCCATTCCACCCCTGACCGAACAGCGCCGCAAAGAGTTGGTCAAGGTCATTCATAAAACCAGCGAAGAATACAAGGTCGCCGTTCGCAATATCCGCCGGGATTCCAACGAGCTGATCAAGGGATTCAAAAAGGACGGGGATATTTCCGAGGACGATGCCTTTAAAGCCCAGGATGAGATCCAGAAAATCACCGATGAGCACATCAAGCAGATAGACGACATCTACAAAGCCAAAGAGAAAGAGATCCTTGAGTTCTAAGGCTTCTAACGTCGAGTATTCAGTAGACGATAAGCTTCCTCGACATGTGGCCATTATCATGGACGGAAATGGCCGCTGGGCCAAAAAGCGCCTTCTGAATCGCGTGAAGGGACACGAGAAAGGCGTAGAAGCCGTCAGACGGATCGTAGAAGCCTGTCGTGAACTCCATATCTCAGTGCTGACGCTCTATGCATTCTCCACGGAAAACTGGCAGCGACCGCAAAGTGAAGTAAAGGCCCTGATGGGGCTCTTGAAGCGTTTTCTTGTCGAAGAAACACCCGAACTCTCCAAAAACAACATTCGGCTGAACGTGATCGGGCAACTGCACCGTCTGCCGGAGGATGTGCGCGCCACCATCGATCAGGTCCGTGAGGCGACCGCCGTGAACAGTGGTATGCTCCTCAATCTGGCGCTCAGCTACGGCGGGCGAACGGAGATTACCGACATGGTGCGGGCGGTCGCAGTCAAGGTCGCCTCCGGTGACATTGCTCCGGAAGATATCGATGAATCGGTCGTGGCCGACCACCTGTACACAGCAGGCATTCAGGATCCGGATTTGATGATTCGCACCAGCGGCGAGATGCGCATCAGCAACTTTTTGTTGTGGCAATTGGCATACAGCGAGATATTCGTCACGCCTACGCTGTGGCCCGATTTTACACGGGAAGAGTTTCTGACTATCTTGCAGGATTATCAGCGGCGGGACAGGCGATTCGGCCGAGTGAGTTAGCGCCCATACAGAATCGATTGGAAATGAGTGGATACCGGCTTTTGCCGGGATGACGGAAAAAAGGCGGGATGAGGGGGAAAGCGAATTTCGGACCTCTATCGCGACTGTCGCGTCTCGAACGGGCGAATTTCAAAAGTCATAGCCGGCCGTCCTGAAGGGTGATTGACACATGCACTGGAAAAGATGGGTAACCGCGCTGGTTGCATTGCCGTTTCTCTTCTTGTTGATTATCAAGGGCGGCGCGCTGCTTTTCACCCTGGCCGTCATTCTGGTCAGTATCATCTCCCTCTGGGAATACTTTCGCATCGTTTTCAAGGGGCAACCCTTTCCCGTTCCGTTTGCGCTCGAAATCTGGACCTATGCCGCCGCGGCCGGCGTCGCCCTGTCGTTTCATTACCAAAGCCTGCGAACGGTTCTCGCCATTTTTACCCTTCACCTTCTCGGCGCCGCGTTTCTATCCATTTTCCGGTTTAAACACTCCCAGGATGCGCCCCTGCTCGTGCTGAAGCAGACATTCGGTCTGATGTACATTCCCTTTCTGCTTTCGTTCCTGATCCGGTTTTATGCACAAGAAGATGGCGTGCATTGGGTTTTCTGGTTGCTGTTGGTCGTGGCAGCCGGCGACACCGGTGCATTTTATGTGGGGTCGTACTTCGGAAAGCACAAGCTGTGTCCGGCGGTCAGCCCCAAAAAGACGATCGAGGGGGCCATCGGCGGATTGGCGGCCAATGTCATCATCGGCACGCTGTATCAGGTGCTGTTTATCCCATCGCTCCCTTTTGCGCTGGGGATTGTGTTCGCGCTCGTCGTCGGCGCCGTGGGCCAGGCCGGGGACCTTTTCGAGTCGGAATTCAAACGGGCGGCCGGGGTGAAGGATTCGGGAAAATTGCTGCCGGGCCATGGCGGCTTTTTAGATCGTATCGATGCCTTGCTTTTTGCGGCGCCGATCGCTTTTCTGCTCAAGGATTACCTGCTGCCATGAAGGCGCTCGCCATACTGGGGGCCACTGGTTCCATCGGCCAAAGCACGCTGAAGATCGTCGATAGATTCCGCGACCGCTTCTGCGTCAAGGCGCTGACGGCGAAAAGCAATGTGGCCCTGCTGGCCGAACAGATTCGACGCTTTGAGCCGGCGTTGGCCGTGGTCGAGGAAGAGCGGGCCGCCGGGCAACTCAAAGAGCGGATTGGCGCCGGCCACCGGACGGAAGTTCTTTGGGGCGCAGACGCCTATTGCCAGGCGGCGAGCATGGAAGGGGTCGATCTGATGGTCGGCGCCATGGTCGGTGCCGCCGGGCTGGCGCCCACCCTGGCCGCCATCGAGGCGGGCAAGGACGTCGCCCTGGCCAACAAGGAGACCCTGGTGATGGCCGGTGCCATCGTCATGCAGGCGGTGGCCGATCACGGCGTTCGCCTGCTGCCGGTCGATAGCGAGCACAGCGCCATCTTTCAGTGCCTCCAGGGACAACGCGCCCAGGAGGTCGACAAGATTCTGCTCACCGCTTCGGGCGGCCCGTTCCGAGAAACACCTTTGAGCCAGTTCAAGGAGATCCTGCCGGCCCAGGCGCTCAAACACCCCAATTGGTCCATGGGCGCAAAGATCACCATCGATTCGGCGACCCTGATGAACAAGGGCCTGGAGGTCATCGAGGCCAAGTGGCTGTTTGGCGTGAACCCCGAGCAGATCGAGGTCGTGGTCCATCCCCAGAGCATCGTCCACTCCATGGTGGCCTTTTGTGATGGGGCGATCATCGCGCAGCTCGGTATTCCAGACATGCAGGGCGCCATCGCCTATGCGCTCTCGTATCCGCAGCGGCTCGCATTGCAACAGCCGATGCCGAACCTTCCAGCGATCCATGCCTTGACCTTCGAATCCCCGGATACCCAGAAGTTTCCCTGCCTGCGACTGGCCTTCGAGGCCGTTCAAAAGGGTGGTACCCTGCCGGCCGTCATGAATGCCGCCAACGAGATCGCGGTGGCGGCCTTTCTCGATGGGCGTTTGAGGTTTACCGATATCGCCGCAGTCGTCGCAAAGACCATGTCCGCGCATGCGATCGATTCGACGCCCGGTCTCGCCGCAATTTTGGCCGCGGATCAATGGGCTCGGCTCAAATCGCAAAGCATGGTTGAAGAGTTGGCTGCAATTTAATACAATGCGCGGCATGACGTCCTCGCTACGCCTTTTTATGACTCCTCAGGAAGACGGCAACATATGAGCACACTTTTAAATTTCGTCATCGTTTTGGGAATCCTTATTTTTTTCCACGAACTGGGCCATTTTCTGGTCGCGAGACTGTTCGGTGTGGGGGTGGAGAAATTCTCCCTGGGATTTGGCCCGCGGATCGTGGGCAAGACCATTGGCCGGACCGATTACCGTATCTCGCTGATTCCCCTCGGTGGCTATGTCAAAATGGTGGGCGAAGAACCCGATGCCCCATTGCCACCGGAGGATATTCCCTACGCCTTCAATCACAAACATGTGGCCAAACGAAGTTTGATCGTGGCCGCCGGCCCGCTGTTCAACGTGTTGCTGGCGATCTTGATATTCACAGGAGGGCTCTACTTTTCCGGATTGCCAAGCATTCGACCGGTCATTCGAACGGTGGAGAAAGCGAGTCCCGCCCAAGAGGCGGGGTTGCAGACCGGCGACTTGATCGAAGTGATCAACGGTGAACGGGTTTTCTCCTGGCGCGGCATCGACGAGATGATCGATAAGAGTCAGGGTCTACCGCTGAACATCGAAATCAAACGCAATGGCGAACCGCTTGCCTTTACCGTCACGCCCAAGCCGACCACGGCAAAAGACATTTATGGGGATCCGATCACCTATTTCGACCTCGGTATTAAAGGGTATGCCGAGCCCAGCGCCATTGTGGACGAGACGGTCAAGGGCATGCCGGCCGACAAAGGCGGCATTAAAAAAGGGGATCGCATCGTCGCCATCGACGGCCACACCATCGAACGGTGGGAGGCGATGCAGGAGATCGTTTCGGCTTCAAAGGGGCGTCCGCTTGTCTTTCGCATCCTGCGGGACGGGGAGACTTTCGAAGCCCGCATCGAACCCGAGGAGGTGCAGGAGAAAAACGTGATGGGCGTGAAGGAAAGCGTCTATCGCATCGGCATCCGACGGGCGGGCATCGCCATACCCGAAGAGGACCAGATCACCCTCGATATCGGCGTTTGGGGCGCAGTGAGCAAGGGCCTGGAGCAGACCTGGAACGTAGTGAAGGCCACCGGTTATTTCTTCGTCAAGCTGGTCGAGCGCAAGGTGCCGTCCGAGGCCATCGGCGGGCCCATTCGAATTGCCCAGATGGCCAACCAGCAGGCTCAAGAGGGGTTGCTCGCCTGGCTCTACTTCATTGCCATCATCAGCGTCAATCTCGCGGTGATCAACCTGGTGCCCATTCCGGTGCTCGACGGCGGCCATTTACTCTTCTTTGCCATAGAGGCCGTTCTGCGTAAACCGGTCAGCTTGAAGATGCGCGAAACCGCTCAGCAGATCGGCATTTTTCTCCTGCTTCTGTTGATGATATTTGTTTTTTATAATGATATTATGATCACCTGGTTCAGGTAAGGCCCGCTCGCGGATCGGGTCCGGATTGAGACCGGATCGCGCACCGAGGCGTGCCTGTACCGGGGGCCGCACATTAAAAGGATTCAACGACTGCCATGCCCAGCCGAATCGAGATCACCTTAAAACCAGAAATGTTGGATGCCGAGGGCCTCGCATTGTCGCGCAAGGCCCGTGACTATTTCGGCATCGAAGTCGATAACGTTCGCACGGTTCACATCCTCACCATCGATTCCGACCTGACCGAAGCCCAGTGCGAGCGTGTGCGCAGCGACGTGTTTACCAATCCGGTCACTCAGATCTCTTCCCTGCAGCCGCTGGCCGTCGAGGCCGACTGGATCATCTGGGTGGGTTTCCGGCCGGGGGTGCGCGACAATGCCGGCGCCACGGCCGTCGAAGCCATGGAAGACCTGTTGGGGATCACCTTCGGTCCCCACGAAGCGGCCTATACATCGAAGCGATACTGCCTCAAAGGCCCGGGATTGTCCCGGCCGGAAGTTGAAAAAATCGCTTCCGAACTGCTGGCCAACGACATCATCCAGCAGTGGATGATCTTCGACGCAAGGGATTGGGACCCGACGCAGGGCGTGGGGTTCATCATCCCCAAGGTGAAACTGGACCACACCCCGACCGTCTCCGCGCTCTCCATCGACAGCGACGAGACGCTGCAGCGCTTGAGTGTGGAACGCAACCTGGCGCTCAACACCAACGATATTCCGATTATCCGCAATTATTTTTTGAATCCTGCGGTAAAGGCCCAGCGAAAGGCTGTCGGGTTGGACGAGCCGACCGACGTGGAGTTGGAATACATTTCCCAGGCCCGCAGCGATCACTGCAATCACAACACGTTTCGTGGTCTTTTCAATTATGCCGATCTTTCCAGCGGCGAGCGCGACACCATCAACAGCCTTTTCAAGACCTGCATCGAGGCACCGACCCTGGCGTTGAAGGAGAAGAAGTCCTGGGTCGTTTCCGTGCTGTGGGACAATGCCGGCGTGGGCCGCTTCGATGACGACACCTACTACACCATCACTGGCGAGACCCACAACTCTCCCTCCAACATGGAGGCCTACGGCGGCGCCATCACTGGTATCGTGGGCATCTACCGTGATCCCATGGGCACGGGCCTGGGATCGCGGCTGATCATGGGCAGCTACGGGTTTTGCGTCGGCCATCGCGACTATGACGGCGATCTGAAACCCCACCTGCACCCGAGGCGTCTGTTGGACGGCGTGATCGAAGGGGTCCGGGACGGCGGCAACAAGAGCGGCATCCCCACACCTTGCGGGCAGGTGCTGTTCGACGACGGATACATGGGCAAATGCCTCGTGTATGTGACGGCCCTGGGGATCATGCCGGCCCGGGTCAAGGGTGCGCCGTCCGAACAGAAGACCATTTTGCCCGGCGATCTGGTTGTGATGTGCGGCGGACGGGTGGGCAAAGACGGCATCCACGGGGTCACCGCCTCCTCGGAAACCTTCTCCGAGCACACCCCCGCGGGGCACGTCCAGATCGGTGACCCGTATACCCAGAAGAAGATGCAGGATTTTCTGCTCGAGGCCCGGGACGAAGGCCTGATACGGTTCATCACCGACAACGGCGGGGGCGGCCTCTCCAGTTCCATCGGTGAGAGCGCGCGATTTTCCAACGGCTGCCGGATCGAGCTGGAAAAGGTGCCGCTCAAGTACGACGGCCTGGACCAGTGGGAAATATGGGTCTCGGAATCCCAGGAGCGCATGACCGTGGCCATCGCGCCGGAAAACGAGGCGCGGTTTTTCCAGCTTTCCACCCAACACGCGGTGGAGAGCACGGTGATCGGCCGCTACACCGATACGGGCAAACTGCACATCACCTACAACGGCACCTCCTGCGCCTATGTGGATCTGGATCTGCTCACCACCGGTTTTCCCCAGTGGGTCTTCGACGCCGAATGGCGCACCCCAGAGGAACGCGGCCTTTACGAGCCGGTCATCGGCGAACCCCAGGATCACAACCGGCTCCTGCTCGACATGCTGGCCCGGCCCAACATCTGTTCCAAGGCCTGGATCAGCCGCCAATACGACCACGAAGTCCAGGGCACCAGCGTCATCAAGCCGCTGGTCGGCGTGGGCCGGGATGTGAACAGCGATGCGGCCGTCCTGCGGCCGGTGCTCGGCTCCCGTCGCGGCCTGGCCTTCTCCCAGGCTTTGTTGCCGTTTTATTCCCGTATCGATGCCTATCACATGACGGCCTGCACCATCGACGAGGCCGTGCGTCGGTTGATCGCCGTGGGCGGCGATCCGGAGCACATCGGCGGCGTGGATAACTTTTGCTGGCCCACGATCCAGTATGATCCGGGCAAGAATCCGGACGGCCGGTTCAAGGCCGCCCAGCTGGTCCGGTCCTGCCGGGCGTTGCGGGATATGTGCCTGGCCTACGAAATCCCCCTGCTTTCCGGCAAAGACAGCATGTACGTGGACGGCCATCTGGCCGGCCGGTACGGCGAAACCCACAAGGTGTCGGCCTTGGAGAGTCTGCAGTTTTCGGCCAGCAGCGTGATCGCCGATATCGAGCGCTGTGTGGCCTTGGATCCCAAATTCGTCGGGGACCTGGTATACGTGATCGGTTGGACCGGCGATGAATTGGGCGGTTCGGAATACTACGACATGTTCAATGCCGTGGGATGCAACGTGCCCCAGGTGGATCCAGCGGCGTTTCTGAAATCTTATCGTGCCGTACATCGCGCCATCCAGGACCGGCTGGTCGCTTCGGTGCACGGCGTCTATCGCGGCGGGCTTGGCGTTCACCTGGCATTGACCGCAATGGCCGGCGGGCTCGGCCTGGCGGTGGATCTGGCTGCCGTCCCGGTTAGAACCCCGCTTCGATCCGACCGTTTGCTCTACTCCGAATCGGCCGGACGCTTCATCGTCACCGTGGCATCCGAACGTCGAGAGGCATTCGAATCGCTGTTCCAAGGCCTGCCCGTGGCGTGCGTGGGCCAGGTGACCGGGTCCCCTGTCCTGAATATCCGCAGGGACAGCGAACCCGTTCTTGAATTAACCGTGCCGGCGCTCAAAAAGGCCTGGCAAAGCACATTTGGTGACCTGATATGACGCGACCCAAAGCTCTCGTGTTGACCGGCTATGGCCTGAACTGCGACATGGAAACCGCCTATGCGTTCGAACAGGCGGGGGCCGAGGCGCAACGGGTTCACATCAATGCGTTGATCGACGGATCGGTGAGCCTCGACCCGTTTCAAATCATGGCATTCATCGGCGGTTTCAGCTGGGGAGACGACCACGGGGCCGGGGTGGTGCAAGCGGTGCGCATGAAAACCAAAATCGGTGACCGGTTGCTGCGGTTCATCGAACAGGGCAACCTGGTGATCGGCATCTGCAACGGGTTTCAGTGTCTGGTCAACCTGGGATTGCTGCCGGGACTGGACGGCGATTACACGCGGCGGTCGGTGGCCCTGACCTACAACGATTGCGGCAACTTCCGAGATGATTGGGTTTTTTTGGAGAAGGAAAAGCAATCCCCCTGTGTGTTCACCAAGGGTATCGATCGTATCGAACTGCCGATTCGTCACGGGGAGGGCAAGTTTTTCACGGATCCGCACACGTTCAGCCAACTGCAAGCCCAACGTCAGATCGTCCTGCGCTACGCCCTGCCCGACGGTGGCGCCGCAAAGGGGGCATTCCCTTTCAATCCCAATGGTTCCCTGGACGATGTGGCCGGCATTTGCGATCCCAGCGGACGGGTCTTCGGATTGATGCCCCACCCGGAAGCCTACAACCACTGGACCAATCATCCGGACTGGACGCGGTTGAAAGAGCAAGTCAAACGTGGAAAGTCTCCGGCCCCCCAAGGCGTGACCCCGGGCGTGCGGATGTTTAAAAATGCAGTCGATTATTTGGTCGGATGAGATAAGGGGAATAGCGGCGGTTGGCAGCAGGGGCGGGTTTCGGGTTCTAGGAGTTCAGAGTTTTAAGTGTTAAGTTTAAAGTTTTAAGTGAAGGAATTCTGTCGATTATATTGAAATACAAAAAATTTGAGCGTTTTCATCTACTGCAACAGGAAGGAGATCCGCATGTTTGATTTGGCCAGGTTTTCTCTGGAAGGAAAGGTTGCCGTCGTCACCGGTGGCGGCCGGGGTATCGGACAGGCCATCGCTATGGGGTTCGCCAAGGCCGGCGCCAAGGTGGCCATCACCAGCCGAAAAATCAATGACCTGGAGGACACCGCAGCCCAGATCAAGGCGTTCGGGGGCGAGGCCGTCCCGATTCAGGCCCATCTGGGAAAGATGGAGGGCATCCAGGCCATGATCGATACCGTCATGGAGAAGTTCGGCAGAATCGACATCCTGGTCAACAACGCCGGCGCAAGCCCGGCCATGGCCTCGGTGCTGGATTCGGAGGAGCGGCTGTGGGAGACCATCATGAACCTGAACATGAAGGGGCTCTACTTCATCAGCCAGGCCGCCGCCCGGGTCATGAAAAAGCAGGGGGGCGGCAAAATCATCAATATCGCCAGTATCGACGGGTTTCATCCGGAACGCACGGTGAGCATCTACTCGATTTCCAAGGCCGGGGTGCGCATGATCACCAAGGCCTTCGCCTCCGAGTTGGCCGAGTTCAACATTCAGGTGAACACCATCGCACCGGGCCCGATTCACACCAAGATGATGGATTCGCACTGGATCAACTTCACGCCCGAAGAGGCGGCCAAGGCCAAGGCGGCTGCCGGTGAGTTGGTGCCCATGGGCCGCATCGGCGAACCCGACGACATCGTCGGCGCCGCCGTCTACTTCGCTTCCCCGGCGTCCGACTATACGACCGGCACCGAGGTGGTCATCGATGGCGGCGTGCTGCTGGCTCCGCTGCTCAATGCACCGGGCGTTCCGATCTGATTCGAACGGGGAACTCGCCGCATGTCTCTGCCGGTCGATACGAATCGGGATGAATTGTTCAGGTGGGCCGACCAGCTCCCGTCGCCGCTGTGGGATGACGTGGCTGAGCGCCCGAGCGCCCACGCGGCGGCCATGGTGGGCGGCCGTTGGGAAGCGGGCGTGTTCAAAGTTCCGCTGCTGGGATTGACTTACCTTTTGGATCCAAGCTTACGGACCATCCACCGGGCCGGTGAACCCGATCACCGGGTGAGCTATCAAAGCGGTGTCGTGCTGCTGACCGCCCTGGCGAAATCCAGGGGTGTGCCGCCCAGCGGCCGCATGGTCACGCCCCTGGAACTGCAGGGCGGTACGCTTTTCTTTACCGGCGCCCACAGCCTGCCGCTTGAACCGCTGGCCCGGCGTTTCGGAAACGCCCCCGAAGCATTGGTTCGCCGGGCAGAACAAATGGGCGGGGAGCCGATCGATGGCGCCGATTGTGCCGTGCGGATTCTTGGATTGCCGTTTGTTCCATTATATGTGTTGCTATGGACTGCTGATGAGGAGTTCGGTGCCCGAGCCGTGATCGGCATCGACGATCGGGCGCTTTTTCATCTGGATCTGGCCGGTGTCTTCGCACTGACCAACGTTATGGTGGGCCACCTTGCCCAAACCCCCTAAACTGGAGGAACAAATGAAAAAAGTGGCTGGCTTCTTGATTCTGGTATCGCTGTACCTCTTCATTCCCCAAGCATTTGCCGAGTTGAAAATCGGAGAAGTTCCCGAGACGGTGACCCTTTCCGACGAATTGGGCGGCCGGCTGGATGGCTCGCCCTGGAGCAGTACGGAGTTGACCGGAAAGGTGTCGGTCATTTTCTATGTGGATCCCGATGAAAAAGATTTGAACAACGCGGCCAGCGAGGCCCTGAAGGCCGAAGGATTTTCCCTGGAGAAATATCAGTCCTACGGCATTATCAACATGGCCGCCACCTGGCTGCCCAACTTCGCCATCTCCTCCAGCCTTGAAAAAAAGCAGAAAGCTTACCCCAACACCATTTATGTGCGCGACTACAAAAAGGCACTGGTCGGCCAGTGGGGCATCGCCGACGATACCAGCGATGTGCTGGTGTTCGATAAAACCGGGAAGCTGGTCTTCAAAAAGGAGGGCTTGCTCAGCGAACAGGAAGTCAAAACACTGGTGGAAACGGTTCGTTCCAACCTGGACAAATAAAAGAGAGCCAGGACTTGCGCCCGAAACCACCCATGATGTCATGTAAAGGAGTTAAAGATATACCATGATCCAGGAAATAGGCCCCGATCTGTTTGTCATCCAGGTGCCTCTGCCCAACAGCCCGCTCAAATATCTCAATTCATACGTGGTGCGCGCCAAAGACCGCCATCTGGTGATCGATACGGGATTGAATCGCAGGGCCTGTTACGACGCCCTGACCGGTGGATTGCACGAGTTGGGCGTTGAGCTCGACAAAACGGATTTTTTCATCACCCATCTGCATGCCGACCATTTCGGGTTGGTGTCGCGGTTGGTGACCGAGTCCAGTCGGGTCTATTTCAACCGGCCGGATGCCGAGATCGTCGAAGCCAAGGGCTGGTGGGAGCCCATGCTCGCCTATGCCGGCCTGCACGGCTTCCCCGATGGGCAATTACGAAAAGCCATCGAGCAGCACCCCGGCTACAAACACAGCTCCGAATGGATCCCTGATATGCGCATGCTCAACGACGGTGATGTGATCGAAGCGGGCAATTATCGATTCGAGTGCGTGCAGACCCCAGGGCACACCGTTGGGCACACCTGCCTCTATGATCGGGAGAAGAAGATCTTCGTGGCAGGGGATCATATCCTGATCGACATCACACCCAACATTCAGTGCTGGTCGGATGCACACAATCCGCTGGGCAGCTACCTCAAGAGCCTGGACCGTGTCAGGGAGCTGGAGATCGACCTGACGCTGCCGGGGCACCGGCGTCTTATCGAAGATCACCGGACGCGTATCGAAGAGTTGATGACCCATCACCAGCATCGCTGCAACGAAATATTGAACATCCTGGAGACCGAGATGCTGAGTGCCTACGACGTGGCGGCCCGTATGACCTGGGACATCAAATGCGATTCCTGGGAGGAGTTCCCCATCGCCCAGAAATGGTTTGCCACGGGCGAGGCCATCTCCCATTTGAGATATCTCGAGGAACTGGGGAATATTCGGCGTGAGAGCAACAATGGCCGGGTGTTGTTTACCGTGAGTTGAGGTGAACGTTGTGACGTGTACGCTCATCCCTTGGTGCCGATAATGCGCCAAGGGATGATTTTTTTGGACAAGCTTGGCAGGGTGATTAAAATCTATGCCACAGGATTTCAGACGATTGGAAAGCGGTTCGGAAACAACCCAGTCGAACAGAAAGGAAGGTCATCATGACGAAAGAGACTTTTCATATTCCCAATATTTCCTGCGGTCATTGTACCGGCACGATCGAAAGGGAGCTCAAGGAACTCGACGGCATCCAATCCGTTCGAGGCGATATCCAGGCCAAAACCGTGACCGTTGAATACGAAGCGCCTATGGATAAAGCGAAAATCCTCGCCACCTTGAAAGAGATCAACTATCCGGCGGCTTGATAGGGTATGGGCCGGCGCAGCGCAGGGTTTTCCCGTGTAGCTTGTCGGATCATCGGCCGTTATGAGACTTTGGCGATGCGTCGCATGGCGCCGTCGATGTAACGCCCCATGTCAAATTTACGCTCAAGACCGGAGCGCGCCATATATCGGATCTGACCATATATGGGGCGCTCCTGCCATGGCCTGTCATGCAAACCGAACACCCAGCCCACGCCGGCATAGGAGTTGGGGTCGCGGCCATCGAGGAAATATTTGTTGTTGAGCCTGAGCGCCGTGGCAAAGGCCTGTTGGGGCGTGGGCTGCCATTGCAGGATCTTTTTCCCCCAGTACATGCGGAGGTAGCCGGGCATGGTGCCGGTTGCGCGCATCTCCTGCATGCATGCATTCCAATAGGGGTCCTGGGTTTGGGCGGCCTCCAATGTCTCGTCGTCATAGATCGGCCGCCTTGCATCCGAAGCGTGGTCGGCCAGGGTTCGGCGCGCCCAGGCCGGCAACCCCTCGTAGGCGTCGTAGTGGGGATTGAACCAGACATGATTGATGGCCAGTTCGCGCCGGACGATCAACTCCTCCAGAAACGCCGCCTTCGTTTCCTCGGGCGCATCGGCCTTTTGAACCGAAAGGGCAACCTGTAAGGCTGAGATCTGGCCGAAGTGCAGATAAGGGCTTAACTGGGAGGCGGCCTGGTTTTCCACCTTGTAGCGGCGATCGGTGTAGCGCGATAAATTTACTTCGATAAAATTATCGAGAAATATGAGTGCGTTCGAGTATCCACCGTCAAGTAATGGTGTAGCCGGTCGAACGCTCCGGTCCACGTCCAGGCGGTCAGCCAGTCGGGAAACATCGGTTCGGTCGAAGAGGTCGAGCGAGCTTTTTCTGGGAGGTTTTCCCGGTCCGATCGGCTTCATGAACTGCGGCAGAAGGCGGTTGATCTTGGGGCGGAAGGTGCGTGCTGCAAAGTCGGCTTTGTCGGAGGCCAGCTCGACCGGTACGATCGCATCGCTCTCCACCTCGACCACCCGGTACGCGGATCGGGCCGCAAGGTCGGCACGCCAACCGCGCTGATGACGAAGATAGCCGCGGTCGCAAACGATCAGAGCGGCATCGCGGCCGGCGGCCAGCGCCACGTCCGGCGGTGATCCTGCGGCAATGTGCATCACGACGCCCATCCGGGCCAACTCTTGATCCACCTCGGCCAGACCCTGCAGCATGAAGGCGAAATGACGCCAGTTGGCTTCCGGGTATGCGGACGTCAGGCCAAAAACCACCACCACCGGCAACCGGAGTGTGTCGGCCTGTTCGATGGCAAGGTCGAGGGCATGATTGCCGTGGACCCGCTGGGATTGCTGCATCCAGTACAGCACATATCCGCCCTTGGGGTTCGGCGATGCATCGTTTAATTGGCGAGTTCGCCGTGCATCGGCGGCCGTATCGGTCACGTTCGTGCTCTCTTTTGATTTTTGCAATGTTTGCGCAAATGGCCGGGCAGTTCGGCGGCAAGTTTTTCGACAGCCAGCTCCTTGGCTTTGGCTTCGATCTCGATGGTAGCTTTCAGGTGTCGCCATTCACAGGGAAAATCCATAGGGTCGATATAATCGTGATGGGGGCGTCCGTCCCCGGCGCCCCAGGCCGACAAGGGGCTCGAGAGATGGAACAGCGGCTCCCTGTCCCAGGTGGTCAAGGCCTGCCGGGTCGCTTCGGCGATGCTCAGACCGTCGGGCAGACAGCGGTGATGGTGAACGTCATAGACCAGCGGCACACCGGTTTCACGACACACCGGCAGCAATTCACCAGGCGTGAAGGTCCGATCGTCGTTTTCAAGTGTCAGCCGCTTTCGGACCTCCGCCGGCAAGCCCGCGATGTTTTGGGTCAGCCTGGCCAGCGCAGCGGTTTTGTCTCCGTATGCACCGCCGCCGTGGAGGTTGATCACATCGGCATTGACCCATTGGGCCACCTGGGCATGATAAATGAGATCGGCCGTGGATCGGACCACGACCTCCGGGGAGGGCGAGTTGAGAACGATGAATTGATCGGGGTGAAAGGTCGTCCGGATGTCGTACCGGAGACTGAATCGACCGCATTCCCGAAAGGCATCCACCACGGCCTGCCCGCCGGGCAGGTCGCTCATTTCGTATCCCACGTCAGGATGGGTCTTTAGAGGCAGGATCTGGCTGTTGATGCGGAACGCACCGATGCCGTGCGACTGGCAATAGGTGAGGGCCGCCATCAGGGATTGGGCGTTGTGCAGGCAGATGCTCGCGATTTTCTCCAATTGCCGGCCGCGCGGCATGCCCATCAGATGCTTGGCCGTGGTGCGCCGGAAGGCGATGGGCGCATCGCGAAAGATGCAGCAGAGGCCGAAGCGGAGCATCCTAGACATGATTGCGCAGTTTCAGGGCGATGGGATGCGGATTGAGATAGGTTTGCCCGGCGAGATACTCCTGACCGTACTTGCGCACATAGTGATTGCACAAGGTGATGGGAACGATCAGCGGCACATGACCGGCCCGGTAAGCGCCGATGATGTCGACCATCTCCTGCTTTTCATCGCTGCTGAGTACCTTTTTAAAATATCCCATGATGTGCTGGAGCACGTTGCTGTTCTTGGCCATGGTGGTTTTTAGATGCAGGGCCTCCACGAAGACGCTCTCATAGGCGTCAAAGAGTTCGGCGGGGCGATGCTGCTTGCCCTCGGCCACCAGTTTGCCCAGAGCGCGGTAGTGATTGGGGCTGTGGGCCAGCAGGAGGAGTTTTTCACGGGTGTGGAAGGCGACCAGGTTGCCGAGTTTATGTCCCGAGGCGAGCAGGCGACGCCACCGTTGCAGGGCGAAGATGTGTTCGATGAAATTCTCACGAAGCAGCGGGTCGTGCAGGCGGCCTTCCTCCTCCACCGGGATGCGGGGGAAGTGGTCCATGAAGGCCTTGGCAAACATGCCGCTGCCGGTTTGATAGGGCATTCCCTCATCGTTGTAGATTTTGACACGGGTCATGCCGCTGCTCGGAGAGCCCTTTTTAAATATGAAACCGCACAGGTTTTCCTTTTCGAGCTCGCTGACGCGTTTGTGGGCCCATTTGAGCATACGCTCCGTGTGATCGATTTTGCTGCGCGTGGTGATCAGCCGGGGCGCTTCCGGCGAACCGGCCAGATGCATGCTCTCCCGCGGCACGGGAAGGCCGCACTCGACTTCCGGGCATACGGGCACATAGTCGAAATACTGCCCGAGGGTGTCTGTGAGGAAACGATCCAATTTGTGCCCCCCATCATAACGCACCTTGTTTCCCATTAAACAGCTGCTGATGCCGATTTTGATTTTTTCTGTGGACAAGTCGGACTTCTCTGGCATGGCAGTTCTCCGTATCATCGATGATGGACAGGAATGTTTGTCTTCTTCGACAAAAATTTTTAGGAAACCCGAAACCCCAAACGTCTATTTGGTTTCATATTATTAACCTGGCAATAATTCTTGCCCTGTCTTGTCTTTCCGGCGATAGACGGAACCAGTATAGATACTGGATCCCGTATCAAGTCCGGGATGACCGAATTCGGCCTGTCTAATTGTCGGTTTAATAACAGCAATTCGAAGTTCAGTTTGAGGGACATGTTTTCCAGAAGTTGTTTGATAAAAAAATTCGCATCGCAACGAACATGTTAGGCGTGGGTGGAGCAGGTGGCCAGGGCCACGTGAGCCTGCGGTCGTAGTGCCAGTTAAATGCAAACGGCGGACAAGCGGCCCAGACTGTTTGAGCGCAGCGAGTTTCTGGGCGGCCCGCCGTGCATTTTAGCGGTACTTGACCGCTTGGCGTGTGGCATCGGCCACCTGCCCCACCCACGCCGGGTTCAATGAAAAGCATTGAGTTAGACTATCTGTCATATGAGCGGCCTTCTTTTATGTGGATCGCAAGTATGTTAGGGTACGCCATATGTCTCATTTCCCATGGAGGTCAAGATGCTTGATACCATAAAGGAACTGATTCGGCAAAACGATCTGTGTGTCCTGGCGACCATAGGCCCCCAAGGACCGCACACCTCCTTGATGGCCTATACCGCTTCCTCAGACGCCACCCGGATGTTTCTGGTCACGCCGAAGAACACTCTCAAGTACCAAAACATGGTCCGCGATCCTCGGGTCAGCCTCATGATCGATTCGCGTAACAAGGCGTCGCGCCAGGAGATACGGGCCTTGACGGTTTCCGGGCACGCGGCCGAAGTTGCAGACCCGGAAACCATCAAAGACCTCCGTGACGCCTTCGCCGTTCGGCACCCGCACTTGAAACGCCTCATCGAACAGCCCGATGTGGCCTGGATCAGTGTGCAGGTCGATTCGTTCCAACTGCTCGACGGCGTCCACGACGCCCATCACGTCCAATTGGAATCATAGCGCTCGGAATACCGGCCTCTATACCTCCTCTTCGCCCGGGCCGATGAGAGGCAGTTCCTTGTCTATCTTGAAGAAGACCAAAAACTTGGGTCCGGCAGATTGCTTCTCGGACGTATATACACGGCGTTTGAGTGCGGCGAGCCGTTCGGTATCCTGCTCCTCGCTCACTTTGGTCAAAAAGAACCGTTTGCCGCGATATCCAGCGCCTTCCTCCCTGAACAGATAGGCGGCCTTGGGGTTGGATTGCAGGTAGTGATGGGAGAGGCGGTCGTTCATGATGAATGCCATGGTGCCGTCTTCCATCACATGCGGGCGGCTGTATACGGCCGAATCCACATTGCCTTGGCCATCCGCGGTGGACAGCACGCCAAAACCTTTGTTGTCTTCGAAGTATTGTTTCAGATCCATGGTATCCTTCTCCTTAATCTCTTGTTTCAAGGTGAGACTCTCTTATCAGTGATATCCGATAGGGTTCATTTCAAGGGCCGGCGTAAAGCCCGCCACTACAACACTCGGGTGGAAGTTCCAGGCGTCCATGCGCAAGCCCTCCGGTCTTCCGGATCGAATCGCTTGGGCCGGGTCGTTCGGGCGGCGCCGGCACGCCGTGCAATGGCCTTCAACATACCTTGATAAATCCACACATGAAAGGGGGAAAGCACATACCAGTAGACCAGGCCGCCCAGACCCCTGGGCAGAAACCGCGCGACCATCCGGAGTTCGCAACGATTCTGACCCGAGGGGGCCAGTTGAATGTCGAGCAATGCCTCGCCGGGCATTTTCATTTCGGCCACCAGCGTCAAGCGGCGGTTAGTATCGAGGTTCAGCACGCGCCAGAAATCGAGGGCATCTCCGGTACGCAGCCGCTCTGGATGGCGTCTCCCCCGTCGAAGCCCCACACCCCCGACCAGGCGGTCGAGCAGGCCGCGAAGCCACCACAGCCCATTGCCGAAGTAGTAACCCTGCCTCCCACCGATACGCTCCACGTGTCTCCAGGTCTGCTCGCAGGAGGCATCCAGCACCATGCGATAGCCGCAGTTCAAAACCGTGCCGCCGGCATAGGGCGCATCTCCACAGATCGTCCAAGCCGGCGGTTGAAGCGCACCGGCATCGGACCAGCAGGTCTCCACCTGTTTTTCCAGGATGCGGTCCAGAGCGGTACGTATGGCCTGGCGACAGGGGATCAGCTTCTCTTCGACGACCGCGCGAACCTGATCGTCGGCACAGGTCGTCGGAACGCTCAATCCTTCGGTCAGAGGCAGGGCGATGGATGCAGGCACCGGGGTCACCAGGTGAATCCATCTCGCGCTGAGGGTCGGCGTGAGCACCGGCACAGGTATCACCCGGCGTCGGGGCAACCCAGCCTCCTCGGCGTAGAGTTGAATCAGGGTTTCATAGTTAACGATCTCCGGTCCGCCGATGTCAAAAGTTTTGCCTATGGCGCCATCGTTGCCCAGACACCCGACCAGGTAACCCAATACATTTTCGATGGCTATCGGCTGGGTGGGTGTGCGCACCCAACGCGGGGTGATCATGACCGGCAAGCGCTCGACCAGGTAACGCAGGATCTCGAATGACGCGCTGCCCGATCCGATGATCATGGCCGCCCGCAGCACGGTGGTCGGTACCGAACCCGATTGGAGAATGTCACCGACCTCGTGCCTGGATTTCAGATGGCGGCTGATGGCATGATGATGGCCGTCACCCAGGCCACCCAGGTAGATGACCTGTCTGAGGTTCGCCGCTTCCGCGGCTGCACGCATGTTCAGCGCACCTCTTCGGTCGGCCTCCGCATATCGGCCCTTTTGTGCCACCATGGAGTGAACCAGGTAGTAAGCCGCATCACAACCCCGGGCCGCATCATACAAGGCCCGCACATCCAGAACATCCCCCTCTGCCAACTCCGCATTGGGATGCGACGCCCAGGCCCGGCAGGCCATCTTTTCCACAGAACGGCCGAAGGCGCGGACACGACACCCCCGGGCCAGCAACCGCGGAATCAGGCGCCCTCCGATATAGCCGGTGGCGCCCGTCACCAGTATGCGATTCACCTCAACCATTGGTCCAACCCTTCGTCAAACATTCAGTCCTATCTTCTCGCCCCACACGGCATACACTGGGTCGGCGTAGGGCAGTTGCATATAATATTTATCTTGAACGGGCCGGCCAAGTCCCCTGAGCGAATAGGTCTGCAATTTTTGAAATTTTCCGGATCTTCGGAAATACTCCAGGACCAGTCCCATGCGTTCGAATTCGTGCAGCTCTTTCCATATCGCCACGGCCTTGGGCTCGAACCAACGGTTGGAAAAGGTGACAACAAACGGGCCCCCCGGACGCAGCACACGGGCCACCTCGGAGAAAACCGAAATCGGATCGATCAAGTATTCCACAGAAGCCGTGCATACGACCGCATCGAAATGGTTTTCCGGGAAGTCGAGTCCAAGGTCCTGGTTCAAGTCTTGCACCCTGCGGTCGGTGAGCCGTTCGTTTTTTTCGAGCTCATATGCGTTCAGTCCCAGGCCGGCCAGATGGGACAACCGTACGGATGAGGGCAAATGGGAATCCCAGCTGCCCATCAGATCGAGGACGTTCATACCGTCTTTTATAAAACGACCATATAGATCCTGGATCACGCCCAGTGCCGCATCGTCCAGATGCTGTACCAGGCGAGGTTTGGCGTAGAACTCTTGATCCGCGCTTTCATCCTGGCGGGCGAAGGGGTTTCCCTCGAAAAAGTCGGTGGGCCGGCCCATCCAGGGGGCCTGCATGCCGACCCCATCGCAAATGGTTTCGATCCAATCCCGCATGCCGCCGCCGCGTTCCTCGAACTTGGGGCCGACCGATCCCACCGATACCTTCAACGACACCGGCCGCTCGGACAACGGATGCCCCAGGTCGCCCTGGAGGCTTCTGTCATTGACATCCACACATCTGAACGGCTGTCTGTTGGCGCTGAAAACTCCCGCAACGTCTCGGAGCAGGCCCTTGGGATAGAACCTGCCGAACAGCGGCCTCAGATCGGGTTTTCCGATAAGGACCGGGTCGAATTGGGCGCGTTTGAAGGTTTGGACCGAGCGGGACTGACCATTACGGAACAACTCTTCGGGCGCAAAATCGATGGACAACTGGTCCCCGGCCTGTTTGTTTTCCAGGCTTGTTCTCAACCGGTGGGGAAACAGGTCTCTCCAGAAATTCACGCCGCGTGCGGCATAGGCATCTGTGTGGCGCGCCAGTTCACTGGTCCATCCCAACTGGAAAAAAATATCCGCAACATTGTTGATGTTAATATGATTCATTTCCGACCTCCTTTTTCACCTCATAGTAGATCATCGGAGGCCAATCACAACACGGGCACTTCAAGAGCTGATTGGTAGGTCTATACTGCCATTTGTTGCATTTTGATAGTGGATCTATCCGATCGACATAAGATAGGAACGCAGGTTTGTGCTGCTGTTCTTGATGCCGAATTTGTGGCGCAGGTTTTTGCGATGAAAATGGACGGTGGTCTCGGACACCGACAGGATTTCGGCGATCTCCTTGCTGCTACGACCGTCTTTGACCAGGGTGGCGACTTGCAACTCCTGGGGCGTGAGCAAAATGTTGATATTGGTCAAGCGCTGCATGAGGGGGGAGATGATATCGTTCAAATGAGCGTCGACGATTTCCACGGCCGTCTTGTCCTTGGGTCGCAGCGGCGCGCGCTTGAGCTTTTCGACATAGGGCAGGACCAGGTTTTTGATATTGGACAGGACCTTTTGCTCAAGGTCGGTCCTGTCGTTTTCCCGCTGTTTGAGAAGGACCTTGAGAGCGATGTTCGCCTCTTCCAGGTACTGTTTCTGTTCTTCCAAGGCCACTTTGCTCTGTTTCAGGGCCTCTTCGGTCAGTTTCAGTTGGGTGATCTCCTCGTGGCTGACCACGACGCGTGCCGGGCCATCACCTTCCATGCGGATGGCGCGCATGTAGAACCAATGGTGTTCGGCGGGACCATGACAGGGATAATCATGCAAAAACTCGGATACCTCGCCGGTAATCACCTGGCGAATCCCTTCCGCCACCGCGTGGGCATCTTCGGCCCCTTCACCTTCGGCCGAGTCGCAAACTTTCAAATAATTGGTTCCGATGAAATGGTTGGCGTGATCGGCGAGCGTGCCGCCCCCGAACGCCTGCCACGCGCGGTTGGTTTCCAGGATGGTGCCCTGGTCGTCGAGGATGGCGATATGGGCGGAGAGCGAGTTGAGAACGGCTTTGCCCAAATCGTCACTGAAGGTGCAGGGTTGATGGTCGTTCACAAAACGATTTATGCTATTTTTCATAGGGATCTCCCCAAATGATGTCCGGCCTAACGACGTTGCGGCGGCTCCCGAACGGGACCAGGGCGAGATTGAATCCGATGGGCGCCCGGCAGATTGGGTCCGGTTCGACCTTGCCGACAAGCCGTGTTTGGGTTAAACCATACCATTTTGGTCGCAATAGGCAAGCCCTTGCACAGGAGCATGTATGATTCTGCCATACAAAGGAAAGATGCCGATCATCGGCAAAAACGTGTTTATCGCCCCGACCGCCGTGATCATCGGTGACGTCGTCATCGAAGACGATGCCAGCATATGGTTCGGCGCGGTCGTCCGCGGCGATCGGGACAATATCACCGTCGGCTCCGGCAGCAATGTTCAGGACAACTGCACCTTGCACGTCGACAGCAACCACCCGTTGCGAATCGGGGCTCAGACCACCATCGGTCACAATGCCGTCATCCATGGGTGTACGATTGCCGATCGGGTCCTGATCGGCATCGGCGCGGTGGTCTTGAACGATGCCCTGATTCATGAGGGCAGCGTTGTCGCGGCCGGCAGTGTCGTGCCCGAGGGCATGGTGGTGGGCCCTCTGGAGTTGGCCGCGGGCGTGCCGGCCAAGATCAAGAAGCGGTACGAACAGGACCGGGCCCAGACCCATGTGCGAGAGGCGGGTATCTATCTCGAACTCTCCTCGGACTACAGGGCCGATATGGCGTAGCGCATCTTTCCTGGCCTCTCCTCGTTGATGGATTCGTAAATCGTCGCGGCCGGACGGCGCCGTAAGAAGTTCAAGATCAAGGTGCGCGAAATTCCGTGTCCTGAGGCGCACTCGTCGTACGCCGCAAGAACCGCGGGATGAGCGCAACGCAGATATTGAGATTCTTACGGCGCCGTCAGCTTTATGAACTCACGGATTGCCCGCATGTAGACCGCCATCCCACGGAAGAAGATATCGTTGTGGTTGGCATCTTCGATCTGGATCAACCGTTTTTGAGGCGCCGGGCTGGCATTGTAAAGCGCCTGCCCGTCGCTGAATGGAATGATGTGATCGTATTCGGCATGAATGACGAGGGTGGGACCGAGGAATTTCGTGATCTTATCCACATTCCCGAAACAATCCTCCTCATTGAATCCGATACGATCCACATCGACGCCCAGCAGGCGCAACAGCGGCGCTGCATAGGCGAAACCGCTTTCGATGATCAGGCCGTCGATATTTTTATCTGGGTCAGCCGCCAGTTCCAGAGCGGACGCGCTGCCCAGGGAGCGGCCCATGACCACCAGTGGGCCCTGGTAGCCACTTTTCGTCAGCCAGTCGCGCGCATAGTCGAACACCAGGTGGCAATCGGCCATCATTCCGCTGATCGTCGGGTATCCGGTGGATCGGCCGTAACCGCGGTAGTCGGTCACGATAAAGTTGATCCCCATCTGGTTGTACAAGGGCGCCAGGTCATCGTAATCGGCCACGATCTCCCCGTTGCCGTGAAAAAAGAGGATTGTGGCGCCCGATCGATCGCACAGGTGGAACCGTGATCCGATGGCGATCTCCCGGGCGACCGGGATGAGGTGGTCCTGGCCTTGGCCGCGCCGGTCAATCCCTGCCGGTTCGGGCCGCGGATGAAAAATGGCGCGCAGGATTTCGGGGCGGTCCAGTTCGGCATACGCATGGCGATCCGCTGCGGTCATTTCTTTCTCCTCCTCAATTCGACGGGTAACCGCTTGCCAAAGGCCAGGTGGTTGTTGACGTAGTAGCTTTCCTGGGGGGTGAAGGCGTAGATCCTGACCTTTTCAGCGACCTCCGGAACGACATCTGCCGATTCCGATTTCGAAGGCCGCAGAAACGGCACCGCAAACGGGAATCGGGCCAGAAATCGCCCGATACTTTTCAGTTGATCGGTTCGTTTGCTGATCTCACGAAGATAGCCGCTCATCTGCAACCCCTGGATTTCCTGCCACTGGTCACTGTCTGCGAAAATGGCCGCCGCAACGAGGTCGTCCGGCTGTGTGCGCTGGACATGGCGTGCGTTGGGGCTCGAAAAAAAACAGAAAGAGGGCTCGACGTAGACATAATAAACAGGCGCCGCCCAGGGGCCTTGATGATCCTGGGTGGCCAGCACCATGGTGCGCATGGAGTGGATCAATGCACAGGCATGGCGGTGAAGAACTTCAGGAGCCAGCGGGTCATCGGAGGGCCCTTGCAGTGGGTTTCGGATGTTCATGATCGCGGCATCCAGTTGGGGGGGGGGATGCGACCGGTGATATCGCGCGTTAAGCCGTCACACCCCTTGGGTTTCCCTGGTCATCCAGGTTGAGACGTGCTTTGAAAAATTCGGTTTCTTCTTCTATGGACAAGCCCTCGAGTTCTTTCAATGCTTCGCGGATTTCCTTGGAGCCGCGTTCATAGACCTGCCAAACCACACTGAAGTCGTTGCGCACATCCCGCAACGAAAACTTCCCTTCCGTATTGCGCAGATAACGGATCACCGCGTCCCGCACCGCTTCCCAGTTGTCTTTACGGGTTTGATTGAAAAGGGCGGTCAAGCTGCTGGTGTTCTTCAGTGCTTTCTTCAGGAAACGTTTATAGAAAAAGCGGCGCAAGGAAAAGGCCCATGCCAACAGGCCCGCGATGACGGCACCTCCGGCGATGACGCCTTTTATGATCAGGTCGGTTCCCGCCAGGGGCGGCGCCGTCATGGTGATCATAAAGACGGCGCTGCCCAGTGCGAGGCAGCACAGGAAGGCAACCAGGAAATTTTTGAGACCGAATTTGCGGGCCCTTTTGCGATAGCTGATGAGGGCTTCGAGAAAATGGGCCAATCGTTCGCCATGGGTTTCCACGAAGGCGGCCAGGTTGTCCAGTCGGTACCGCGGCGCTTGCAACACCGCCAATTTGAGCACATCGCGCTGATTTTCCAGGAAGCGCAAGTAGCTCATCTCCTGATCCTTTGATATCTCCCTGCTTTTTTTCAGGGAGTAGCTCAAATGGATCATGGGGATATCTTTGCGCCCGGTAATTTGGGAAAGGTTCCAACATAAGGTCCCGTAGACGCGCAACAGGTCGATCATGGAGGCACACTCGTCGATCCGGTTGAGAACGAACAGTACCCGGTCCTCAAAGGTTCTGGATGGCAAGGTTTCACGCAGGCTGGTGTGAATCTCGCGAACGGTACCGGCCTTGTGGGGATCGAAGAGAACGAGGACCAGGTCGGCGATTTGAGCCAGATCTCCAATGACCTCCTGGTAGTTATACCCGCGGTCCCTTTCGGTGATGCTGTCGAGCATGCCCGGGGTGTCGATGAGGGCCAGATTCTTGAGGAATGGCGAATTGACTTTTTTCAGGCGGAAATGGGCCGCAAACCGTTGGCCGTGCTTCTTTAACGTTTCAAAGGGGTATTCGCTGTCGTTGAGCAGAAATTTTCCATCCCGTGACTCGGTCACCTTGATCGGTTCGTCGGGTGGCAGCGAGTCGTCATAGGTGATGATCGTGAACGAGTCGTCGGTGGGCGCCTGACCGGTAGCCTGGATTTCGGCCCCGAGAAATTCATTGATCAGGGTGGATTTGCCCGAAGAATACCCGCCTAAAACCAAGACCTGGGGACGCCACTTGATGGTAGTTTCCAGGGGAACATCGCTGTACCCGTAGCGAATGGCCACGGGCGTCAGTTGCTCGGCGACCATCTCCAGCATCTCGGTGCGAAGGGCTTTAATGTAATTGTCTCGATACATGTATGGCTCCAGATGGTTCGCCGTCGATTTCCACTTGGACCGATGCGCGTACAATATCCGTCCGATTCTCCTTTTTACCGGATCGTTGGCACTCAGAGTTGGCCTCAAAATGTATATATGAAATTCAACGAATTAAATCAATGAATTAAATATGGCCCCGGTGTGGGGTGCCCATCGCCTTCACAAAGCGCGTTTGCGTCGTGGGCGCAGGTGGGACGCTTTCCTTGGCAGTAAGTCGAAACTGATTGAAAATATATAGAAAAATTGAACCGTAGGTATAGCCATAATGGTCGGGAAGGGTATCAACAACCACATCCACAGGAACAACCGCCGCCGCAACCGCCGGTCATCTGGGCCATGGCCTTGACCACTTCGCGTCCCTCTGGTGTCGTCACGGAAACGACGGAGGCATGGAGGTCATAGGGCGGCCTGATCCCGATGGCTTGATGCAACATGCAGTTGAGGTGACCGAAAAGGACTTCGGCTGCGCCTGGTTCCACGGGCATGGTCACGGTCTCACCTACTGTTTTTTCGATCAGTTGGTGTTCAAAGGGTATCAGTCCGGAGGATCCAATACCGAAAATAAATGTAAATTCCGCTTCTGCGGGTTTGGGGCCGGAATTGCCGTCCCGGGGCACGGCCTGAATGTGGAGCGTTATTTTATCGAGCGGGGCAATGGGTTTGCCGGGTGTAGACATGTCGACTTCCTCCTTTGATTCTGACAAACGTTATGGACTTGTATCATAACGCATGTTTTCCATGATGCAATCAAGCGATGACGACCATGTAAAACGTCGCTGCCGGACGGTGGCGTCAAGAGATGGCGGGCAGGAAGATATGTACCACCGTTCCGTGGTTGATTTCCGAGTCGACGTAGACATAGCCGCCATGATTTTTGATGATGCCGTAAACTGCGGCCATGCCCATGCCGCGGCCCAGGAATTTGGTGGTGAAGAAAGGTTCGAATATCCGGGAACTGGTCTCTTCAGTCATGCCGATGCCATTGTCGGCCACGCACAATCCGGCATATTCACCCGAGGGTAAGCCTTCGAACGCCGATGCATCGTATGCATCCATATGGCATCGAAAGGCGTGAATTCGAATGCGACCGCCGGTTTGCACCGCTTCAGCAGAATTGCTGAGGATCGCCTGGAGAACCATGCGAAGCTGGACGGCATCGCCTTCGATGTCGGGTGTATTCGGTGCAAACAGGGTTTCGATCTGTATGTTTTTGTCCTTGGGTGCGTCGAGCATCTGAAGTGTTTCCATCGTCAGGGCCGAGAGCTGTTGACGCCGCGCCTGGTATTTGCCGCCGCGGGCATAGGCCAGGAGTTGTCGTGTCAATCCGGTCATGGTCTCTACGGAGTGAAACATGGTCTGGCAATATCTTGTGACCTCCGGGTGGTCTGGAAAGCAGAGTTTGAGAAGATCGATGCTGCCGGTGATGCTTGCGAGCGCGTTGTTGAATTTGTGTGCAATACCGGCCGCCAGAACGCCGATGGCTTCCATTTTCTGAATCTGTCCAAGGGTGGCTTCGATTTTTTTGCGGGAGGAGATATCTCTCAGAAAGTTCAGGGTAGCGGGTTTCTCCCGCCATTCGATCGCCACGGCGTTGATTTCAACCCAGCAAGTGGCGCCATTGGCTGTTACCAGACGAAATGCGTAGGTATTGGGGACGCTGCCACCCTCTATACGTCGACGGTAGTGATGGTAGACCATGTCGGCATCATCGGGGTGTACCAGGGTTATGAATTCACGCCCCAGCAATTGCTCGCCGCTGTATCCGCTCAGTTTGGTCAGTGCGGGATTCGGGAACAGGATGCGATCCTCCTGGGATATATAGATCGCTTCATTGGCGTTTTCAAACAGGAGTCGGTACTTGTATTCCGACTCCCGCAATGAAAGTTCTGTTTTCAGGCGTTCGGCAATCTCTTCCCTGAGCCGCCGATTGACCACGATCAGCTCTTCCGTCCGCTCCTGCACCAATGTTTCCATGTGATGCCGGTGGCGTTCCAGTTCGGAGCGGGCGTTTTCGTGATCGATAATGATGGCCAGCCTTCTGGCTACTTCTTCTGTCAATTCCCGGGCATTATCGAAAAAGGTGGCCGTGTCCACCGATGGTTTCTCACAAAGGCCCAGATCGAGTTTCCCCGAAACCTGTTGCCCCAGGATGATGGGGCTCGAAAAGCTGAAAGAATAATCCGATGGCGTTTCGTTTCCGAATGCGCGCCCCTCATAGGTGATACGCGCTCGGGCTGACCCTCCCCCGAAACCGACCTCTTCCAACAGATGGATCGTTTTTCGGAAAATATCCGGCAAGGAAAGGGTGCTTTTTTCCCTCAGGCGGTTTATGGCGTAAAGGCAGCTCAGGGCCTGCACCCGTTGCTGCAATTCCGATGACTGTTGCTTTAAGGCTGCTTCGGAGGCGAGAATTTTCTTGCGCATCATCAAGACCAGCAACGAGACCACGACAAACATGACGGCTCTGAAATGGTCATTGGGGCCTGCCATATCGGGTCTTAATGCCCAGTGGCACACCGTCAGCATGAGTCCCAGGTAAATGGCGATGCTCAATCCCTTGCGACCCCACCATAAAGCGCCGAGAATCACAGGAATGTAAAAAAGATGGGTAAAGACCAATCCGCTCTGCAGTACCGCGTGGAAATAGATTGTCAGGGAGGTGGCCAGCGTCAACATGCCTGCCATGGACAACAGTTTGATACGTTCGGTAGGGTTCATAGACGCAAGGCTCATCGGTTTTTAGATAACATCCAAATCTTCAAAATGATCTGAGCAAACTCGATGCCTGTTTCTGAATTTTGAAAATGTTGATTAACTATCAGAAATAAATGTAAAAAATATTGAATGGCGAGAAGGCTTCAAAAAGGCGCAAACATATCCCTGTCAATAAATTTTACATAATGTAAACGATAGCTTAAGTGAATCCTTGACCTATGTGGCGATGAATACCCCGTGATCCACTTTGAGGCGTTCACGCATGCGCTCCAAAATGATACGCATCGGGTCCGTGTCGGTATGGTTGTCGACCTTATCGAAGCAATCCATCAGCAATCGGTCATTGCCTCTCCACAAACCAAAGTCGTGTTGCAAGTGAGGGGTCAGTTGCCTGCACAGTTGGTCGAACGCCTCGTCGCTCATGTGGCCCATAGTATTCATCTGCTGGGTCGTCAAATCGGATATCAATATGTCGACAGCCTCGTCGACAGTCCTTGGCAGTCTGAATCTCTGAAAACGGTCAATCATTCCTGGTTCTAACGCTCCTTTTGATCACGTTCTTTCATGCAATTGCATCGATTCTTCGCTTGGAAAGAATCCTAAAATAATCGATGCAACACACATGCCCACTTTGTGCATTTATTGAAAAAATTTTCAAGCCCCCCGAAAGTCAATATAGCGCGCACATGAACCCTTACCGGGGCGGATATGGTCGATGGGCTATCCCGAAGAGCTTTCAATAATGAAATAAAACAGGACATTTTTGAAAGATGTGCTACCAAAACGATAGAGGCGTGGGTACAGATTTCGTTTTATCTGTTACGCGGGCTATGATATTTGATCCACCCGGCTTTTGACGAAACCATCATGGGTTCGAACCGTATAAGAAGGAGTAACCTCACGTGAAAGCATCACAGCTGCGCAAAGGCAATGTGGTCAGCATTAATGGCGTTGCCTGTCAAGTGCGCGATATCGATATGCAAACGCCTTCCGCTCGGGGTGCCAATACACTTTACCGAGTTCGTTTCACCACGATTCCCGGCGGCCAGAATCTGGAGCAGACGTATAAAAGCAACGATGTGCTGGAAGAGCTGGTCCTCGAAAGGCGGCCGATGACCTATCTCTATTCGGACCAGGACACCTTTCATTTCATGGATGCGGAAAACTACGAGCAGTACAGCCTTCATGTGGACCAGTTGGTAGAGCAGAAGGACTGGTTGCTGGATAATATGGAAGGGTTGACCGCATTGATGCTCGAAGGTCAGTTGGCCGCCATCGAGCTCCCGGCTTCCGTGGAATTTGAAATCGTGGAGACCGCACCGGTCATCAAGGGGGCGACGGCCACCAACCGCAACAAGCCCGCGACCCTGTCCAATGGCCGGGTGGTGCTGGTGCCCGAATATATGGCTCCCGGCGATCGGGTCCGCATCAATACGGAAACGGGTAAGTTTATGAGCCGGGTCCGTTAGTACCCGGCCACAAATGGCCAGTTGACCCGATATCCGCGTTGCGCGAAATTTGATCCTTTGTATACGCTCGGTTTTCAGATGCCGAAGTAGCTGCGCAAACGCTCCTGTCTGAAGTGGTGTTCGATGCGTCTTTTCATTTGGTCGCGCAGGGCGCACGACTTGAACTGAATCACCTTGCGGCCATAGCGAATGTTTTTTTCAATGAGGTCCGGGCAGTTGCCGATATTCGAGCGCAGCTTGAGACTGTTGGTGGTCACTTTGCGCAGGAAGGTGATCTCCTTGCCAACGACCTGGTTGCGCTTGCTCTTGATGGCATCCAGAAAGTCCTCCCGCGTTCGGGCGCATTTCGCGTAGCTCACCGCTCGTCCCATGTGATTTAAGGCGTGCCCGTCACTGCCGCCCACCATAGCTTTGTCGAGATTGAATCCCAAAACCGTGCATTTGAGGTTCCAGCGATTCAGATTGTTGGCATTGATCGATTCGACGCCGTCGCCCAGGGCCAGCAAATGCTGCAGCTCACCTGGCGAGAATTGCACGTTACAGACGCCGGTGTACATGGCGCAGTATGGGTGGGCGAAAATAACGACACATCGGTAACGGCGGCTTTTTTCTATGGCCTGGGCCATGGTGAGACTCAGGGAACTCATGACGCCGGCGCCCATGTGAGGCACCACCTCGCGCTCGTAAAATCGTATCAATTCGGCTGTCTCATAAAAATAGACGAGCAAATGCGATCCTTCGGCGACCGTCAATTCGATGCCGGGGATGGAAAAAATATCATCATATTGATCGATTTCCAGCGCCCCACGAATCTCATTGTGATCGGTGATGGCGATGCCGATACCCAATTTGCGAACTTTGGCGGCAATCTTGTCAATACGATTCAGTCCGTCGGAATAGGTCGAGTGGAAATGAAGATCCACTACGGTATGCGTTTGATTCAGGATTTCAAGATCAGGTTTCTCAAATCGAACACGATCACTGATGGACATTAAGGGCTCCTCCTGGAGTGGTCTCAGACTGCGCTGGCGCAGGGTGATGCAAAAGCTCTGCCGTCCGTGCGCAACTGGTAAAACTAATCGGCCGCCACAGATTTGTCAATGATCCGTTTGGCGGCGGAGATGCTGCAGGAAGACGATCATTGTCAGAATCGTCAAAAATATGCCGATGGTACATCCAGTTTTGAAGTGGCGGTCATCTCTGGCCGACCACGCAATTTTTCCCCTTGCGTTTCGCTTCGTACAAGGCCTTGTCCGCACGGGCGACCAGCTTTTCGGGCGTGTCGCCTTTTTTAAACTGGGTCATGCCAATGCTGACCGTCATGCTCAAATAATCATCCTTTTGAACTTCGCTGGTGGCATAACGCACTGCAGCGACACTGGTACAAATGGTGCGCGCTTTTTTGAGCGCGTTCCGAAAGCTCGTTCCTTCCAGAATAATGGTGAATTCTTCGCCACCGTAGCGCGCCAGAAAATCATCCCCCCGTATGGCGCCATGGCATTTTTGAGCCAGCGCCACCAGCACCCTGTCTCCGATCAGGTGGCCATATTTGTCATTGATCTGCTTAAAGTTGTCAATGTCGACCATCATCAGGCTGAAGTCCTCATGAACCATACGGTTGCGATCGATTCTCTCCGCAAGATAGTGATCCAGGGCGTGGCGATTGTATACTCCGGTAAGACCGTCTGTCATGGATTTCTTTTTGGCGGCTGCCAATTCGGCTTGCAGGGTATGGACCTGATTGGCCAATGATTGAATCTGACGTTTTTCCTGGTCCTGCTTGAGCTCGACCATTTCCCACATCTGCTCGACCTCGACCTTGAGGGCGTTTTTAATCTTTTTGATGTCATCGAGCCCGCTGATCTCGATCATCTTTTCGCCCTGGTCGTGAATGCGGCGATAGAATTCCAGGTTTTCCACGTTCAGGTTGGCCATGGCCTTGGTCAGCAGATCGATGATGTCGCGGAGCTCTTTCTCTTTGTCATGGACATAGCTGCGTTGACGCTCGATGAATGCGAGAATACGCTCCTTTTGGCGCTCGAAGTGCATCTCGATGCGCTTCGAACGTTCGTCGGAATGATACAGATCGTTTAACTCCTGGACCTCCTGCTTGTATCGTTCCGCATTGATCTCTTTGATATCGAGGGCAAAGGCCTTTAAAAAATGCAAGAGTACATCGACGCTTCGAAACAACATCTCAGCGCGTTCTTTTATATCCGTCGCCGACTGAATCACGGCGTCGGAGTTGTTTTCCGATAAAGGTTTATCCCCGCGTTTGAGAAGTTTGATCATGGCGCAATACCTGTTTTCGAAAATGGTCACTAAGGCCGTATCGGCTCATAGGTACTATCGCCCCCTTTGTTCGGAACTTTACGGTCGTTCAGGGATATTTATGGATTCGGCCTCAAGGCGTAATAGGAAGGCAAGCATCCGTATTCTATATTAAAAGCGAATGGATCGCTCCATAGATGGTATTGCGCTAGGGTACAGCCATGAGGTATATTAAATCGCTTTGATGCGCCAGGCTATCCCTTCACCAGGTTAACCCTTCAATAGATGAGTGTGGCGCCACTTTGCGTGGCAAAACGATTGGAAAACTGAATGAATCCTGATCTGTCTGTCGATATGGGGCGGTTGAGGCTGAAAAACCCGGTCATGACCGCTTCCGGCACCTTCGGGTATGCCAAAGAGTTCGAGTCCCTGCTGTCCCTGGATCGACTGGGCGCGGTTGTGGTCAAAGGATTGTCGCTGGCACCTTCGAAGGGCAATCCCCCGCCGCGCATCGTGGAAACCGCCTGCGGGATGCTCAATGCCATCGGTCTTGAAAATGTGGGCGTCGATGCCTTTATCAGGGAAAAATTGCCGTACCTGGCAAAACTCGAGGCGCCGGTGCTGGCCAATATTTATGGAACCGATATCGAATCCTATGCCGAACTGGCGGCCAGGCTCGACGGCATTGAAGGGATTTCCGGCATCGAGGTCAACATCTCGTGCCCGAACGTCAAGCAGGGTGGGGTGGCCTTCGGTGCCGATGCCCACACTGCCCAAAAAGTCACTCAAGCGGTGCGGCGCCGTTACCAGGGGCCGCTGATCGTCAAGCTTTCACCCAACGTCACCGACGTCACCCTGATCGCGCGCAGCGTCGTCGATGGGGGTGCAGACGCCGTTTCACTGATCAACACCCTCACCGGAATGGCCGTTGACATTCATACCCGCCGCCCCAGACTGGCCAACATCACCGGTGGCCTTTCAGGGCCGGCCATCAAACCGGTGGCGCTGCGCATGGTCTGGCAGGTCGCCCAGGCGGTCGATGTGCCCGTGATCGGCATCGGCGGCATCATGAACGCCGAAGATGCCCTGGAGTTTATCATCGCCGGCGCCAGTGCGGTGCAGGTCGGTACGGCCAATTTCGTGAACCCGCGTTGCACCATGGAGATCATCGACGGTATCGAAGACTATCTTCGTGAAAAGGGAATCGCCTCGGTGAGGGAGCTTGTCGGCAGCATCGAGATCCCGCGATTTTAACTGAATGCTTTACAATAGACTCGGCGTTTGTGGAGCAGGTGGCCAGGGCCACGTACGCCTGCGGTCCTAGTGCCGCTCGAATGCAAACGGCGGACAAGCGGCCCAGACTGTTTGAGCGCAGCGAGTTTCTGGGCCGCCCGCCGTGCATTCTTAGCGGCACTTGACCGCTTGGCGTGTGGCATCGGCCACCTGTTCCACACACGCCTGCCATTGCCGATGCCTTGCGAATTTTCTGTCAAATGCCGTGCAGCCGTGGACGGGCACACCTATCCTTCGTCCACTCCCAGAACCGCCTTGAACGTCTCGCCGATCTCGGCATGGATCACCAGATCTGCATAGCGATCCAGCTCTGTGGGATCACGGTTGATGATCACCAGTCTTGCGCCATTGCGCTTGGCTAAAAGAGGGAATCCGGCCGCAGGATAGACGACCAGGGACGAGCCGACGGCAATGAACAGGTCGCATGCCAGGGCGTGTTCTTCGGCCAACTTCATCTCACGCACGGGCATCGACTGACCGAAGGAGATGGTGGCGGTCTTGATGATCCCGCCGCAGGCGTCGCAATGCGGCAGGGTTTCGTCGGGAAGGAAAATGCTGCGGATGTGGTCCAGTTCATATCGCTTGCCGCAGTCGAGACATACGGCGTAGGTGCTGTTGCCGTGCAGTTCGATGACCGCCTCGTCCGGGATGCCCGAGGCCTGATGCAGCCCGTCGATATTCTGGGTGATTACGCCAGTGAGCTTGCCCGATCGGTAGAGTTGGGCGATGGCGAGGTGTCCGGCGTTGGGGCTGGCATCGGCGATCAGGCGTTCCGTGGCGAACTTCATGCGCCAAGACGCCCGTCGCTGCTCTTCATCGGCCATGAAATCCCGGAAGTCGATCGGCTTGTATTGCGTCCAGATGCCCCCCTTGCTCCTGAAATCGGGAATGCCCGATTCGGTGCTGATGCCGGCGCCGGTGAACACGACCAATCGCCGGCTTTCGTCTATCATGGTTCTCAACCCTGCCAATTTTTCTATTGGTGTTTCCATAAAATCGCTCAACTTTTCTAGATAATAGGCAATACTGATAAGCATCATAGCGGTTGATATCATCGAACTCAAGGGGTGGGGAATGGCATTCATCAAAAATTTGAAAATCAGAGTCAAGTTGTTGGCCGGCTTCGGCATCATGGTCGTGTTCATGGCGGTGATCGGTTACACCGGTTATCGCAGCGTTCGAGGGGTTCAAACTGATTTAAAGGCGATTTACGGGATTCAGATGCCGAGCATCGACTTTTTGATCGAGGCTGATCGCGATTTGCAGCAGTTGCTGGTGGCCGAGCGGTCCATGATCTTCACCGATCCAAAATCCGAGCTCTTCAAGCAGTTCGTCGAAGAATACGATACCAACCTGAAGCAGTCGGATTCGCGTTGGAACAAATATGTGGCCCTGGCCCAGACCGCAGAGGAGAAGGCGCTGTTTCCGGTTTACGATGAGGCCAGAAAAAAGTGGCAGCTGGAGTCCCGCAAAGTGGTGGACTTGGCTCGAAAGGGGACAGCGGAGTCGATTCAGCAGGCCCAGGCGTTGACCCTTGGAAAGGCAAAAGAACATTTCGAGCAGATGCGGAACCAACTGGACAAGCTGACCGAAATCAATCTGGCCCTGGCCGAGAAAGCCAGCGCGAATGCCCAGAGCACATACAGATCCGCCGTGACCATACTGCTATTGGTCGTGGCCTTGGGCGTGGCCGTCGGCGTGCTGCTGGCATGGTCCATTGCGCGCATGATCACCCGTCCGGTCAATGCCATGGTCTTTGGTCTGAAAGATATCGCCCAAGGCGAGGGTGATCTGACCAAGCGCCTGGACGATGTCTCCAAAGACGAGTTGGGGGATCTGGCCGGTTGGTTCAACACCTTTATGGACAAGCTGCAGGGAATGATCAAGGAGATGGCCGGGAATGCGGCCACCCTGGACAACGCCTCAGGTACCCTGGCTGAGCTGTCCAAGCATATGTCGACCAGTGCCGAAGATATGTTCGGCAAGTCGAATACCGTCGCGGCAGCAGTCGAAGAGATGAGCGCCAACATCAACAATGTGGCGGCGGCCATGGAACAGTCGAGCACCAATGCCGGTGTCGTGGCCGCATCGGCCGAGGAGATGAGCTCCACGATAAACGAAATCGCCCAGAATGCCGAGAAAGCTCGAAAAATTTCCGATGGCGCCGTGAATACGGCTGTGGCCTCTTCCGAGCAGATGGATGCCCTGGGGCAGGCCGCCGCCGGTGTCGGCAAAGTGGTCGAGACCATTACCGACATTTCCGAGCAGGTCAACTTGTTGGCATTGAACGCCACCATCGAGGCGGCGCGCGCCGGCGAAGCGGGCAAGGGCTTTGCCGTGGTGGCCAACGAGATCAAGGAGCTGGCCAAGCAGACGTCGGAGGCCACATTGGATATCAAGGGCAAGATCGCCAATATCCAGTCCAGCACGACCGGAGCGGTTTCGGGAATCGATGAGATCTCCAAGGTCATCAAAACCATCAACGATATCGTCGGCACCATTGCGGCGGCAGTCGAGCAGCAATCCTCGGCCACCCAGGAAATCGCCAATAACATCGCCCAGGCATCCAACGGCATCCAGGAGGTCAACGAAAACGTCAGTCAGAGCTCTTCGGTGGCTACGCAGATCGCTCAAGACGTCGGCCTGGTGAACCAGTCGGCCAGCGAGATGGCCAACAGCAGCGGTCAAGTCAAGGTCAGCGCCGAAGATCTTCGATCCATCGCTCAAAAGCTCAATACGGTGGTCAACAGCTTCAAGGTGTGATCGCAGCCCTGATCAAGCAGATATTTCATGTCATAAGCCCCCGGCCCGATGGGACGGGGGCTTTTTAGCTGCTACAAACTTTGGGCGCGTTCTATCGGGTGGGATTTCAGGTACTCCATGCGGTTCAAGCCATTGATATACGCAAGGGCGCTGGCCGTGATGATGTCGGGGTCCGATCCCCGGCCGAGGGCCACCAGTCCATTTTCCTTGAGCCTCACGGTCACTTCACCCTGGGCATCGGTGCCGCCGGTCAAGGCGCTGACCGTGAAGCGCAGCAGTTCGGATTCGGTGTGGGTGAGCTTGGCAATAGTGTTGTAGGCGGCGTCGATGGGACCATTACCGTATCCGGCGCCTTTGATCGAGCGGCCGTTGATGGAGAGCTGCACGCTGGCCATGGGCATGACGGTGGTACCTGCCGAAACATGCAGGTACTCCAGGGAGAAGGTTTCCGTGGTGCGCAGGACGCCTTCGGTGACGATGGCTTCCAGGTCCTCGTCGACCACATGTTTCTTTTTGTCGGCCAGGGCCTTGAATTTATCGAAGACCAGGCGCAGTTCTTCGTCGGACAGATCGTAGCCCAGATCCTTGAGATGCTCCCGCAAGGCATGGCGGCCCGAGTGTTTGCCCAGCACCAGTTTGTTGGCGTTCAGGCCGATGGTTTCCGGTTTCATGATTTCGTACGTCATGGGATTCTTGAGTACGCCGTCCTGGTGGATGCCGGCTTCGTGGGAGAAGGCATTGGCGCCCACGATGGCCTTGTTGGGCTGTACCATGATACCGGTGATCATGCTGACCAATCGACTGGTGGGGTAAATGTGCTCGGTCTTGATGTTGGTGTGCAGCGGCATGTAGTTGTTGCGTGTCCGCAAGGCCATCACCACCTCTTCCAGGGAGGTGTTGCCGGCCCGTTCGCCGATGCCGTTGACCGTCACCTCGGCTTGCCGGGCACCGACCGCCAGGGCGGCCAGGGTATTGGCCGTGGCCAGACCCAGATCGTTGTGGCAATGGATGCTGACGATCGCCTTGTGGATGTTCGGCGTATGCTGCATGACATATTGGACCAGGTCGGCAAACTCATTGGGAATGGCATAGCCGACCGTGTCGGGCAGGTTGACCGTGGTCGCACCGGCCGCGATGGCGGCTTCGAAGACTTTACAGAGAAAATCGCGGTCGCTGCGGGAGCCGTCTTCCGCAGAAAACTCCACGTTGTCGGTCAGGCTTTTGGCGTAGGTCACGGCATCCTTGACTTGGGCCAGCACCTGATCACGATTCATCCGCAGCTTGTATTCCAGGTGGATGTCGGAAGTGGCCAGAAAGGTGTGGATCCTGGGTTTGGCGGCATCTTTGATGGCGCCCCAGGCGCAGTCGATGTCCGCTTTGTCGGCTCGGGCCAATCCGGCGACTTCCGTTACCTTGAGTCGGCCGGCAATTTGGGAGACGGCATCAAAATCGCCTTCCGAGGCTGCCGGAAAACCGGCTTCGATGATATCCACACCCAACTTTTCCAGTTGGATGGCCAGTCGCAACTTCTCCGCCGTGTTCATACTTGCACCGGGCGATTGCTCGCCGTCGCGCAACGTCGTGTCGAAAATTTTAACCAGTTCGGTCATTTTTTTACCTCAGTCGTCTGTTTCGTTCATCATGTGTCAGGTTGGATCCGGTCCACCTGCCGGACCGATGCGCTTCGATTCACTCACATGAACGAAACGAAAGCATGGGCCGCAGGGGAGATGTCCCTGCGGCGTGAGGTCCTGCCTTTCTCATGGGGCTGTTCATAATGGGTTGGATTCCTCCTGTTTGGCCAGCTTGTACTGGAAGCTGTCGGCCAGGGCCTGCCAACTCGCTTCAATGATGTCTTCCGAGACGCCGATGGTGCTCCAGATATCGTCGCTGTCCCGGGATTCGATAAACACGCGCACCTTGGCTTGGGTGCCGCTTCGGCCGTCGATGACGCGCACCTTGAAATCCACCAGACCCATACTCCCCAGATCGGGATAGAATTTGGCCAGTGCCTTGCGCAAGGCGTTGTCTAGGGCGCTCACCGGTCCCTTTCCTTCGGCGGCGGTGATTTCTGAGGTACCCCCCACATTGATCTTGATGGTGGCGTAGGCCCGGCAAGGTTGATCTTTGTCTTTTTCGATGGAGACCCGGAACTTCTCCAGCGCGAAGAGCGGGACGAACTGTTCCGTGAATTTCTGCAGCAGGATCTTCATGGAGCCATCGGCCACATCGAATTGATACCCTTTATCTTCGAGCGCCTTGATCTCTGCGGCGATCTGATGGCTGTCGAAGCCATTGCCGCCCAGTTCGACCCCCAGCTCTTTGGCCTTGTAGATGATGTTGCTCCTGCCTCCCAGGTCCGATACCAGCACGCGGCGTTGATTGCCGACCAGCGCCGGGTCCATGTGTTCGTAAGCCCGCGGCACTTTCATGATGGCATTGACGTGCAGTCCGCCTTTGTGCGCAAAGGCGCTGCGCCCCACGAAGGGTCTGGAATTGAGCGGCACGATGTTGGCCGTTTCGCTGACAAAACGGGACAGGTTCTTCAAGTGCACGAATTTATCTTCGGGAATGGTGCGCATCCCCATTTTAAGACTCAACAGCGGGATGACGGTGATCAGGTCGGCGTTGCCGCAGCGTTCCCCATATCCGTTTACGGTTCCCTGGGCCAGAACCGCACCGGCACGCAGTGCGGCAATGGTGTTGGCCACGGCCAAGCCGCAGTCGTTGTGGGCATGAATGCCCAGGCGAGGTTCGATGCCGTTAGCGGTCAACTCCTGATGGATTTGACCCACGATCGATTCGATGTCGTGGGGCAGGGTGCCGCCGTTGGTATCGCACAACACCAGGACATCGGCGCCGGCCCGGGCCGCCGCGAAGAGGGTTTCAAGGGCGTAGGGTGCATCTTCTTTGCAGGCGTCAAAAAAGTGCTCGGCATCGTAGATGACCTCCCGGCCGTGGGATTTTAGAAGCGCTACGCTCTCCTGGATCATGGCCAGGTTCTCTTCTCGTGTATTGCCCATCACCTCTTCGACATGCAGGGGCCAGGATTTGCCGACAATGGCCACGGCCGGCGCCTGGCAGTCGATCAAGGCCTTGAGATTGGGATCCTCTTCGGCGGCCGTGTTGGCTTTGCGTGTCGAACCGAACGCGGTAAGGCGTGCGTGGGTGAATTTTTCCCTGCGGGCCAGTTCGAAGAAACGGGCATCCCTTAAATTGGATCCCGGCCACCCGCCTTCGATATAGTGAACCCCGGTCTGATCGAGCCTTTTGGCGATTTTGATCATCTCCTCCGACGAGAAGTTGATGTTTTCACCCTGACTGCCGTCCCGAAGCGTGGTGTCGTAGATGAGCACCTGTTTCATGATTTTCCTATCCTATTTTTTTGCGCGGTTCTCCGGCCGCAGACTGCGAACCGCACGCCCGGCCCGCCACATTTCGCTGTCGCCGATGATTTTCAGTTCGGCGTTGAGTTTTTCCCGGTAGTCCGGGGCAGTGTTGACATCCAGAACGCGCCGGGTTTCGGTGCCGTTGGCCACGCTTTCATAAAGATCGTCGAATACGGGCTCCACGGCTTTGCGGAACTTGGGCGCCCAATCCAACGCGCCTCGCTGGGCCGTGGTGCTGCAGTTGGCATACATCCAGTCCATGCCGTTTTCGGCCACCAGCCGGATCAGACTCTGGGTCAACTCCTCGACGGTCTCATTGAAGGCTTCGCTCGGGCTGTGACCATGTTTGCGCAAGAGCGTGTATTGGGCCTCCATCACACCGGCCAGACATCCCATCAGCACACCGCGCTCGCCGGTCAGATCGCTGAACACCTCTTTTTCGAAAGTGGTGGGGAACAGATATCCCGAACCGATGGCAATGCCCGCGGCAATGGTGCGCTCGGCGGCACGGCCGGTGGCATCCTGGAACACGGCGTAGCTCGAGTTGATGCCGCTGCCGTCCAGAAAATTCAGACGCACATTGCGGCCCGAGCCCTTGGGCGCCACGAGGATCACATCGACATCCTTGGGCGGGATGATGTGGGTCTGGTCTTTGTAGACGATGGAAAAGCCATGGGAAAAGTAGAGGGCGTCTCCGGGATTCAAACATTGTTTGATCTGGGGCCAGGTGGCCATCTGGCCGGCATCGGAGAGCAGGTATTGGATGAGGGTTCCCCGCCTGGCCGCTTCTTCGATGGGGAACAGGGTCTTTCCGGGCACGAAGCCGTCGGCGACGGCTTTGTCCCAGCAGGACTTGTTGCCTTCGCGCTGCCCCACGATGACGTTGAAGCCGTTGTCGCGCATATTCAGTGCCTGGGCCGGGCCCTGTACGCCATAACCCAAGACCACGATGGTTTCGTTTGCCAGGACCTGGCGGGCCTTTTCGAGGGTAAATTCTTCAGAAGTGATAACCTCTTCTACGACACCGCCGAAATCGATTTTTGCCATTTTTTTCTCCTTCAAATGATTGGGATGGGCCTGCTGGCCCGGATACGTGATGAACCTGAAACATTGTGAACCTGAAACACTATAAAATAGATGAACCGGTGCCATGTGGTCGGCCGGTGTTGTAACGATTCATAAGTTATATGCCGCGCTTGGGTTCACGATACAAAGCCACCGTGCCGGTGCGGGCGATTTTTTTGATGCCCATGGGTTTTAAAAGACCGATGAGGGCGGTCATCTTATCTGCGTCTCCGCTGGCCTCGATGGTGTAGTAATTGGAGGCCACGTCGATGACTTTTGCGCGAAATAAATTGACGAGCCGCAGAATCTCGTCGCGGTTTTCGGGCCGCGCGTGCACGCAGATCAGGGCCATTTCCCTGCGAACGGCACGATCATCGGACATGTCGCGCAGCTTGACGACATTGATGAGTTTGCGCAATTGCTTTTCGATTTGTTCGAGGAGCGGTTTGTTGGCCTGGGTGACGATCGTGACGCGCGATACTTTGGGATCCAGGGTTTCGGCTACGCACAGACTGTCGATGTTGAATCCTCTGCCGCTGAACAGTCCCACCACACGGGATAGAACGCCCGGTTCGTTGTCGACCAACATGGTCAAGGTATGTTTGTTTGAGTTCATGGTCGGTTCTCGTTTTCTGCTGCTTGTCGGTTTGGACCGGCATGGGCCGGTATTGATGCATATGTTCCCGGGTCGCATCTGCTCAAAAGATGCACCCAGGGCTAGACCAACAACATGTCCGTGATCGCCTTGCCGGCCGGTACCATGGGATAGACGCACTCTTCGGAAGCCACGATGAACTCCATGATCACCGGGCCTTTGGTCTCCAGACCTTCGGCCAGCGTCGCCTCTACTTCGTCAGGGTGCGAGGCGCGGAGTCCCCTGGCGCCGAACGCTTCGGCCAATTTAACGAAATCCGGTGCGTGTTCCAAAATCGTGTGGGCGTAGCGTTTATCGTAAAAAAGCTCTTGCCACTGGCGCACCATGCCCAGGCAGCGGTTATTGAGAATGACCACCTTGACCGGCAGGTTGTATTGAACCGCAGTGGCCATCTCCTGGATATTCATCTGAATGCTGCCGTCCCCGGCGATGTCGACTACCATTTTTTCCGGAAAAGCCACTTGGGCGCCGATGGCGGCCGGCAGCCCGAATCCCATGGTGCCCAGGCCGCCCGACGTGATGAACTGCTGGGGGCGATCGAAATGGTAGAATTGGGCCGCCCACATCTGGTTTTGCCCCACTTCCGTGGTGACGATGGCCTGGCCACGGGTCAACTCGTAGAGCTTTTCGATGACGAACTGGGGCTTGATGGTCTCCTTCTGTTCGTAGGCCAGCTTGTGCTCATCCCGCCAGAAGACGATTTGATCCAGCCACCCCCTGCGCGTGGTTTCGTCGGCTTGAATCCCTTCCTCGACGATCATACGGTTGAGTTCGGTCAGGCTGCTGCGACAATCTCCGACCACCGGAACGGTGACCGGTATGTTTTTGCGGATCGAGGTGGGATCGATATCGATATGAATGATCTTGGCCCCGCTCGCAAAGCAGTCGGTTTTGCCAGTGACGCGGTCGTCGAAACGCACGCCCACGGCAACCATCAGATCGCATTGGGAGACCGCCATGTTGGCCCGATAGGTGCCGTGCATGCCCAGCATGCCAAGCCAGAGCGGATCTGAACCCGGAAATGCACCCAGCCCCATCAACGAGCTGGTGACTGGAATCTTGAGTCGATGGGCCAAATCGGCCAACTCGTCGGACGCCTTGGATAGAATGACACCGCCTCCGCTGAAGATGAGCGGCCGCTGGGCGGCTTTCAGCAGGTTCAGCGCTTTTTTGAGCTGTTTGGTGTTGGGATGATAGGTCGGGTTGTAGGACTTGATATTCACTTCCGTGATCGGCTGGTAGTCTGTTTTGGCCACGCCGATATTCTTGGGAATGTCCACCAGAACGGGCCCGGGACGTCCACTGCGCGCGATGTGGAAGGCCTCTTTCAATATCCTGGCCAGGTCTTCGACATGATTGACCAGGTAGTTGTGTTTGGTGCAGGGCCGCGTGATGCCCACGATGTCCACTTCCTGAAAGGCGTCGTTGCCGATGAGCTGTGTGGGAACCTGGCCGGTGATGATGACCAGCGGAATGGAGTCCATGTAGGCCGTGGCGATACCCGTGACCGTGTTCGTGGCGCCGGGTCCTGAGGTGACAAGACAGACGCCGACCTTGCCCGAAGCCCTGGCATAGCCGTCCGCGGCGTGCACCGCGCCCTGTTCGTGCCGCACCAGGATGTGTCGCAGGTCGCTGCGGATCAACTCGTCATACAAGTCGATGACGGCGCCTCCCGGAAATCCGAAGATCGTGTCCACGCCTTCCTCTTTGAGGATGGTCATCAAAATTTGTGCACCTGTCAGTTCCATTTTATCACCCGTTTTATCCTATGAGTGGGATTCTATGATTTCGCACTGAAGACCGCGCCGCAATCGGCCGACCCGACGAGTTGCGCGTAGCGCGAAAGATAGCCCGTCCGAATTTTGGGTTCCGGCGGCTGCCATCGGCTGCGCCGTTCCTCCAATACGGTGTCTTCAACTTTAAGCACGATCTTTCTGGCGGGAATGTCGATGGCGATGTGATCTCCTTCTTCGACCAGGGCGATAGGTCCGCCTTGGGCCGCTTCGGGAGAGATGTGGCCGATGGCGGCGCCGCGCGTCCCGCCGGAAAATCGGCCGTCGGTCAACAGGGCCACCTGTCCGTCGAGCTGCATGCCGGCGATGGCCGAGGTCGGCGTCAGCATTTCACGCATGCCCGGTCCGCCCTTGGGCCCTTCGTAGCGCACCACGACCACATCGCCGCCTTTGATATGACCGTCCAGAATGGCCTTCGTGGCATCGTCCTCGGAATCGAATACTCTGGCCGGTCCCTGATGCCGCAGCATCTCTTCACGCACCGCCGTTTGTTTGACCACGCAGCCATTGGGCGCCAGATTGCCATAAAGCACGGCCAGACCGCCGGTTTGATGGTAAGGATTGCCCAGTGAACGGATCACTTCCGGATCTTTTATGTCGGCATTTTGGATGTTTTCGCCCACGGTTCTGGCGGTGGCCGTGATGCAGGTTTCGTCGATGAAGCCGCCTTTGGCCAACTCTTTGATCACCGCCTGGATGCCGCCGGCGCGATTCAGATCTTCGATATGATGGCTTCCGCCCGGGCTCATCGAGCACAAATGGGGCGTTCGGCCGCTGATCTCGTTAATCTGGTTCAGGTCAAAGGGAACACCCGCTTCCTGGGCGATGGCGGAGAGATGCAACACGGTGTTGGTCGAACAGCCCAGTGCCATATCCACGGCCAGGGCGTTGGCAAATGCCTGCGGCGTCATGATGCGGCTCGGTGTGATCTGCTCTTTCCACAGGGTGAGGATTTGCATGCCGGCCAGTTTGGCCAATCGTGTGCGGGCCGACATGACGGCTGGAATGGTGCCGTTGCCCGGCAGCCCCATGCCGATGGCTTCGGTCAGGCAGTTCATGGAGTTGGCGGTGAACATGCCGGAACACGAACCGCAGGTCGGGCAGGCGGCGTCTTCCACTTCGGCCAGTTCGGCTTCGCTCATGCGTCCGGATCGAACCGCCCCCACGGATTCGAACACGGTGATCAGGTCGATTTTGGGACCGTTGGGCTGATTGGGATGGCGGCCTGCGAGCATGGCACCGCCGCTGACGAAGATGGCCGGCAGGTCGAGACGGGCGGCTGCCATCAGCATGCCCGGAACGATCTTGTCGCAGTTGGGGATCAGCACCAGGGCGTCGAGCCCATGGGCCCTGGCCATGATTTCGACGGAGTCGGCGATGAGTTCACGGCTGGCCAAAGAATACTTCATTCCCTCATGGTTCATGGCGATGCCATCGCAGACGCCGATGACGCCGAACTCCACTGGGGTGCCGCCGGCCATGTAAATGCCGGCCTTGACGGCGTCGGCGAGGGTGTTCAGATGGACATGGCCTGGAACCACCGTGTTGGCCGAATTGGCGACGCCGATGAGGGGGCGTTTGATTTCCGCATCGGTATAGCCGCATGCCTTGAGCAATGCACGATGGGGGGCGCGTTCGATGCCTTCTTTGACCTGGCTGCTTTTCATGGGCTGCTTTCCTCCAAAAAAAAATCCGTTATCGACGTGGGGCCGATAACGGATTGTTGGTTTCACCGGGGATTTATCTTACACCATTATCGCCCCCCTGGACCCGGTGTTCTCAAGGACACCGAGTACGAGAATAATAATTTCGACGAGAATAAGTCGGATGGCGATGAAATTCATAATTATAGTCACCTGAGCAATTTAGCGGTCTTTAACAATATGCCCCTAAGCTGTCAAGCTTTTAATTCGTGTCCCAGCGATTCTAAATAAATAGTATTCCTTTAATCCGGCCCGGGTGGAACAGGTGGCCGATGCCACACGCCAAGCGGTCAAGTGCCGGTAAAATGCACGGCGGGCGGCCCAGAAACTCGCTGCGCTCAAACAGTCTGGGCCGCTTTTCCGCCGTTTGCATTAAACCGGCACTATTGACCGAAGGCGTATGTGGCCCTGGCCACCTGCCCCACCCGCGCCTGCCATAACCGTTGCCTTGCGAGTTTTTTTATCAAACGACTTCTGGAAGGTATCCCCTTCGGACGAATCATGTTCATTTTGAAATTGCTGTTGCTGACCATTCACAAATCTCCAATCAGCACAATGTCGACCGTCATTCGGCTTGCGGTTTTGCCCTGGCTGTGGTTTGAGGCATAACAGTGTCCGTCCACAAATAGGCAAATTGGGTCGAGATCAAGGCGCACGAAAAATTTGACCGCAGGCATATGACGGATATTCCGAGGATTAAATTTTTCGTGCAACGCCGATATCGGGCCAATTGGACATTTGTGGATGGGCACTGAGGCTTTACTGGACGCGATTCTCCCATGCACAGGTCTTATCCTTATGCGACCCATGAATGGCTTGATCCGCTGCGTGATCGTACTGATCCTGTTCGGAAGTGCCGCCGGTGCGCAGGCTCAAGGTCCCCTGCAAGTTCAGAACCGGTTTCCACTCCACTTGATTTTTTTGACCCCGAGGCCCACCGATGCCCGCTTGCCCGCAAAGGGCGCATTTCAAACCACCATCGCCGTCGATTACAGCAGCGTCTATGTCAACGAACGGCAAGACGGTTGGTCGGCCCTGGTGGATATGGAGTTGGGTGTGGTAGACGTATCCATGGTATATGGCTTGACACGGAAGTTTTCCATCGGCGTCCAGGTGCCCCTGGTAAGCATGAACAGCGGTTTCCTGGACGGATTTCTCGAAAACTATCACGATGCTTTCGGGTTTTCCAATTACGGCCGGGAAGAGCGGCCGGACAACCGTTTTGCCTACGAGATGCGCAAGAACGGACGCACCTGGATTCAAGGCGATACGGATGGCTTCAGTTGGGCGGACGCTACTCTTTCCGGCCAAATGCATCTGTTCGAGATCAATGGATCCGGCAGCTGGATCGGTTCGTTGGTGGGCAGCATCAAATTGCCGATCGGCGATGAAAAGCGGGGATACGGCAGCGGCCGTGTTGACGCCGGTCTCTTTGTGCCGACCCAGTGGGAGGGAAGGCGTTGGGCGTTTTATCTAATGCCGGGTTATATTTGGCACGCCGATCCTGAAACCCGCGGCGCGGATGTGTCCGCAAAGGAGAGCTTCAGCCTTTTTGGCGGAGCGTCCTATATCGCCGGGCCCCGTTGGCGCTGGTACGCACAGCTCAATTACTCTTCCACACCCATAGAGGAAACCGGCATTTCCCTTCTGGACGACGGCGCGGTAGAACTCACCTTGGGATTCAGACGGATTCTGAGCGAGCGCGTGAGTGTCGAGGTCGCATTCTGTGAAGACCTCTTCACCCAAACCGCTCCGGATTTCAATCTTCACCTGGCATTGGTCTGGTCACACCGCGTGGGCAACTGAAGGTGACGACGTCCAGCCTGAAGTATTCAATACCCCCCAAGTTTTCTTTATCGCCCTTATCTGATATAAGAAACCTAACCCAACCCCAAAGAAAGTCGCTTTCGAGATGGATGATTTTAAACCCACTTCGTTCAAAGGTTGTTTCATCATGGCCATGCCGGCCCTCCAGGATCCCAATTTTCGTCAATCCGTGACGTGCATTTCAGAGCACACCGATGAGGGGGCGGTCGGCATAGTGATCAACCAACTCCATGATGGACTGAATGGCAAGATGATTTTCGACGAGTTGGGCATGGTGTCGGTGGAAGGCGCTGCATCCATCCCCGTCCACGTCGGTGGGCCGGTTCATTCGAATGAACTATTCGTCCTCCATGGCCCGCCCCTCGACTGGGGTACGAGCCTCAAGATCAATGACACCCTGGCCCTGAGCAATTCGATCGCCATCCTGGAAGCCATTGCCAAGGGCGTGGGGCCGGGCGATTTTCTGGTCTGCCTCGGATGCGCCGGATGGGCTCCCGGTCAACTTGAATGGGAGCTCTCACAGAATGCATGGCTGGTCAGCGAATGTGATGATGAGATCATTTTCAAATGCCCTGAGGAAGAGAAGTGGGAACGCGCCATCCGTCGATTGGGCATCGATCCGCAGCTGCTTTCCGACAGCGGCGGGCATGCCTGAGTTGCGCGTATCCTCGATCATGATCGACAAGGGAGAGGTTGTTATGGCTGGATGGGGGATGGCGATGGCGGAATGCTTTTGAACTAAAAATGGGGGTTAGAGCGCATGGGGAAAAACCTCGGACAATGAATCATTCATCCTCGTCCTCTGATATTTTATGCTTTTGCTTGGGCTTTTTCTTTTTCAAGCACATTTTATCTTTACGCACGAAAGCGCACAGTTTCGGATTGTAATATTCCTTGCAGTTTAAAGGGTTATACAAGGGGCACTCGGGATTCTTTTCAGACATGAATTTGCAGTCCTCGCATAATTTGAATGGCGCCTTATCAGGTCTCCATCTCCGATCGATTGAAGATCTTAATATCATAAAATCATAGAATTAACAAACCATTATATTTGGTCGGGCCGGGACTTGCCGATCAATTCGAGGATAGCCCGAGGTTAGCCCGAGGATAGCACACCGAACGTGGCAAAGGTTAAGGTTTTGACAAGGGTATGCGAGCGTTGCTATATGCTGCAGGATTGAAGTGTTACCTATTCTGAGGGCTCAACTATGCCTATGGCGGATGGATGAATGGATGCTTACGAAAAATACAAGGAAGCAATGCTCGATATCAACCATGAAGTGCAAGCATTGATCGAGCGGGCGGAAACGATTCTCGACGGGAACCAGGCCGTTTTCGAACAATGGAAGCGATCGTGTGGCAACATCGACAGCCATTTGCGGGAGCATGTGGTTCGGATAGCCGCGGTCGGCGCCATCAAGTCGGGTAAAAGTACTCTGGTCAATGCTCTGTTGAGTGATGATTACCTCAAACGGGGTGCCGGCGTGGTCACCTCGTTCGTGACCCGGGTCCGTCAGGGCGAGCTACTGCGTGCACGCCTCTATTTTAAATCATGGGATGAAGTAAACGAGGAGATCAAACACGCTTTGGTGCTTTTCCCTACAGAAGAGTGGCGCACCGAGCATCATGATTTCGACATCCGCCGAACCCAGGATCGGGAAGACCTGGCCAAGGCATTGGATGCCTTGGATCACGAGATGCGTATTTCCCAGGACCGTCTCAATGCAAACGGGGTGCTGCTTTCCTCCTACGTCAAAGGCTATGAGCAGATCCAGTCGTATATTTCGGCCGATAGTTCGACACGTGAATTCGATAATGGGCAATTTGCCGATCATCGCGATTTCGTCGGCAGCGACGCGTTGGCCGTCTATCTCAAGGATGTGCAATTGTCTGTCCCCGGGGATATCCTGAAGCGAGACATCGAGTTGGCGGATTGCCAGGGCAGCGACTCGCCCAATCCGCTTCACCTCGCGATGATTCAGGATTATTTACTCAAAGCGCATTTGATCGTTTACGTCATCAGCAGCCGGACCGGGTTGCGCCAGGCCGATATCCGCTTCTTATCCATCATCAAGAGAATGGGCATTGCCGGCAATATGCTGTTTGTCTGCAATTGCGATCTGAGCGAACACGACAGCCTGGAGGACCTGCAAACCCTGGTCAAACGCGTTCGGGAGGAGTTGTCGCTGGTCGTCGAGGCGCCTGAGATATTCACCATTTCAGCCCTGTATAACCTGTTCGATCGATCGCGTTCACCGCTGAGCCCCAGAGACCAGGATCGGCTGGAGCAGTGGCGCAAGGCAGAGGAACTGGTCGCGTTTTCAAACCAGGAAACGGCTCGATTGACTTCGTTTTTGGAGAACAAGTTGTCGCGCGAGCGCTGGGCGCTGCTGCTCCAAAACCAGCTGTCGCATATGAACTTGACGGCCAACGGGCTCAACCAGTGGGTCCAGCTCCATCGGGACCTTTTTCGGCGGGACGCCGGGGAAGCGCGTGCCATGGTGGAAAAATTGCAGATGCATCAACTGCACATGCTGCAAGTTCAATCTTTGATTCAAACCACCCTCAACGGCGCCGCCCGTAAACTCAGCCAGGACCTGAAAAAAGAGGTGGACCGATTTCTCGATCCGTCCAGCGGACCGATTGTCAAAAAGGTCGGCGCCTTTGTTCGTGAATACCAGATCGACTTGTCCCATTACCAGGAACAACTGGCCAATTCGGGTTTCACCCACACCCTCTATCTCGTTTTTCAGGATCTGAAGCAGGCCGTGGACGGATTCATGGCCGAAAAGGTGAACCCGGATATCATGGGGGAGATTCAGCAGGTGGAGAAGCGTTTACAGGAAGAGCTCCACATGATCGGAGAGCCTTATGAGGCCATGGTGGTCGATGCATTGGAACGCTTCGACGAAGTGCTCAGGCAGATGGGTATTCCCGGTTCGTCGGTCAAAGGCGCTTTGCGACCATTTGACGAGCTCGAAAATGTCAAGCAGATGAACGGCATCACGCTGCCGCCGGCTGCCGCCACCATGAGATATGGCGCCTACATCAAAACCGAGGCCGTCATGCGGCTTGGTTTTTACTCTTTGGCCCGTCTCATTCGCAAGCTGTTGCGTCAGTCGATCGATTCAAAAAGGGTCGAGGAACTCAAGGCGCTGAAGGATGGCATCCGCAGAATGAAGTCCGAAACCGAGCGTTCCATCGAAGCTCATTTTAGAGACTATAAGGAGAATATCAAGTTCCAGTACGTGCAGCGACTGACCGAAATGGCGGGAAACCGTTTGCACGAAACGCTTACCGAACAATTCGGCGCCTATCTGGGCGATTTGAAGGGCATCGTTGGTACGGTTGAAGATCAGCACGAGGACAAAGCGCGCACCGACCAGGCCTTGCAAGTCATCGAGGAGGCTGTCGCCGAGGTGCTTGGAAAACTGGAGGGGATCCGCGGGGATGTAGGGAAATTGATCGTTGACACACATTAGGAGGAGCAGAGAATGAAGACTCGGACCATTGCTGTTGCGAACGAAAAAGGGGGCGTTGGCAAAACCGTCACGGTCATCAACCTGGGCGCGGCTCTTTCGCTTAAGCAGCAGAAGGTGCTGCTGGTCGACATGGATCCCCAGGCGAACGCGACCAAAGGGTTGGGGGTTGAGCCGGAAGAAGGTGCCCCGACGGTGTATGACATCCTCGATCGGGAATCGCCGGCGAAGGCGGCCGAGGCGATTGTCCAAACCGCCTGGCAGGGACTGGATTTACTGCCATCCCATGTCGATCTTTCCGGGTCGGAAGTCGAGCTGGCGGATGTGGTCGGAAGAGAAAACCTGCTCAAGGAAGCCCTGGCGGATTTACCCGAGGAGTATGACTTCGTCCTTCTGGATACGCCACCCAGTCTGTCCCTGTTGACGGTCAATGTTTTTACCTATGCCCGGCATGTGTTGGTGCCGTGCCAGACTCATCCTTACGCCTATGCCGCCCTTGAAGAACTGTTCGATACCATCTCTGCGGTAAAGGAAACCATCAATCCGTACATTTCCATTCTGGGCATCGTACCGACATTTTATGATTCTCGCACGCGCGTGAGTCAGCGGATTCTCGATCAGTTGAAAACGGATGAGAATTACCGGGATCTGGTATTTCGCACGGCCGTGCGAGCCAACACCACCATTGCGGAGAGCGCCGATGTCTGCCGGCCGGTCGTTTTCTACCGCAAAGGCAGTTTTGGGTCGGTGGATTATAGAAACCTGGCCGATGAGCTCCTGGAAAAGTTTGGCATCTTGGCGGATAGCACGGAATAACGTTATTTCGGCGCACCCCCCAATTCCGCCAGATGGCTCTGTGCGAACTCGATGTTGGGATCCAGGCTCAGGGCCAGTTGAAAATATTCGATGGCTCTGGCCTTGTCGCCGATGGCGCGGTAGTTCACCCCCAGGTTGGCATAATCGATGGCCGAGCTCGGATTCAAGGCGACGACCCGTTTAAAGCTGGCAATAGCCTCCTCAAAAGCGGACAACTTGTAATGGCATACACCCATCAAGTTGAGTGTGTCGGTGCGCTCGGAGTCGATTCCATCGGCATGATTCAATGCCGCCAGCGCTTCTCCATAGTTACCCAGCTCCTTGTGACACACCCCTAAATACGTATAAATACTAGCCAGATCTTCGTTCCCAGGCCCCAGCTCAACGGCCCGGTTCAGCCGGGCGATCGCCCCGGGATAATTTCCTGTGTTCAGGTCGATCTGGGACAGGTAGAAATGGAGGTAGTACTTATTCGGTAATTTTTTTTCCATGTCCAGCAACGCCTTTCTTGCCGATGCCGGGGCGAAGTTTTGATAGATGATTTTCGCACAGATCATGGCGACCGTCGGTTGCGCCGCGCGCTCTCGGAACAGGGCGCCGGGAATGATGGTGTAAAAGGCAGGAATCTTGAGCTTTGGGTGGTGAACATCGATCACGTTGACCTGCATCCCTTTTTCAGCCAGGGTGCCGACCAGGCGCTGGACTTCGATTTTAATGTTGATATCGCTCAAATCCGGCAATTTATGTAATTCGATGTCATGCCCTGGATCGATGACATAATCGGCTTGCGCCAACGCGTTGAATTTTGGCAGCCCACTGGCCACGTAATTTCCGCCGCTGTTGAAATCGCCCGCCAGTTGGGCGACTTCCGTCAGAGCACGGCAGAGCGCTTTGGCCGGGTTCGGTGTGGTGCCGGCGGTCCAGACGATTTCGCTTTTTTCAGGGAACGTCCCCGGGTCCCAGGCCAGCGCAGCAATGGAGGGGATGCCCATTTCAAGAGTGAAATCAGACAGGCACAGTTCAACTCCAGCCTGTTTAAATTTGGACAACAATTCCAGCGCCACAGGGTCTTTGATGGAATGTTCTGCAATGCGCGGCACCTTTAGCCGATTTCTGCTGACCAGGGCAGATACATGGCGTTCGACCACTTCGCATATGCCCTGGCAGACGGCCTCCTCGACACAGTTGCCGGCCGAAGAGCCGTTGAACTCGTTGATGGTCCAGAACCAGTCAAACGGTACGAGCACGGACCTGTCCAAGGTCAGGTTATAGGACCAGGTCCATTTGAGCGGCAACGTATCGAAGATATCGAGGGCGATCGGCAGATCCTCCGATTGGTCTGAAACGGAAAGCGCGATCTGGTCAAGACTCATTGCCGGTTCACGAAGGGCGTTTCGCGGAGCGGTCATAAAATTGTCACCGTCGCGCATGAAACTGAAAAGGCTGAATCGCTCCCCCAATTCCATGACCGCGCTGGCCTGGGACTGAAGCGGCGTGGCACCTTTTCCCATCTGTTTGTTTTTACCTATGATTTCCCGCGCCTCGTCGCCGCACACGCTGAAGTAGACCGGAATGCCGAGACGACCGTTGTCGATGCGCACAATGTCCTCGAGGATATGCAGCCCGCTTTCGGCGAGCCGCTGCTTGAAGCGGGCAATGGTGGTTTCGGGCGTCATGACCTTATCCTGGTCATGCTGGTAGGTTTTGTGGGCATCGTTGAGGTGGATGGGATTCATTTTCATCGTTCGTGTCTCCTGAAATTATTCAGTGCCCATCCACAAATGACCAATTGGCCCGATATCGGCGTTGCGCGAAAAATTCAATCCTCGGAATATCGACCATATGCCTGCGGTTAAATTTCCCGCGCGCCTTGATCTCGACCCAATTTGCCTATTTGTGGACGGACACTGTTTAGCATGCCTTCAAAAGCGACGCACCGCGTTTTGGAAGCAACCGCTCCGACTTACTGGTACGGAGGAATGAAATCAACCCTCTTCTTTTGGTCTGGAACGGTCCGGCTATCCACTTGCTTTATAAAACACAATGGGTTAGAAGAATACCCACGATGCGTCGGAAAACAGATGCCAGCCTGCCAGCACCAAAATCTTCCATATAAAAGGATGATTCATGAAGCGCAACGCCGAACTTGAACGAAAGACCAAGGAGACCCAGATCCGCATCAAATTGAACCTGGATGGCACCGGATTCTATGAAATCGACACGGGGATCGGTTTTTTCGATCACATGCTGACATTGCTGGCGGTGCATGGGCAATTGGATCTCGAAATCGCGGCCCGGGGTGATATCCAGGTGGATTTTCACCATACGGTCGAGGATGTCGGTCTGGTTTTGGGGGATGCGCTCAGTCAGGCGCTTGGAGATCGCCGCGGCATATGCAGATACGGCTACGCGGCCATCCCCATGGACGATGCCCTGACAACGGTCATCATCGATTTATCCAACAGGCCCTACCTTAAGTTCCTTTTACCGGAGCGCGTACCTCGTCAGAACGATTTCGACACGACTCTCGCGTCGGAGTTTTTCAGGGCATTTGCATATAAAGCAGGCTTGAACCTGCACCTGCATTTTGCATATGGGGATAATTGGCACCATATGATCGAAGCGGCTTTCAAGGGCCTGGGACGCGCTCTGCGTCAGGCGTCGTCAATGGACAGCAGCGTCAAAGGGGTGCCTTCGTCCAAGGGCACGATGTAAAAAATCCTTCGATGACGGTTACATCGATTTGAATCGTGATTATATTCGCGTTTCAAGCGGACTATTGACAGAGCTTCGCGGATTGGATAGTATCGCGAATTTTAATTTTCAGGATGGTGTGCCCATGCCGGCGACAGCTTTGAAACAAACAGAATTCGGTCCCTTGGCGGACCCTTAATACGATTCGAACCGGCATCAATCGATGCTCCTGCCCTGGTTTAAGGCTTGACCCTGGTCCGTCAGAATGGAGGGCGCGGTTCTTGGTACGTTCTATTCCAGACGACACAATCCAGAGAATAAAAAATGCCGCCAATATTGTCGATGTGATTTCAGAATACGTCGTACTTAAAAAGGCAGGTCGTAACCATTTGGGATTGTGTCCATTTCATGCCGAGAAAACTCCCTCCTTTACCGTAAGCCCCGAAAAGCAGATGTTCTATTGTTTCGGATGTCATGTGGGCGGGAATGTCTTCAGTTTTTTGATGCAGAAAGAGGGGCTTTCATTCCCCGACGCGGTTCGCGCGGTTGCGGGAAAATATGGCATCGAGGTGCCCGATGATCAGCTCACGCCCGCCCAGAAAATCCAGGCCAGCGAGAAGGAAAAGCTCTTTCGCATCAACGAGATGGCCATGCATTTTTTCCATGCGAATCTCACGGACGCCCAAAAGGGCGCCAAGGCGATGAGCTACCTGATCGGGCGGGGGATGACCCGCAAGATCATCACCGGTTATCAATTGGGGTATGCACCGCCCCGATGGGATGGTCTACTCAACTATTTCAGTGGCAAAAACGTACCCGCGACGCTGTTGGAAAAGGCGGGGCTGGTCATCCCCCGTAAGGACGGCAATGGGTATTACGATCGGTTTCGCGACCGTGTGCTGTTCCCGATCATGAATGTCAACCAGCAGGTGTTGGGATTCGGCGGACGGATCATGACCGACGAAAAGCCGAAGTATCTCAATTCGCCTGAAACCCCGATTTTTAACAAGGGAAGGGGACTTTACGGTATTCAGAAGGCCAATCAGGCCGCCCGTGCTTCGGGTCGGGTTTTCGTCGTCGAGGGCTATTTTGACGTATTGGCCATGCATTTGTATGGTCTGGAAAACAGTGTGGCGACCCTGGGCACGGCCCTGACACCGGAGCATGTGCAGGCACTGAAGGGGATGGTCGGCCAGGAGGGCAGGGTCTACCTGGTATTTGATTCGGACCAGGCAGGCATTAAGGCCGCCCAACGCAGCGTGCCGATTTTTGAGGAAGGATTCCTGGATGCCCGCGTGATCGTTTTGCCGACGGGGCATGATCCGGATACCTTTTTGAGAGAATTCGGCCCTGATGATTTTCTGAAATTCGCCGATAACGGCCTGGGAATGGTGCAGTTCCTCATGGAAGCGGCGATCAAACGGCACGGTCTGACCCTGGAGGGTAAAATTCGGGTCATTAACGACGTCCAGGAGGTATTGGCATCGGTCCAGGACGCTGTGGTGCGAACGTTATATATCAAGCAGCTCTCTGAACGACTCGACATCGATGAGACGGCGCTGCTGGAGAAGATCCGCCAAGCGGCGGGAAAGCTTCAGGGATCTGGACGGTCTCAAACGAACGTTCGACCGGGGGTGTCGATGCCGGAGGCAAGCCGTCTCGAGCTGCAAATCATTGGGATGATGCTCTGCTACCCGCCGATGATTTCGGAGATCATCGGAAGGAATCTGCTGGATGCCTTCGAAGATGCCAAACTGAAACTGATTGGGCAGATGATCGCGAATCAGGGCAATATCGAACAAGAACGTACATCGAATCTTGTATCGGCGATCGAAGATCCGCACTACAGAAACCTCGTGGCCCAGCTGGCCATGACAGAATGCCGGTGGGACCGGCAAGGATGCGAGCGCGTGCTCGCACAATTCGAATCCCGGTCCAAACGACGGATCACACAGGATTTGCAGCGCAAGATAGAGCTCGCTGAAAAAAATAATGACAGGGAATTGGTGGAAACGTTGCTGATGGAGAAACAACGACAGGCGGCAAGGGGATTGATCAATTCGTAAGCAGTGTGCAGGAGGCTCATTCAAATGGCAAAAAAGACCAAGCTTGATACCCAGACCAAGAATGCTGCCGGCAAGGATGCGACCCGTCAAGGTTCGGCCAAGAAAGGGACAACTTCGCAGACTGAAGCGACCGAGATAGAAGCGATGTCAGATTCGACCGGAGATGCCAAAAGCGCAAAAAGTGTGAGCGAAAAGGCCATGAAAGCGCTGATCGCACAGGGTAAAAAACAAGGTTTTCTCACATATGATGAAATCAACGGTGCACTGCCCGACGACATGCTCTCGGGCGAACAGATGGACGAAACACTGATTATGTTTGACGATTTGGGTATCGATATCATCGATGAGAACAATCAGAACCTGACCAAGACCAAGTCCAAAAAGGCGGCTGCAGAAGCCAAGTTGGACGATTCGGGCATGTCCGATTATGGTTCGGTGACCGATCCGGTAAAGATGTATCTACGCGAAATGGGACTGGTCACCTTGCTCAGTCGCGAGGGCGAAGTCGAGATAGCGAAAAAGATCGAGGCTGGCGAGCAGGATGTCCTTAAGGCATTGCTGGAAACCACCATCGGTGTCGATTTTATACTGGATCTCGGGCGTCGGATCGAAAGCGGCCTGTTGCGACCCAAGCATGTGCTGAGAGATGTGGACGAAGGGGATACCTATCAGGACGAGGTCGTTCAAATCGAGTCTTTCATGACGACGATCAAGGGCATCTCCGAGATCCATTCGGAAAACATGGGCTTCAGGGAGCAGTTGTTCGATGCCAACGGTAAAATGAAAACCGAAGAGCAACGCCGGATTCGACGTTGCATTTCGCGTCGAAACCAGAAAATATTCGATATGCTCAAAGATTGGCGTCTCGAAGGGAGTATCATCGATCAGATCGAAGAGGATATTCGCAACCTGATCGATTGGTTCGACGCCATGAACAGAGTGATCACCGCAACCGCCGAGTCTTTGAATGTGCCGGTGGCCAGTTTTCGCGAAAATCTGGCCTCCAAAACGCGTTTCGTCAAAATGGCCTCCGGGCAGTGTGATATGACCCGCAAGGATCTGGAGTCGCTTTTCGGCCACCTGAGCGATATGCAGACGCAGATCCTCTCTCGTGAAAACGAGATAAAAGCCAACAGTCGAATTCTCAAGCGTATATTGTCCAATGTGGATGAGGGGCGCACACGGGCCAAGTTGGCCAAAAGCGAACTCATAAAGGCCAACCTCCGCCTCGTGGTCAGCATCGCCAAAAAATACACCAATCGGGGACTTCAATTCCTTGACCTGATTCAGGAAGGCAACATCGGCCTGATGAAAGCGGTGGACAAGTTCGAATACCGGCGCGGCTACAAATTCAGCACCTACGCCACGTGGTGGATTAGACAAGCTATCACCCGGGCCATTGCCGATCAGGCGCGTACGATTCGTATACCCGTTCATATGATCGAGACGATCAATAAGCTGATACGCACCTCCCGATACCTGGTGCAGGAGATGGGGCGTGAGCCTCGTCCCGAAGAGATCGCGGAGAAGATGGAGATCCCATTGGACAAGGTTCGCAAGGTGCTGAAGATCGCCCGTGAACCCATTTCCCTGGAGACGCCCATCGGCGAGGAGGAAGACAGCCATTTAGGCGACTTTATCGAAGACAAGAAGTTTATGCTGCCCTCCGATGCAGCGGTCAGCCTGAACCTCGCCGAACAGACCCGCAAGGTGTTGGCCACCCTAACGCCCAGGGAGGAAAAAGTGCTGCGCATGCGGTTCGGTATCGGAGAGAAAGCGGACCACACTCTGGAGGAGGTCGGTCAGGATTTTACCGTCACCCGGGAGCGTATTCGCCAGATCGAAGCCAAGGCCTTGCGTAAATTGAGGCATCCGACGCGAAGCCGGAAGCTCAAAAGCTTCATCGAAAACTAGGATGCTTGACAAAGCGGCAGGCGACCGATAATAGAAGCCTGCATTTTCAAAGGGCCCATAGCTCAGTTGGTAGAGCCACCGGCTCATAACCGGTCGGTCCCTGGTTCGAGCCCAGGTGGGCCCACTTTTCGTTCTGATCATTTGCTTTGTCCAAGCTGCGCTTCGTCTTCCCTTCAAAAGCCCGATCACCGGGTCTCCCAGCACACCGTTTCGCTTTTGCCACCCGTTGTCCAGATAGGGGCCGGGCATGGAGGGCGGTTTTTCCTCCGGTCGGTCGATTTCAATATGTCATTGCAATAGATGTTTAAAATGATATAGAGCCAGTGCCAAAAAGGAGAGCGCCGCATGAGCACAGATTCCGCCATTCAGCCCGTGGCCGGCGATATCGTCAGTGTGATCGAAGACCTTGCGCCGCCTGTATTGGCTGAGCAATGGGACAACTGCGGCCTGCAGGTGGGTTCCTTGCAATGGCCGGTCAAAAAGGTCTGGATCGCCTTGGATCCGCTTCTGGAGGTGGTACGGGAGGCGGCCGACCAAAAAGTCGATCTACTTGTTACTCACCACCCCTTGCTTTTCAAACCGTTGCGGTCCATAGATGTGGAAACGCCCGTCGGTAAAATCGTCGAGACTGCCCTGACCGGCCGTATGGCTATCTATTCGGCCCATACCAACCTGGACAGTGCATCAGAAGGGCTGAATCATATTTTGGCCGGCCTCATCGGACTTCACGATCTCGTGCCGATGGTGCCTTTGGATGCCAGCGAAGCCGGCGGGCAGGGCGGGGCGACGGCTGGAATGGGACGCCTCGGGCGATTGGCGCAGCCGCTGACCCTGGCTGAGTTGGCCCATAGGATCAGGATCCGGTTCAAGCTTCGGGCCGTGAAAATCGTCGGGGAGCCCGAATCGATGGTCGATCGCATCGCGGTCTGTTCCGGTTCGGGATCGAGTTTACTCGATGCGTTTCTCGACAGCGACGCCCAGGTCTACCTGACCGGCGATCTGCGATATCATGACGCCAGAAGGGTCGAAGATGATGGCCGGGCGATGATCGATGTGGGCCATTTTGCATCGGAGCACATTTTCATCGATCCGTTGGTCGCCCATTTGAGGCAGGCGGCCCGCCATGCAGGCTGGTCGGTTGACATCGAACCCTGTCGCATCGAACGTGATCCTTTCAAGTGGATTGAATAGGCACTTGCCCACGAGCCTGGTTGTGAAGGCTTCAGTGAAAGAGACATGATGATGACCACAAGCATTAAAGAGAGTCTCGCCATATTGGCTGCCCTGCAACGGATAGACACCCAACGGGCATCTATCGAAAAGTTCTTGTCGGGAGTGTCGGAGCGGGTGGATTCACTGGGCCGGCAACTCGTGTCGTTCGAGGCACAGGTCGACGACGGGTTGCGCCACCTGGAAGATCTGAGGAAACAATACCGCCGGGACGAGTCCGAGCTGAAAACCATCGAATCGTCTGTTTTAAAGAGCGAACAAAAGCTGCATGCAGTCAAAACCAACAAGGAATACCAGAGCACGCTCAAAGAGATCGACGATTTGAAGCTTAAAGCGTCCATTGTTCAGGATCAGATGCTGACGGCGTTGGAGGCCATCGAAGCGGCCGAGAAACAGGTGGCCGTTCTCAAGGCCGATTTGGTCGACATGCAGAAAGAGATCGAGGAGAATCAGGCCTCCATTCGTGCCGAAGCGGACAGTCACCGCAGCGTGTTCGATGCGCTCGATGAAAGGCGTCATACCGTTTGGGCCTCGCTGGATGCAAAAATGCAGAAGATATACAATCGGGCCCTCCAACAAGGTCATGGGGTCGCGGTTGCAGCGGTCGTTGATGGGGTATGTCAGGTATGCCGAATGAATCTTCCACCCCAGGCGTACATCGAACTGATGCGGATGAACAGCCTGGAGATGTGCCCGGTGTGCCAGCGATTGATCTACCCAGCGGCAATGATAGACCCGACAGAGATCATAGAGGATGATTGATCTCTTTTTGAGAAGAGGAGGAAATGCGGCCGGAGCAGGCCGGGCGATCGCTGGCGTGGGTAACACCATGCCGGAGGAAAGTCCGAACACCACAGGGCAGGGTGCTCCATAACGTGGAGTCGCGGCGACGCGAAGGCAAGTGCAACAGAAAGCAAACCGCCCCGCCTCGGCGGGGTAAGGGTGAAACGGTGCGGTAAGAGCGCACCAGTTCTCCGGGTGACCGGGGAAGCTAGGTAAACCCCACCCGGTGCAAGACCAAATAGGGGAACGCTTGAGGACGGCCCGTCCAAGTTTCCGGGTAGGTCGCTCGAGGTGGCGGGTAACCGCCATCCCAGATGAATGATCGCCATCCCGATGGCGGGTAACCGCCCCGGGAGACAGAATTCGGCTTATGGCCTGCTCCGGCCCTTTCTTAATGCCATCGATAACCTGGAGTCTGCGATACTGATCGGCGCAGGGCCAGGAAAACCAGGGGATGCCAATGCCTCGGAAGAGGGATCGGCAAACCAGTGGAGTGGGTAAGAGGTGATCCCATGTTACTCATAGAAGAACTGCAGGTCGAAGTCGGGGGAAAAAGAATACTGAGCAATGTGAATATGGAGATTCCCGAGGGTGAGACCCATCTCCTTTTCGGTCCCAATGGGTCCGGTAAAACCAGCCTGATGATGACCATCATGGGGTTTTCCGGTTATATGGTGACCCATGGCAGAATCGTGTTCAAGGGGGTGGACATCACCCATATGCCCATAGACGAAAGAGCGCGCATGGGCATCGGGGTATCGGTCCAACGGCCGCCGACGATCAATGGACTGAAAACTCGGGACCTGGTCAACGTATGCGCCAAACAGAGCGGCCGCACGATCGATATCGAACGGTTAGCGGCGGAAGTAAACTTTTCGAGTTTTCTGGATCGGGATGTCAACCACAAGTTTTCCGGCGGAGAGATCAAGCGTAGCGAGCTGCTGCAGCTCAAGGCCCAGGATCCGGACCTTGTCCTGCTGGATGAACCGGAATCAGGCGTGGATCTGGAAAACATGGCGTTGATCGGAGAGACGATTAATTCATTGTTACATCGGGGCGTTACATACATGAAGGGGAAATCCCACCGCGCCACCATCGCCGAGCGTAGCAAATCTGCCTTGATCATCACCCATACCGGTCACATATTGGATTATATTACTGCAGACAAAGGGCAGGTCTTATACAACGGCGTTTTGTGTTGCACCCGCAACGCCCGCGAAATTCTCAAATGGATCGGGGAATACGGTTACGAGGAGTGTGTTCGATGTCAAATGGAAATGCTGACATAGAGAAAAATCCGGCCGATGTGGATGTCAACCAATATGACGTGGAAGCGGAGACGCATGCCTATGTGGAGAGTTTGGATCAAATCCAGGCCGAGGATGCCAGCCGGTTTCTCGATGTAGGCATCGATACAGCCGAAATCGGACGTGCCGGGACATTTATCCAAAAAGACATGTCGGTCATTCACTCGCATGCGCGCCAGGAAGGCGTTGAGGTCATGTCCATCTCAAAGGCACTGTCCAAACACTCCTGGTTGGCCGATTACCTGTGGCGGTACATTGATCCGGGTAAAGATGCCTTTACCAGCCGTGCCAAATCCGCACCACATGAGGGTTATTTTATCCGAACAGAACCAGGCGCCCAGGTCAAGGACCCCGTCCAGTCCTGCCTTTACATCGCCAAAGAGCGGTTTTCCCAGAATGTGCATAACGTGGTTATTGCCGAAGAGGGTTCCTACCTGCAGGTCATTACGGGCTGTGCCAGTTCTGCGCATTTACTATCCGGTTTGCATGTGGGCGTGTCCGAGTTCTATGTCAAAAAGGGGGCAAAACTCCATTTCACCATGATCCACGAGTGGGGGGAGAAGGTCAATGTCCGGCCCAGGACCCATGTGCATGTCGAAGCCGGAGGAGAATTTGTCTCCAACTATATCTCCCTCAAACCGGTGGGGTCCTTGCAGATGAATCCCGTCACCCATTTGGCCGGAGAGGGTGCCGTGGCGCGTTTCAACAGTGTGCTGGTGGCCAACAAGGGGTGCCTCATGGATGTCGGGTCCCGCGTCATATTGAGTGCCCCAGGGACGCGTGCGGAGATCATTTCACGCGCTATTGCAGCCGGCGGCACGATTGTGGCCAGGGGAGAACTGGTGGGCAAAGCGCCGGGCATCAAAGCCCATTTGGAGTGCAAGGGCCTCATCCTCAAAGAGGGATTGATGCACGCCATTCCCGAGTTGCGCGGTTATGTGCCGGGCGTGGAAATGTCCCACGAGGCCGCCGTCGGCAAAATCGACCGGGGCGACATCGAATACCTGATGGCGCGGGGGGTCAACGAGGAAGAGGCCATATCCATGATCGTGCGCGGATTTATGAATGTGGATATCGAAGGATTGCCGCCCGGTTTGAGACAGAACATCGACAAGATCATCAATGAGACCCAAAAAGATATGATGTAAATGGAAACGCAATACAACGACGATAGTAATTATTGTGAGATCTCTTTTGCCGAAAAGGTGCGTCTCTTTTCGCACGATTATTTGAAATGCTGCATCTATCTGTCCAGTGGGTCTCTGCCCGGCTATGTATTTACCAAAAAACTCTACTCCGAGCTGATCTCCACGTCCCAGGTGTTGGAGGATTTTTTGGATTTTCACGGGGCCAAAAACAGCGCGGAATGGTACTTTTATCGCGAATTGGCCGCAGCCGTCAGGCACCTCAGCCTGGGGGCCTATTCCCAAAAACACATCGCCAATCGGCTCATTTTTTACGATCTGCCGGAAAGCGAGGAATTTCGCGCCAGCGGGCATCAGGGATCGGCTTTTTTAAATGCATCTCTCATGAAATTGGCGCCGGTCATCATCGATGAGGCCCGACAGCTGAATATCCCCATCCCCGAAAGCAGGTTCGGTCCCGAGGATTTTCCGGGAACGACCACGACCGAAATGCTTCCCTACAGCATCGAAGACCAGGCCAAAGACGTACAAAAGAAGCACATCGTCAATATCGCCAGTGAATTTCTGGGGATCTCCTCGAGGTTCGACCAGCTGGGCTTCTATGAGCCATATAACGTCGAAGAAATCCGAAATCTTGTACCGGCGAAAGTGAATGAAGTCGAAGTACGCCGGTTTGAAATGGTCGTTCACAATTTGCAGTCCTCTTTCGACACCTATGTTATTCACGGTGGTTTTCGTTTTGGAGACCGGAAGCTGAAACAGCTGCGGAGCTATTTTTCGGTCGTCTTCCATCTGCTTCAGATGATGGGGCGCCTGCTGCATTTCTATGAACGCCATTTGCATCATGCCGGATATAAGAACATTTACAAACAGGTACAGGATCGGCTCTCCTCGTTGGTCGACCCGGATGACTTGCTCAAGGTCACGGTGAACTACGGTCTTTACTATGCCTGCCACTATCTGGGCACCGGCAAGGAAGTGGCCCACCAAATCTTGAATGAAAACATCGAGCGCGGTCGGATTGAAGTGAGTATTCCCATGCAGCTCGGGTTTCACAGCCGCCCGAGCCTGTTGGTGGCCAAGATCGTCCAATACTACGGCGGCCAGGTCGAACTGGTCATCGGCGATGATCGCTTCGATGCCAGCAGTGTACTGGACATCCAATGGGCCGGCGGAAAGATACAAAAGGAAAACATCACCCGGGTCGCCTTCGAAGGCGATGTCAGGGCGCTGAAAGACATCGAGGTGCTGGCCGCCGCCAATTACGGAGAGGATACCATGGGAAAGGGCGTCCCGCTGCCCAAAGAGTTGAAATACCTGCGATGATTACCGCTTTGATCGTGGCCGCCGGGCAGGGGAAGCGCATGGGCGGCGCCCGGCGAAAGCAGTACATGGAAATAGGCGGCCGTCCCGTTCTTCAGTGGACCTTGAAGGCATTCGATGGATGCCGGCAAATCGACGATATCGTTCTGGCGGTTCCCGAAGCGGAGATTGAATTTTGCAGACATACGATCGTCGCAGAAGCCGGGTTGCATCACGGTGTGACCGTCGTGGCGGGAGGCGTGAGCCGGCAGGACTCCGTTTACAATGGACTTAAAGCCATCGGAAACGGGGAATACGCCATTGTACTGATTCATGACGGCGTGCGGCCCTTCGTTTCCGGCCGACTGATCGCGGCCTGCATATCGGGGGCAAAACGTTGGCGGGCGTGCATACCGGCAGTTGAGGTGACGGACACCATCAAACAGATCGACGATTCCGGCATCATCCGCGGCACCTTGCCGCGGGATACCCTGCGGTCCATCCAGACCCCCCAGGCATTTGACTTGCAATTGATCCAGACTGCACATCAGATGGCGCTTGAAAAGGGGTGGCAAGCGACCGACGACGCCAGCCTTGTGGAGCGGCTGGGATACGACGTTCACACCATCACCGGCGACGTCCACAACATTAAAATCACCACACCGGACGATCTCAACCGAGCCGAATGGATTCTTCTTCAGTCAGGGAAAAACGCTTTTCAATAATTGCGACGGCCTCTTCTGCACTGGCAGCTTCGAACAACCGATGCGCGTAATCGTCGTTGCCGAAGCAGGGCCTTGCGTCATAGCCAATGGTGATGACCGATTTGCCGTGCTTGAGGGCCAGCGCAATTTCCGAGAGCGTGCCTGCGCCGCCCGGGCAGGCTACGACGACATCGCTGCTCAACACGTTGATCGAATTGCGCGCGCTGCCCATGCCGGTGCAGATCGGCACCCGGACATAGGCGCTCGCCTGGTCGGGGGTGGCATCCGGTAGAATACCGATGGTCAACCCGCCATGCTCGGCCGCTCCTCTTGCAGAGGCGTCCATGACCCCTGCATTGCGACCGCCGTTGAGCAATACCCAGCCGCGTCCGGCAATCAATTCGCCCAGACGATAGGCCGTGCGCATCGCGGCTTCATCCGCCTGGGCGCCGCCCATCACCCCGACGATGAACGGCCGCTTGGATGTGCCCGTTGCTACTGATCGGATGGCGGGCATCAGGCGCCATCCTTTCCGGGAAAAAAGATCGATGCAAACATGCCGGCCAATTTGCGCGAATCGTGTCGCACCACCTTGCCGTCGCTGTCCAGCAAATCCGCCTCGTAGAGCACGCGTCGATGCCAGAAGGGATCGTGCCGGTCCAGGGTGACATAATCCGATTTCTGAGTCCGATAGGCTTCACAGGTGGCATCTTCGGGCCTGCTGGTATTGTAGACGATGCCATCGACGCTTTTGCCGATGTAATTCTCCAGACGTTCGACAAAATCCCTGGCGTTGAAATTGTGGGTCTCACCATATTTGGTCATGATGTTGATGATGTAGATGAGCTTTGCGGAGGCCTTGCGGAGTGCTTCAGCCACCCCTGGAACGATGAGATTGGGGATGATGCTGGTGAACAGGTCGCCCGGACCGATGACCACGTAGTCTGCGGCGGCAATTGCCGATACCACCGGGGGATGGACGTGTATGGTGTCGGTGTGGTGCGGCACCAGAAATACATCACATATTTTCTCCCGCTGGTGTCCGCGCGGCACGTCGATGGCCTGCTCGCCGAAAATCCGCTGGCCATCGGTCAACTCGGCCACGAGGGTGGCTTGGTCGGTGGTCACGGGCAGGATGGTGCCTTGGGCATCGAGTATTTCCGAAAGGGCCGCTACGCCGCTGGGAAAGCTGCCTGTATACCGCGATAGCATGGTCAACAGCATATTGCCCGCATTATGCCCCTTGAGACGGCGGTCTTTCTGAAAGCGTTTCTGTAGAATGGCTCTGGAAAACGATTGGTGGGGCGAAAGGGCGACGATACACTTCAGAATGTCTCCCGGCGGCAGGGTGCCGAGTTCGTCACGAAGTCGTCCGGTGCTGCCACCGCTGTCCATCATCGAAACCACGGCGGTGATCGAAATGCCCTCCATGTCACGCAGTGCGGAAAGGAGGGCGAATTGGCCACTGCCGCCGCCGATGGTGACAATCCGCTGGGGGTGGGTGATTTTTATGTCTGGCATCTTGGACGATCTATTTTTGATCCATTGGGTATCAAACCATTGGGTTTCAAGCCATTGTGCCGCAGTCTCGGGAAATTTTCAGCTGCGGGCGATATTCCGTCTTGACGGATTGTTTCGCCATTCGCTAACTTTAATTGATTAGCAACGGTGGCGAAGAATATCAAGATCCACAAATCAAAAAGAGATCAAAAATGTCTCTCTTGACCTTCAAGAAAACCCGGGCACATGATCGACCGCCATTGCTCCGGGTTTTGTACCCAGGAGTTGACAACGGCGTTGCGGCATCCCATCTTATGGCCGTTTGAATTTCGATAAGGTATTGAAAAAAGGAAGGAGTTCGAGCATGGCCCCAGGAACGAATCAAACCGGCGAAGCGAATCGCAATACGCAACAAGCCTTTATCCGTCAACTGCAACAGACCTTTGCGTCACTTCCCAACGAGATCCCGCTCTTCCTTTTTGTGCAAAAAGGCAGAGACGACGTCTATGTGGACGCCTGCCGCCAAGTGGTTCGCGCATTTCGCGAGCTGACCGATAAAATCAAGATCAAGGAGTATTATCTGGATCACGAAATGGCCCGGAAATGGAAAGTGGACAGTTCGCCGACACTTTTAATCGATCCGGAGCGATACAATATCCGATGGATGGGGGCACCCATGGGAGAAGAGGGACGATCTTTTCTCGAGGCCATGCTGCTGGTGGGCATGGGCAAGAGCGATTTGAGCGATCAATCGCTTCAGGTGATCCGAAGGTTGGACACCCCGCGAACCGTCAAGATCTTCGTCAGCCCGACATGTCCCTATTGTCCTCAGCAGGCGGTCAATGGACTGAAGGCGGCCATCGAACGCCCGGACATGATTGCCCTTGAAATTATCGATATTCAATGTCGTCCTGATCTGGCTGAACAGTACGAGGCGCACAGCGTTCCCCAGGCCTATGCCAATGATGTGCTGATCGGCCAGGGCGCCCAGCAGGAGGAGGTGTTTCTCTCATCTCTGTTGAAGCTGGAACCTCAAACGATTTTCATACCCGAAAGCACGGCCAAGGTGGTGGATGTCGACGTTCTCATCGTGGGCGGGGGGCCGGCTGGCTTGACGGCCGGCATCTATACCGTTCGCAGCGGGTTGAAGACTGCGGTGGTCGAAAGGGAAGCGCTGGGCGGCCAGGTGGCGCTGACCCCGGTGGTGGAAAACTATCCCGGATTTGCCCAGGTGGGCGGTAAAACGCTGGTCGACATCATGGTCAGCCATGCCCTGCAGTATGTCCAGATTTTTCAGGGCGAAGAGGTGCTGGACATCAAACCGGGCGAGATCATGGAAGTGGCGACCACGCGACGCACTTTCCGGACCAAGACCATTCTTCTGGCGACCGGCGCCACCCATCGACATCTGGGCGTAACGGGCGAACAGCGCTTCTCGGGTCGTGGCGTCAGTTATTGTGCCACGTGCGACGGCCCCCTGTTCAAGGGACGCAAGGTCATCATGGTCGGCGGCGGCAATTCGGCGGTGACCGAAGCACTTTACCTGAAGCATATGGGCGTTCAAGTGACCCTGGTACACCGGCGAGACAAGCTGAGGGCGCAGGATGTGCTGGCCAATCAATTGCCTCAGAACGATATTCCCGTGATATGGAATACGGAAGTAAAGGCCATCGACGGAAAAGAACGGGTTGAACGGGTGACGCTGTTTAACTCCCAGACCGGAGAAACGACGGAGATGGCCGTGGACGGCGTCTTTATTGCCATCGGTTATCAGCCGGCCGTTGCTTTGGCGAAGAAAATCGGTATCGAGTTGAACGAGGATGGTTATATTCGGCACGATGCCTTTCATCGGACCAATGTCCCCGGCATCTACTCGGCCGGTGATGTCGAGGGCGGATACAAACAGATCGTTACCGCCACGGGACAGGGGGCAGCGGCGGCCATGACGATTTTTGAAGATATCATCAATCCCTACTGGAAGCAGGACAAGGCGTCTTAAACCCATGTGCAGCGAGGATTGGGGGCATGGCAGTTGGAATCGTTCGCTCTTTTAACGAGGAGCAGGGATACGGATTTATCGAGACGGACGAAGGGGATCAGTTTTTCGTCCATCACAGGTCCATAGAAATGGAAGGATTTCGTACGCTTCGGCGAGGCGACAAGGTTCTGTTTGAAATTGCCATGACCAAACGGGGTCCGGAAGCGGAAAAAGTGCGCAAGTTATAGCTGCATGATCCGGTGTTTAATTTTGGGCTTCTTACGCCGCCGTCAAGTGCTGGCAGTTGCGCCGATGATATCGGCAATCGCGCGCAACGCCAGATAGTACCCGTTTACACCGAGGCCTACGATCTGTCCGGTAGCTACATCAGAGACAAAGGAATGGCGTCGGAACGGCTCTCTTTTGTGAATATTGGACAGATGCACCTCGATGATCGGGATCGGCAGCAGCAACAGCGCGTCGCGTATGGCGATGCTGGTATGGGTGTAGGCAGCCGGATTGATGATCAGGCCACCCATGATGGTGGCGGCCGATTGGATCCGATCCACGATGGCCCCCTCGTGGTTGGACTGAAAGCAATGGACGGTAATTCCCCATTGTCTGCCCAGCGCTTTTAGCTGGGCATCTATTTCATCGAGCCGGGTGGACCCGTAAATGCCGGGCTCTCGCAAGCCGAGCATATTCAGATTGGGACCGTGGATGACCAGGACCTGATGGCCGCTATTCGGGGTGTTCATGACTGTAGTCCTTCACTTTAGTGTGCAGCTTTCAACTCGGCGATGGTGGCCTGGTAATCATCGCTGCCGAATATGGCCGATCCGGCGACCAGCACGTCTGCCCCGGCCCGGGTGATGTCGCCGACCGTTCCGCGGTTTACGCCCCCATCGACTTGAATCAACGTTTTCAGGTGGTTTTCATCGATCAGCCGGCGCAGGGCGCGAATTTTTTCGAGGCTGCTGGCAATAAATTTCTGCCCACCGAAGCCAGGATTGACGCTCATCACCAGCACCAGATCCAGATCGTCGAGTACCCAGTCCAGCGCCGTCAGGGGCGTGGCCGGATTCAGCACGGCGCCTGCCTTCACGCTGTGCTCTTTGATGAGATGGAGGGTTCGGTGCAGGTGCGTGCAGGTCTCCACCTGAACGGAAATGTAATCGGCCCCCGCCTTTGAGAATTCGGCCACATATTGATCCGGGTTTTCGATCATCAAATGCACATCCAGCGGCAGGGCCGTGGAGCGCCGGACCGCTTCGACGACGAGGGGGCCCATGGTGATATTGGGAACAAAATGGCCATCCATGACATCGATATGAATCCAGTCGGCGCCTGCCGCCTCCACAGCTTGAACTTCCGCGCCAAGTTTCGAAAAATCCGCTGACAGAATGGATGGGGCGATCAAAGGCATTTACGAAATCTCCTTTATGCAGATGATGTCAGACATGCCATCCCGCCAGCATCCTCACAAAAAGAAGTGTGGCGCTTCTGGATGGTCTTTCAGGCTATCCTGGCCGCATTTTATTGCCGCACAGACCGCCGATTGTCAAATGGCAAATGGAACTCGCTCCCAACCCGATGTCATGACTATGCCTCTTTGGCCCCGATTCCAACTAAATACTATTCATTAAACTCGTCCCGGGTGGAACAGGTGGCCGATGCCACACGCCAGCGGTCAAGTGCCGGTAAAATGCACGGCGGGCGGCCCAGAAACTCGCTGTGCTCAAACAGTCTGGGCCGCTTGTCCGCCGTTTGCATTCAACCGGCACTATTGACCGCTGGCGTACGTGGCCCTGGCCACCTGCCCCACCCGGGCCTGCCAATACCGTTGCCATGTGAATTTTTGTTAACAAACCATGCCTGGAAAGGATGCCCTTCAGGATGAATCACACTCCGATAGAATTGATGCCTCACTGGTAACGTTGTGTCTCCACCAGTTCATCATCCACGTAACGCAGGATCGTCATGGGTTGATCGTACGGTATTAAAAGCCAGACGTCGCGTCCGGGGCGGACGAATCCGTTGAACATCTCGATCGTGGACAGCAGACGCACGACAATAATGCGGACATGCTGTCTCAAGAAACCGTTGGGCGCCCGATGCCGGAAGAGGACGACGCCATCCCGTTGTTCCCCAGTGGCGTAGCCGCTTTGCTGGTTGACCGACAGATCGACGCTGGTGCCGGTATTCACTGGATATCCAGACTTGGGATGATGGGCCACCACCATGTCGTCGGGTTTGGACGGGTCCCTAAGGTAGCGGATCTGGCCGGTCAGCAGATGGTGGGACTCCAGAACGGCGATGGCCTGGTTCAAGGTCAACCCCTGCAAGTCGGCCATAGTGATCGTCGTTGGAGGCGGCCCGGCACTGATCAGCAGGTCAATGTCGCTTCCTCGCAACCGGGTCGCGCCGCCGGGCGGGGATTGGGCCAGGATCTCTTCTTTGGGTCTGATAGCATCGCTGGTGTGGCTCAAATGGCCGATGCCCAAATCGTTTTCGGCCAGAAGGATGCGGGCCTGGGCCACACTCATGCCGGTCAGATTGGGCAGCACCACGGCCTGGGCGCCTCTTGAAATGACAAGTCGCACGTCCCGTCCCTGTTTGATTTCGGTACCTGGCTCCGGATCTTGTGCAATCACATGATGCTTGGGCACTATGGGGTCGTATTGCGAGGCTTTTACCTTGGTGTTGAGTTTGAGATCGCTGAGAATTTCCAGCGCATAGACCACCTCCTTGCCTTCCAGATCGGGGACCACGACCACATTTTCACTGCGAATAAGCAAATTTACGGTCAGATAGGTGCCGATGCCGGCCGCCATGATGAACAAAAGGACCAGAATCGAGAAGGTCATCAATCGTTTCAACACCAGGCGTTATCCTTCAGAAAGGAATGCGAAAGGCCAGAATAAATCGGTCGCCGGATCGGCCTTGCGTTAAGGGGTCAGAAGGAAGGCCATCCAGATAGTCCTGCCGGAGTTGGTCGGCATAACGTTGCTTCTGCCGGAGATTGTACTTATGGGCACCTGACATGGCCCCGTAGATATTGCTCGCGTAGAATCCGAGACTGACAAACGACAGCAGCCCACCGAGGGCATTGAGGTCCTGGTCGAACGATTCATATGCGGCCCACATCAGCGCGCCATTGACCAAAAATGCCATAAGGGCGTCTTCGTATCGTTCCGTGTAGAGTTGACCCGCACCGGGAATAACAGAGAGCATACCGGCAAGCGAAGGGTTTTTTCGGGGAATGCGGGAAGCCTGTTCGAGGCCGCTGTCCAATCGTTCCATCCGGGTGTCCGCGCGTGCTGCGGCCGACATGCGGCGGAATGCCCCTCTGGCCTCTTCCCATTCCATCTGGTCGACATGAATCCAGCCCATTCGCGCCAAGGCACGATCCTTCACCTGGGGATGGTCGGATAGCGCGATCAGGTTGTGCATCTGCAGTATCGCGCGGCCATGTTCCTTACGATAAAGATGGCATTCGGTCATCATGAAGAAGGATTCGACGGCGATGTCATCCAGCGGATCCACCTGGGTCAGTTGATTGAACCGTCGCAAGGCTGTGTCGCTGTCGCCCGCTTGGAAAAGAGATGTGCCGGCTTTGAACCCAGCTGTGCGCCGGTCGGGATGAGTGGGGAAAAAGTGGGTGAAGCGGTCAAATTCCTCGGCCGCGCGCCGATACTGCTGCTCCTCGTAAAGCTTTTCGGCATAACGATATTGCTGCTCGGCGTCGATCACGATCGCATCGGCACACGAGATGGACACGGTCAGGCAAGTGGAGAAAACGATCCACAGGCACTGCCTCAAGCACAGATCGACAGGAAATGGCGGCTTGATCGGCATCTTTTAAGGCTCATCCCACCAGAAGGTGTTGGCGTATAGTGGGTCATAACTGGAAACCGTGCCGTTTTGGGTCACTTTGGCCGCCAACCGTGTCTCGTCCCGGCCGCAGCGCAAAAGCCGGTCGCAGGTCAGGATCCATCCGATCAAAAGACCTTCCTTCGCAAAGGCCTCTTTCGCATAGTGGGAGCAGCTGGGATACATGGGGCAGCGGTCTCCGTCGGCTCTGGAGATAATCCTCTGGTAAAGGCCGATGGGTGTGACCGCAGCCGGCCGTTCGTTTCCAGGGATCGAACCGGTTTGCCGCTTGGGCGGGTCAAAAATCCCATCGGCCAGAAGCAGGGGCGGCAGGCCGCACGCGGCGGCCAGCAAAAAGACGATCCATCCGGTGATGCGCGGCAGCGATGGGTGCGGGGGTGTCATGAAACGTCTCATTTTCATCATGGTTTGAAGTAAAGTACAAAGCAGAAAAGGCTATTTTTGAGTGACGCGGATCACCTCTTCGATGGTGGTGATGCCGCGGAGCACCTTTTCGATGCCGTCGCGTCGCAAGGTGACCATTCCCAGCTTCAACGCTTCCTGCTTGATCTGGTATGAATCGAAGGTGCGCTGGATCAGTGTCTTGAGTTTGTGGCCCATGATCATGATCTCGTAAATACCGATACGGCCGCGATATCCGGTATGAAAACATTTGTCACACCCCTTGGCCCGGTAAAAGGTATACTTGCCAAGTCGATCGGGGCGCACGCCCAGTGTCTGCAACTCCATATCGGGTTTGTAGGGCTCCTTGCAGTGCTCGCAAAGCACGCGGACCAGGCGCTGGGCGATGACGGCGAGTAAAGACGAAGAGATCAGGAACGGTTCGACCCCGATATCCACCAGGCGTGTGATGGCACTGGCCGAGTCGTTGGTGTGCAGCGTCGAGAAGACCAGATGGCCGGTCAGGGCCGACTGCACCGCGATTTCGGCGGTTTCCCGATCGCGGATCTCCCCGATGAGAATCACGTCCGGATCCTGGCGTACAATGGACCGCAAACCCCGCGCAAAGGTCAATTCGATCTTGGGGTTGACCTGTATCTGGCTGATGCCCTTGAGCTGGTACTCCACCGGATCTTCGATGGTAATGATATTGATGTCCGGCGTGTTGATCGAAGAGAGCACCGAATACAGGGTCGTGGTTTTGCCGCTTCCGGTGGGGCCGGTCACCAGGATGATGCCATTGGGAGAGCTCACCAGGTCCTTGATCTGTTTCAGCTGGACTGTGGAGAGGCCGATTTCGTTCAGCTGGAATATCGAGGATGACTTGTTCAGCAAGCGCATGACCACCCGTTCGCCGAACGAGGTGGGCAGGGTCGATACGCGCACATCGATCATCTGGGAGCCGATGCGGACCTCGAAGCGGCCGTCCTGGGGCAGCCGTTTTTCGGCGATGTTGAGTTTGGACATGACCTTGATGCGCGATGTCAGGGCCGGTTGAATCCACTTGGGCGGCGATAACAGGTCGTAAAGAATGCCATCCACCCGGTAGCGCACTTTGAAGCTGTCCTGGTAGGGCTCGATGTGGATATCGCTGGCACGCGCCTTGATGGACTGGGAGAGGATATGGTTGACCAGTTTGATGATGGGGGCGTCGCTGGTGTCTTCCAGCAGATCGGCGGTATCTTCGATCTGGCTGATAATGTCGCTCTCGTCCTCCATGTTCTGTACCAGCTGCTGTGCGGAATCCTGGTTCAGATCGAAAGAGAGGTTGATGGCGGCCAGGATGGCTTGTTTGGTCGAGAGCACCAGTCGGTAATTGTCCAAATTCAGAAGACGGACCAGATCGTCCACCGCATTGAAGTTGCCTGGATCGTTGACCGCAACGATGAAGGCGGCGTCCTGCGTCCTTGCCTCTTCCGTTGCAGGCGCATCGGCCTGGGGGACTCTGGCTGGGTTGGGGACCAGCAAGGGGACCATGTGGTGCCGCTTGAGAAACTGGATCGAGATTTTCTTGGCGAAATCGCCGCCCATGATGTTTTCCATGGGCAGTTCCGGCCAGAACGGAATTTCATATTGGATGCTCAGCGCTTCCAACAGTTGGGTCTCGGTGATCGCTTCACGCTGCAACAGAATGTCACCCAGGCGGCCGCCTTTTTCCTGCTGCAGGTGGCGGGCATCGGAGAGCGCATCTTCCGCGATGCCGAAACGATGTTTGAGAATATGGTTCAGTTCCATGGGGGTTCACTATAACTTTATCAGAATGGGATCATACGCGTCGGTCCTGAGCCGCTGAATCATCTGTTCGGCGTCGGTCTGACTGGCAAAATATCCGATCCGCAACCGATACCAGGTTTTTCCGTTGATCTCGGAACGCACCGTATAGGCGGCATACCCTTTTCCGGTGAGTTCCTGCAGCAGCTCGGCGGCCTTGTCCGGGTCCAGGACGGAGGCCACCTGCAGCGTGTACCCTGCGATGGTACTCGTATCGGCAATGGGTTTTTCACTCCCTGCACGATCATTTAACGAAGCGGCGGCACCCCTGGCACGGGCGTCTCGGGTCGATTCCTGTGCGGTGGCGACTTCCGGGCCTGGCACGCTTGGGACCGAAGCGGAGGTGTTTGCCGTATTTTCGATGTCGGTTGGCGAAACAGCGGACGCTCGGGCGTCCAGTGCGCTCGGAACCGTAACATCCGGCTGGGTGGTGTTGCCGGCCGGCACCTGCTCTTCGATCCCACTGGACGATTTGGTTGGAACGATCTGCGCCTCGCCGGTCGCGGAGGGAGGATTCTGCCCGTCTGAATCGACCGGGGCCATGGATTGGCGGTCCGCCGGCGCTTCATTCAACTCCCCCTCCGGTGCCGGTATCTGCAGCTCTTCCATTGGCGGTGGATCGTTGCGGTCGAACAGATCGATGTTTTTGCTGCGCAGTTTTTCGATTTCTTCCCGTTTGTCGCGAGACACCGCTTTTATTTCATCGGGCTTCTGAATGACTCGTGGAGTCATAAAGACATACAGATTTGACTTGTCGAATCCGGTGGAACGGGTGCTGAAGAGATACCCTATGCCTGGAATATCGCCCAGGCAAGGGACCTTGTAAACCGTGGCCCCCTGGGTATCGTCGATCAAGCCGCCGAGAACCACCGAGTGGCCGTCGCGAACGATGGCGGTGGTTTCGATGGTGCGTTTGAGAGTGGTGGGGCGGTTATCCACGCTCGACTCCAGGGCCGTGACCTCCAATGAGAGCAGGAGGCGGACCATGCGGTCCTTACTGATCTGCGGGGTGATCTTGAGGGTTTTGCCGACGTCGCGGTACTCGAACGAGTTGTAGACTTCACCGGCGCTCGATGTGGACAGGGTGGCGGTGGTTTGAAAGGGGATGTTTTTACCCACGTAGATCTTGGCCTCCTGGTTGTCAGTGGTCAGGATCTGTGGGGTCGACAGGATGCGCACGTCGCGGTCTTTCTTATAGGCGTTCACCACGGCCTGGATGCTGGGAAAGGTGATGCCCGAAATGCTCAGCGCCTCTCCGAAAACGCCGAGGGCGAACCCCGACGGCAGCGTGGGGACGAAGGTCGTGCCTGCCGTCGTGCCGCTGATGATCGACGATTCGCCGCTGAAGCCGCCGCCGTAAACAACATCTTTGCCGTCGATGGAAGAATCTTCTCCGATGCGCCACTCGGTGCCCAGTTCAAAGTCTTTGGTGACATTGACCTCCATGATCAACGCTTCAATATAGACCATGGCCCGCGGGATATCGATTTTTTTGATGATCGCCTCGAGTACCAGGTAATCGTCGGGTTCGGCGGTGATGATCAGGCTGTTGGTGGCCTTGTCGGCCGTAATGCGGACCTTGCTCGATACCACCGGTTCAGTGGGTTTGCCGGTCTGCTGGGCGTCGCCGCTTTTTTGGGGAATATCCTGCAGCACCTTGGCGATATCTTCGGCCGTGGCATGCTCGAGGTAGTAGACATTGATGTTGCCCTGGCCCTTGGGCGTGTCCTCGTCCAGGCTGGCAATCAACTGCCGGATGTTGTCCACTTCGCCTTCGCTGGCCAACACCACGATGGAATTGGTGCGTTCGTCGGCGACAAAGGTGATATCCCTGGCACCGGCGGTTCGGCCTCTGGCGGCCGAAGGTTTGAAGACCGATTGCAACAGCGTCACCATCTTGGCCGCGCTGGCGTTTTCCACGGGGATGATGGCGATCTGTTGTCCGACGCCCGTGATATCGATGGCCTTGAGAATGCTGAGCAGGCGCTTGATGTTGGAGTGTACGTCGGTGATGATCAAGGTGTTGGTGGGGGCATATGCCTGGATGACGCTGTTTCTGGAAACCAGGGGTGTAAAGAGGTTTTTGATTTCGTTGGGGTCGGCGTAACGTAAGGGGATGATCTGCGTGATGACCGCATCGTCGGCCGTTCCGGCCTCTTCCTGGAGGCGGGTCTTGATGCTTTTGGAGCGCGCTTCCGGCGATGGTACGATTTTGGTGATGCTGCCGCTGGGAACAGTCGTATAGCCATATACTTCCAGCACCGACTCGAAGACCCGATACGCCTCGGCGACCGTGATTTTGCCCGGCGAAATGATGGTGACCTTCCCCCGAACCTTATCATCGACGATGAAGTTCCTCTTGGTCAGGTCGCTGATGAATTTGATCAGAACACCGATGTCCACATTGTTGAAGTCGATGGAGACCAACTGCTCGCCGCTTCTCTTGACGGCCGGCGGCTGGGCGTTTGCCCCAGGCGGGGTGCCGGGGCTCGATGGCTGCTGTGCCCGGACCGGCGACGCTGCCCACAGGCCGGCGGCGACGCAGATCATCGTGACCATCGCACATAAGGCGTATATTCGTGTGTCAGGTTTCATAGGCGTCAATTCATCCGTTTTATGCGTTGTCACGCCGAACGCTGCGTGTCCATATGGGTTTCAATTGATTTTCGTGCCCGTCCACAAATGGCCAATTGGCCCGATATCGGTGTTGCCAGAAATTTAAATTATATAATAACTACCGAATATTATAACTGATCGAACGCTCCTGCCCCCGCCGCTTGAGCTGAACCTGGACCTCGGAAGCCGATCGGAGACCGTCGTATAATTGCATGGCATCCTCAACCGAGCGAATCTCTTTTCCATTGATGCCAAGCAGAATATCCCCGTTGCGCAGCCCCATGCGTCTGAATACCGAATTGGGTTTGATATTGCTCAGCGACAAGCCTTCTTCGTGGGGACGGATGGCGATTTCGCTCATCAGTTTGTTCACATCCTGTAATGATTCGTCGATCATGCTGCGTTGAATGGAAATCCTTTGTTCCCTGGGCGGGGCGTTTGGAAAAGGGCGCGGCATCTGGGCTGCCGGTAGAGCGGGCCGCGCGGTTGTCGAACCGGCCTGGCTCATCTCTTCCATGGCCAGCACCTCGTCCCTTCCGGCCACAGTCAGCACCACTTTCTCCCTCAGGATCATCTTCACGGTGGCATCCTGAACGCTGTCGCCCACCCGGTAGAGGTTCTGTTCCCGTTTTTGCAAGTCCTCGATGACGGCGTAGGCGGTTTTGATATCGCCCGAAACCGTGCCCCAGAGTTTGAGATTGAGCTGTGTTTCTTCGAGGCCTTCAAGATCCACCGGCTTGGCTTGGGGTCTGGTGGCGACCGCTTTCCGAGTCTTGAAAAGATCGCGGTCGACGACAGGCTGGTAAAATGAAACCGGCCGGGATTCCGTCCGACCTTGATTGTCCGAGGGCACCATGGCCTCATCGATGGGTGCCTTGGGCTGGATTTTCAAACCGATCCATTGGTAACACAAACCGACGCCGATATAAGCCACCATGGCGATCAGCACCAGATTGGCGAGGGTAGAGATCCGTTGAACGGAAATGATTTTATCGTACCACATAGCTTGGGTTTCCCAGGGTGCCACTGATTCGAAAAACGACCCCTCTCTTTTGGGCGGATTCCGAACCCAGCAACGTACCGAGCATGTCGCTCTTATGTTCGGCGGCAAAGGCGGGTTGGGGTTTCAGCACGCACGACAAGGTGATCCTGCTGTTTTGTAAGGGCTCCCGGAAAACGATCGACCCCGTTATTTTCCCCTCGATCTGAGCGCCAAGGGCTTCGCAGCGGGTGATTTGGAGCATGCGTGGGGTAACGGTCATTTCCGCCAAGATCTGGTTGAAATCCATCTGCTCGATGCCCAGGAGCGGGGTGTTGAAAACAATTCTGGCCGGCGAGATATCCATATTGACGGCCGTGGATCCATCGGCGCCCTTGCGGTTGTCGAAATCGATTTGGGAATTCATCTCCCCTAACAGTTTATATTGAGGCCAGAGGTTCAAAAACTCCATGGATTCGACCGGAACCCGCGCCAGGGTTATGGCGACATTGATTTTGGGTTGCCGCTCGTCGAGGAGCATGTCAGCGCGTCCTTTGAGGGATCCGGATCCGATAGGCCCACTGAAGTGCATCTCTTTCTGCTGGCGGAATAAGGAGATCAAGCCGGGTACAATCCTCAAATAGGCCATGCGAACGATGGGGATGTCATCGTAAGCCAATCCGAGCGGTGCCAGTCGGATCCCCGGCGGAAAGACCGGATAGGCGCCGTCTGCGGTCACTTGCAACCCCGGCTGTGCCTGGGCGATCCGGGTGACGATCAGATCACGTGCCGTCTGGGACGGAAAGCGCAGGTAGAGAAAGACAAGCACCGCCGCCAGAGCAAAGAGAACATAGAGAAATGTCTTTTTGGACATGATCATCGCTTAAGACTGGTAAGTTTCCACTTGTAAGGTTGCATTTAACACGTCATCTTCCTTTTCGCCCCTGGAGATGGAGATGCGCTTGATCCATACCATGTTGGGCGAGCTTTCGACACCGTGCAGGAAGTTGAGCAGTTGTTCCATCGTCAGCCCGTCGATTTTCATCTCCACCATCGAGAGGGAATAGGGACTGTTTTTGAGATTCGTGGTCGACGGTTTCATGTAAATGATATTGGGCTTGATATTGCCTTTGCCAGCCAGGTCGTCCAGAAAGGAGAAGAGCCGGAATCCTTTGGCCCGCGTGTCGAGTTGAGCCTGGCTGTTCCGCACGTTTTGGGTCAGGGATTGAAACTCGGCCTGGAGCTGTTTTATCTCCTGCAACGTTTTCTGCTTGGCCTTGATCTGGTTTTGCAGCCGTTCACCCCGGTCGAGGATGGGAAAAATGATGAGCTGCAGAAAGATAAACAGCAGCAGTGCCGCGCCTGCAATGGACAAAGCGATTTTATCGCGCCGTTGCAGATTGAACGGCAACGTGAGCGCACGTATCGAGGCAGCCGCCGATTTCAACGAGAAAGAAGTCATAGTGTCAACTTTAATATGAAACGAACTTTGCTGCCCGATTTCTCCATGTTGGCCGAAGCGATGGTCACCGCCTGGAACATGCCGTTTTGCTCCAATGCATTTTTAATTTCATCCACCACGTTGAAAGCGGTCGTTTCGCCGGATAAGGTCAACCCATCCCCGCCCAGCACCAGACGGGTGAACAGAACCTCGATCTCCTTGGGAATCGAACGGCTGAGTTGCATCAAGATGTCGATCGTTTTGACCTGTGGTACATCCTCGGCAACATCGATACTTCCAGTGCGGTGTTTTTTCAGTTCGCTTCTCATTTGATCGGCGGCGTCACCGACTCGCCGGGTTTGTGGAAATGTCTCTTTGAAAATCTCCTCGATCTGGCGGTCCAGGGCATCCACCTGGTTTTGAAGCAGGTGGTTTTCGATGAAAACGCCCCCCAGCCCCAAAAGCAGGACCATCGCCATTAAAATGGCCGGCATCCGGATATATTGCCGGTAAGCGGTCCAGTAATTACGGAGAGCCGACCCGGTGCGATGGAAAGCCGGGCAGGGCAATCGCTCGATCTCCACCATGGCCAAGGCCAAGGCACCATCCATCAGCGGCGCCGACCATTGTTCAGTCACGGCACCGGCATCCTCGATCGACGTCATCCGCTGCAAATCGACCGGTTGGGGTTGCATTTCCATGGCGGCCGCCAACCGCTCGACCACGGTCGGGTCTGCGCATGCCGGGCCGCCGATGTAAAGGATATGGGGATCAAACCCTTCGGCGGCGCTTTCGGCGGAGGCGATGAGCGTCTGTCGAATTTTTGAAGCCAGGTTGTCCAGTCCGGAGCCCATGGTTGGGTTGGCCACCATGGATCTGGCCAGGGTGATGTTCTTTCGATCCAACAGAAAGAGCGTGGCGGTGTCCGTGTCCAGAGACAAAAAAAGCGCCTGATCCGGAACCTGATCCCCGAAAGAGAGGATGGCCGAGGCCAACGGAAAATCCCCCGGTACGATCAGTTGCGGTCGCAGGCCGACGGTTTCAAGGGCTTCGATGGCATCATCGACATGCTGGCGATCGATGGCTGCGGTCAGAAGCGTGCCAATGCTCGTGTCGTCGGTGGCGATATAATCGATGACCAGACGGTCCACCGGGACGGGAAGATTGGGTTCCAACTCAAAGGGCAGCACCTGCCTGATTTTTTTTTCTTCTTTGAACGGCACCTGAATATTGCGGTAAATCGCTTGATCGGCCGGTAAGCCGACCACGACATCGGGGGTCGTCATCGAAAACTGGCGGGTGAGGGTCGTCAAAGCCGACGCGAGGGCCTTCTGGTTTTCTTCGGCCGTGTCGATGGGCACGCGCTGACACGCAACGATGGATGTACTCTTAAGGCCTGCACTTAAAAGCACCGCGGCGATCGACTGGTGACGAATATCTATGGCGAGGACTTGACGGCTCATGCGTTTTCTTCAACCCGGAAGGTGTCGGCTGGCTTCCATTACCCGCCGCACTTCCGGTCCGATGTGATGCCTCCGGTTATGGCCAGCTTCGCTGTATCGATTCCAAATCCGTGTATTTAAGATGTATATAAGCTATTCAACCTTCCAATTCAAGACCTTGCATTGCCACGGTTCGGTTTCTGACGGTTTGTTGCGTTCGACCACGGCCGTGGTTTTCACTTGGGATTTATCGATGGCGGCCGTGGCCACGATGCGGAAAACGTGGGTCGCCACGGTGACGAGGCCGGTGTCGATGGTGGTGCCGGACAACCCCGGCACGCTGCGATACCAGTCCGGTCGGGTCAGGTCATTGATGTAGAGGGATCCACTGGTCGCCTCCCGGTGCTCGATCAACAGCGGCGCGAAGTCGGCGCTTTCCAGGGGCAGCATGGCGGAAAGAACCGGCAGTTCGGCGGTGTTGATGTTGATCTTTCCCGGGAAGGTGAATTTTTCTTCGCCGGCCTCTTCGGCACCATAGACCGTCACATATTGTTCGAGGCCGGCACTGCCCCCCAGACCCGAAAAGAGAACAGAGGTAATGCCTTTGACCAAGGCGACCTCCGAGAGATGATCGAACGGTCCGTTCTTGCATGCGTAAGGCGGATCGAGGCTTTCGTAGTAATCCGATTCAGCCCCGCTGAGCCCGGTGATGGCATCATCGTCTCCCGAGTCCAGCCAATCCTTCATGGCGTTGATAATCGTCGCTGGATCGGTTTCCTCAATATCTCCGGCGCCTTCCAGGTTTTCGAGGGCGGCCAGCATGCCCAGGGCGAAGCGCTCCCACAGCGCACGCTGGACGGTGTTGAACTGCTGTCCCTCGGGGAACTGCACCAGGGCATTGATCTGGATTTTACCCATTTCGTCGAAGATTTTTACCTCCAACGTACCCCGCTCGAATGGAATTTCTTCGAGCAGTCCGGCAATGACTTCTTCGTCGGCCCAGTCCTCCTGCAGCGAATCGCTTTCCGATTCCAACCTGTCCTTGATCAGCAGGGCCATGGCCAGGTGGACGCCGGAAGCACCCATTTGCATCAGGGTGATCCGATCTCGTTTGACAGCGGATTGCAGCATGGTTTCGCGGGCGTTCATGTGCAGCTCCAGCGCCGCCGTTACCACCAGCAAAATGGTGGTCAACGCGAGAATGACGGCCATGCCACTACGTTTTCTCAAGATGCGCTCGTTCATGGCTCATCGCTTGGGTGAAACATCACGGAAAACCGCCAGGCTGATGCCGGTCTGGAATTCATATGCATTTTCCTCGCTGCCCAGCCTGAGTTCGATCCGGATGGCCCGGGGGGTGCTGTATTCGTAATCATCGTTATCCGAGTCCCACGCCTCGAATTCACGGCCCTCTTTGTCGTAATAGGTCAATTTGAGCGATAACAGTTGTTCGCACACGACTGGATCCGTCTCTTTGGGTTCGAATTCCGGATAAGGGTAACGATTTTCCGCCCTGTAGAGACGGTACACACCATCGTCGTCCCCCTGGACATAGTAGACGATTTCGAAGATGCCGCCGCCATTTTCATCGGCCGCCAGACCTGCCAGAGAGGTGAAGCGCAGTGTGGCGAAAGCGTACCCCCCCATGATTTCGTTCGTCCCCACGACGCGAAAAATGTCCGGTGTTTCGTCCATGTCCGGCGTCTTATGCCGAGGGGCCTGCAACACATGAATGGCCTGAAGGTCGTCGATCATCCGGCCCAGGCAGACATCGGCCATTTCGTAAAGATCGCCGCTGGCATTCAAGCGGTCGGCATTTGAAAAGACGCCGTTGAACGATCCGAACACCAATCCCATGATCAGGGTAAGAATGAACATCGCCACGAGGATTTCGAGCAGGGTGAAAGCGCCCCGGCCGATCGATTTGGATTTGGCCGAATATTTGGCCTGGCGTTTGGCTTTATTGCACATGAAACCGATAGGTCCTGAGGAGATAGCTGCGTTCTTCGTTATGCCTGATGGTCACATCGATGCGGGTGAGACGCTGATTGTCACTGGTGATCACATCGGACGGCACGTCCTCCATCCTCACGGTCCAGCCGTAGCCCGGATAGGCTTGCCCGAAGTCTCCCGAGTTATCGGACCCATTTTTCAACCCTTCCCGCTCGATGGCGGCCAGCCGCTCCTGGGCCAGTTTGGGCGCAACGGTGTGGAAGCGGGCCTCCGCGGTCATCGAATAGGTGAGGCTTTGAAGCCGATAGACACTGGTCAGCGCGATCGTGAGGATCGCCAGTGCGACCAGCACCTCGATCAGGGAAAAACCCATACGATGGATCGCCTCTTTCTGAGGCGGACGATCTTCTATTAATAGGTGACCCATTGTTCGAGACGTTTCACCTTTGGCAGCAATGGCTCGATTTTATATGAGAAACGAATGTTGTCGGCGTATTGTACATGCACCAACGCCTGATCCGCATAACCGCTGGGGTAAAACTGCAGGGTGACCTTGCCGGATGTGGCCCGATCCGCTTCGGGGAACGCCACGCCAACCAATTTGATGGAATCCGGCAATTTGAAGGCCTTTTCCGCGGCCGCCGCCATGGCCATTTCATCCATCTGCGCATCGGCAACCCACATGCGTTGCTCGTCCAGGTCCAGCACGAGGAGTTGGATGACTTGCTTTTCCATGGCCATGGCGCGCAGGGTGCGCACGGTATTGACCATCCAGCGGTTGAGATGTTTTTGTGGATTTTGCAGCATCCCCTCGCCCAACCTGGGGACGGCGACGGACATGACGATGGTCATCAGTAACATGACCACCATCAACTCCATCAGGGTAAACCCTCCTGGCCCATCTCCATGGCATCCCTGGACGGGCGACGCCTTGGCACGGGGCATGGAATTCGGAGTGGCCTGGCGATGCGTCATCGCCAACGGCAGGTGAAGGCAGTTATTCATTCAGGGACCAGCTGGTGATATCTTTGTTGTACTCTTCCCCGCCGGCCACGCCGTCTGCGCCATACGAGACGATGTCAAAGTCATCGTGGGCGCCCGGAAACAGGTAGATATAATCGTTGCCCCAGGGGTCTTTCGGCACCGAACCCTTTTCCAGGTAGCCGCCTTTCTTCCATTTTTTGGGGGTATCGCCGCCTTGGGGCATCGTCACGAGCGCCTCGAGTCCCTGTTCGGTGCTCGGATAGGTGCCGTTGTCCAGTTTGTACATTTTGAGTGCAGAGACCAGGCTTTCGATTTGAATCTTTGCGGTGCTGACTTTGGCGTCGTCGGTTCGACCGATCAATCTCGGGCCCACGATGCCGATCAACAAGCCGAGAATGAGAATCACCACCATCAGCTCGATGAGCGAGAAACCCTGGTTGTTTCGATCTAATCGTATCGCTTTCATTTTTCCTTTGTATCCTCCGTTTGCTGTTCAACCCCATCGTATGGGCGTCGGACTAACGTATAAGCTGGTTCATTTCAAAGATGGGCAGGCATATAGCCAGCACGATGAAGGTGACCAGGCAGGCCATCACAAGTATCATGACCGGCTCCACCAGAGCCGTGAGGCGCATGGCCGTGGTTTCGACTTCTTTTTCGAACACATCGGCGACCTTGTTGAGCATCTCCTCCAAATTGCCGCTTTGTTCGCCCACCTGGATCATTTGGATCGCCATCGGTGGGAACGCACCGTCCTTGTCCAGGGACTTTCCCAGCCCCTGACCTTTACCGACCTCTTCGGAGGCGTTGGCGATCGACTGGCTGATAAAGACATTTCCCACGATGTTTTGCACAATGCCCAGGGCCGGCAGCATGGAGATCCCGTTTTCAAGCAGAGATCCAAGCGTCCTTGAAAATCGAGCGGCCGCCATGCGGCGGATCAGGGAGCCAAACAGCGGCATGCCGAGCACGTGGGTATCCATCCATCGGCGCCCCTCCTTGCTTTTACCGATGGCCCGCAGGCCAAGCAAGGCCGCAATGACCAACAACACCAGGGCCCACCAATAGGATTGAAAGAACTCGCTGATGGCGATCAGGATCTGTGTCGGCAGGGGCAGTTCCTGTTTCAGGCTTTCAAACATGGACATGATCTTGGGCGTCACATAGATCAGCATGAACGAGATGATCACGGCGCTGATCATCAGGATCAGTATAGGGTAGATCATCGCCGTGATCATGCGATTCTTCAGTGCTTCCTGCTTTTCCATGATGTCGGCGAGACGCTCCAATACAATTTCCAGGGTACCGGAAGACTCTCCCGCATCGACCATGTTGACATAGATCGAGGAAAAGATGTTGGGGTATTTGCCCAGGGCCTTTGCAAAAGGGGTCCCTTCGACGACGGACTCCTTGATGCCGGCCACGACCTTTTTCAAGGCAGGCTTGTTGGTCTGGGAGATCAGGGAATCCAGAGCGGACACAAGGGGAAATCCCGCGCCGATCAGGGTGGCCAGTTGCCGCGTCATGATAGAGACTTCCACGGGCCGGATTCGCGTGAACCGCTGGGCAAAGGGGCGTCGGCCGCGATCGCCGGCTTGGGCCACCCCGTCGACGACCTCCCGAAGCTCCACCGGGTAATACCCGGAAGTCCTGATTTTCTGACGCGCGGCCGCGGCGCCGTCGGCATCGATGATTCCCGAAATGGTTTTGCCTTTGGCATCGTAGGCCGTGTAATCATAGACTGGCATGGGTTGACATCCCGCGTGATCTCGTGTTCGTCCACAAATGGCCGATAGGCCCGATATCTGCTTTTGGTCTGTTTATTAACGGCAATTGTTCAGTTTTTGTGCGCCGAATCCCCTCGGTCCCACGGATGGCCGGTTGTGCCGCATCAGGGGGCTTTGATCAACAACGCCGCGAAGAAACCATCCATTCCCTCGAGGTGGGGCAGGGTTTTGAAATATCCTTGCGGCGTGATGAACCGGTTGGCCTTCGCCGTGCCGGCGATTTTTGGATTATCTATAGCAAACTCAGGGTGTTTTTGCAAAAAAGCTTCGATAACGCCTTCATTTTCCTCGGGCTCGAAACTGCAGACTGCATAAACCAGACGGCCGCCTGGCCGCAGGTGGGGGGCGACCCGTTCGAGAATGGCCTTTTGGCGTTGGGCCGATCGTGAAATATCCGCTTCGGAGACGCGCCATTTGCCGTCCGGATTTTTTTGCAGCACGCCCAGACCCGAGCAGGGCGCATCGACTAGAATGCGGTCGAATTCGGGCAGTGCGGCGCCGCCTGATATTCCGGTCAGGTCCATGACACGCGGGGTGACGATGGCGACCCCGAGACGCTGCATGTCAGCCTTTAAGTGCGCCAGTCGATGCGGATGGACATCGGAAGCCACAATCACGCCCTGGTTGTTCATCAGTTGCGCGACATGAGCGGTTTTCGTGCCCAGACCGGCACATGCATCCCAGACCGTCTCGCCGGGCACGGGGGCGAGCAGGTGGGAAATCAACTGAGCCGCCTCGTCCTGCACCTGAAACCAGCCGTCCCGATACGCCGGCCACTGGCTGAGGGGACGGGTCAAGGATGCAATTTGGATCCCCTCCGGGCTGTATCGGGTGGCCGTGACTGTTTGGGCTTCGGCTTCGATGCGTCGCATCAAATCCGAACGATCGGTCTTGAGCGTGTTGGTACGAAGGGTAACCCGGGGAATGGTGTTGATCGCGCTGCCCAGCAGGTGGGTCTGGTCCAGTCCATAGCGTTCGGTCCAGCGCCGGGTCAGCCAGGCCGGCAATGCTATTTCGATGCTCAAGGCTTCGTGGGGAGCTGCTTTTTCTCCAGGCCACCGGATCGGGTCGGGCGCTGCGGTAGAACGTCGCAGCAGGCCGTTGACAAAGCCGGCCGCCCATTTCCGCCCGTTGGTTTTGGCGAGGTCGACGGCTGTATGAACAACGGCCGAATCAGGTACACGATCCAGATGGTTCATCTGAAACAGCGCCATTTCAAGAATGGTGCGCACAAGGGGATCGATTTTGGCAGTTTTTTGGGCCAGTTGATCGATGATGAAATCCAATCGACCTTTCCATCGCATGGTACCATAGACCAGGGCATGGACGAGGGCCCGATCTTGACGCTTCAATTCAGCGATCTGCGGTTCGGCCTTCTCCAGCCAATAGTCCAGTGGTTGATCCCCTCGTTGAAGACGATCGAGAATATCGAGGGCAACCTGGCGGGCATTCTTCATAAGGTGGGTCCGTGGCAGGCGACGGCATTCATGTGAGCCGTGTACCCGGTGCAATGGGATGGCCGCGCAGGAAATCCGCGGTTCGCAGGCGCTTTCCTGAAGCGCCCTGAAGTTCGGTTATCAATACGGCGCCGTCCTCGCATGCCACTCGCAATTCGTCCGGGAAACCGGGAATGATCGTTCCGGGTGCTTCCTGGTGGGTGACACCGGGCAGCGGACGGGCGCTGATGACCTTCAGGCGTCGTTCCCCGAGAAAGCAAAAGGCGCCAGGCCACGGGGTCATGGCACGGATGAATATGTCAATTTTTCCGGGCTGTCCACGCCAATCGATGCGCCCGTCATCTTTTTTTAACATCGGTGCATACGTCGCACCGACGGCCGGTTGGGCGCGGGGATACAAGGTGCCTTGCCACATGCCGTGTATGGTCTCGACCAACAATCGAGAACCCATGTGCGAAAGACGCGTATGCATGCTGTCGGCCGTATCTTCCGGCCCGATGATCGTGGATCTCTGGAGCAGAATGTCCCCGGTGTCCACGCCGATGTCCATCAACATGGTCGTGACGCCGGTTTCAGTCTCCCCCCGGATCATTGCCCACTGAATAGGGGCCGGCCCCCGGTATTTGGGCAGCAGGGATGCGTGTACGTTGACGGCGCCCCTGCGGGGGATATCCAAGAGAGCTTTCGGAAGGATCTGACCGAAGGCCACAACCACCAGGAAATCGGGTGCCACAGCCCTGATCCTCTCAATAAACCCCTCATCGCGCACCGTAACGGGTTGTTCGACGGCAAGGCCTATACCTTCGGCTGCCATTTTTACGGGTGGAGGGGCAAGGCTGCGGCCGCGTCCCTTGGGACGATCGGGTTGGGTGACGACCAATGGCAGCGCGTGACCCGCTTCATGCAGCGCCAACAGGCACGGCACCGAAAAATCCGGGGTGCCCATAAAGACGATAACGGGAGAAGGCGTCATTGATTCTGATGTTTGATCATTTTCTGGATACGCCGGGTGTAGAGTTGACGTTTCAGCTTGCTGATGCGATCGATAAAAAGGGTTCCATTCAGGTGGTCGATTTCATGCTGCAATACGATGGCCAGCATGCCCTCGGATTCGAAACGAAGCGGTTTGCCCTCCCGATCAAAGCCCTCGACCAGAATACGGCCCGAACGTTTCACATCGGCCCTGAAGTCCGGGACACTCAGGCAACCTTCGTTTTCGGAAATGATGTCCCCTTCACGTTCGATGATTCTAGGATTGATCAAGACCTGTAAATCCCGTCGTTCTTCCCTGGGCGCGAGGTCGTAGATCAAAAGGCTCTGGTCCACATTGACCTGTACGGCGGCCAGGCCAATCCCCGGCGCCTCGTACATGGTTTCGGCCATTTTGTCGATGAGGGATTGAAGTTTGCCATCGATCTGTTCGACCGGCTGGGCGGCGCTTTTCAAAAGCTCGTGGGGATAGGTGATGATTTCAAGCGTGCTCACTTAAAGAGCTCCTTTAAAAATATAGATAACAGCGACACGCACCATGAACTGTTCGGGCGTCCCTCTGGTCGTCAGAAAAATCCAAGCGGCGATTTTTGTTATAGCAGGCTGGCCAGAATACTGCGCGCATGATCCACATCTTTTTTGATTTGCGCCGCAAGGGCATCGATGCTTTCAAATTTGATTTCGTCGCGCAAACGTTGAATGAAGTTGACACGTATGCGGTCACTGTAGATGTCTTGGTTAAAATCCATAATATGGACCTCTATGGTAAAGAGACGATCGTCAAAGGTGGGACTGTAACCGATGTTGGCCACTCCCTGGTAGCTCTTTCCATCGTGCTCGACGGTCACGGCATAGATGCCCTGTTTTGGGCACAACTCATCCTGGAGGTTGAGGTTGGCAGTAGGGAAACCCAACAGCCGACCGCCCCGGTTGCGGCCCCCGGCCACGATGCCGCGTATTTGATAGTACCGGCCCAGCATTCGCCTGGCTTCTTCCATTTTCCCTGCCATCACCAACTTGCGGATCTGCGTGCTGCTGATGCGATCTCTCTTGCCATTGCCCTGGATCCAATCCACAACGATCACTTCAAACCCGAGTTCCTCGGACATGGCGCGGAGCATCTCCAAGTTGCCTTCGCGGTCGCGTCCGAACGAGTAATCTTTGCCGACGACGATGGCGCGCATGCCGACCTTTTTAAACAGTACGTCTTCGACAAAACTCCGGGCCGGAATCGAAGCAAATGATTTGGTGAACGGAATACTGATCATCACATCCATTCCGGTCTTGGCGATCAATTCGGCCTTTTGTTCGGCCAGGGTGATCTTCGGCGGTTGCCGTTTTGGAGCGAGCACTTTCATGGGATGCGGATCAAACGTCATGGCAATCGCCTTGCCGCCGATATGGTGCGCTTTTTCCACTACCGTGTGGAACAGCGCCTGGTGCCCGATGTGAACACCGTCAAAGTTTCCGATGGTGATGACGGCATTGTGGAACGGCTCCTGGATCGCCTCCAAACGAGATACAATTTCCATTATGTTCATCCAATATGCACGATTTTAGATCTTGACACCCAAATCGAATCCATATATGTAATGCATCCTCTGCACGAAAGCAACCTTCTTGATGGTTGCCAGCAGCAGCCGAAGTGGCGGAACTGGTAGACGCGCTAGGTTCAGGGTCTAGTCGCCGTACGGCGGTGGGAGTTCGAGTCTCCCCTTCGGCACCAAACGCTAATATAAAGAGCGATTTCAGAAAGTTACTGGGGTCGCTCTTTCTTATAGGGGAATATAGGGGGATTTTCGCCTGGGTTTGGTGCATGCGCAACCCCGCCCCGACCCCCCGCCCGGCGCCGCCTCCAGATCACCCCGGCCCTCTCCCGGCACCCTGATGGCAGTATTCGGCCATCTCTTCAGGCAAGAAGAGAGGAAGATCCACCAATCGCTTCTTGCCGGCCTTGAGTTTGCTAAGCCAATCCAATCGGTTGCAACCTCGAGGAACCCAGTCGGATGCTAAGACTATCTAAACATAAGCAGTTCGAGATACCAGAGGCAATGCGATGATGCGGGGCTATGGAAACGCTTTTGCAATCTTTATGATGCCCGTGCTGCTCGCTCAGGCAATTCATGTGCGCCGGGTGACCCCCAGACTTCCCGAGCCGTCGGGTGATCGCTCTGGCATTTTCGGCTCCGGACGGGACCTGCGTCTGTTGATCATCGGCGACTCGGCGGCCTCGGGTGTGGGGGCAGGGTGTCAGCGCCAGGCCTTGTCGGGTCAACTCGTTTATTTTCTCGGCGGGAATTTCAGGGTCACCTGGAAGCTGGATGCCCAGACTGGCCGCACCATAAAGGATGTGGTGGCCCTTCTCGAGGCGGCGACGCCCAAAAAGGTGGATGTCCTCGTAGCGTCCGTGGGTGTCAACGACGTCACCCGGGGAACCCCCGTGAAAAATTGGATCTCCCGCCATGAAAAGCTTATCGATATTGCGACAAGTCAACTCGATTGCCGGCACATCCTGCTGTCCAGCATCCCGCCGATGCATCTGTTTCCAGCGCTGCCGCAGCCATTGAGATGGTACCTGGGCGAGCGCGCCAGGCGTTTGAACTTTGCATTGGAACAGCATTTGGCTGGTCGTCCCGCCTGCCGAGTGGTGTCTCCCGGCTTTCCTCCGGAACCGGCTTTCATGGCCGCCGATGGATTTCACCCGGGTCCTGCGGCGTATTCGCATTGGGCCAGGCACCTTGAAGGCATTATACGGGAGGTCACCGCAACATCGGCTTGAGATCATACATGCGCATTCATCAAGGGGAAGGAACTGTCGTTGCCCGCAACTGGTATTAATGACCTATTGGGTGTTGGCATCGCCTTGATTACCGCCCTGGCCTGGGCCACCAGCACCATCATAATCAAGATGATCGTTGCCAAAATCGATATCTTCACGCTTAACACCATTCGGTTGTGGGTGGGTTCCCTGCTCTTGCTGATGATTATCGGGATCTCGGGCCGGGCCGGCGCGCTCATCGATACCCCACTAGTTCCGTTTCTACTGGTCGCGTCATCGGGTGTAATTGCCATGGCGGTCGGAGACACCTTGTACATGAAGAGCCTATCTTTGATCGATGCATCAAAGGCTTTTACCATCGCCCAGTGCTCTTTTCCCATCATGGCCACGATCGTCGCCGTGGTCGTCCTGGGGGAAGCCTTCACCTGGCTGACTGCTGCCGGCGCCGTGCTGGTGGTTTGCGGTATCTACTTGATAGCCGCCAAGGACAAACGTACACCGGATCCTATACCCACTCAAACAGGAGGACCCCACGGCGTGGCGTTTGCCCTGGCCGCAGCCACGGCATGGACGGCCGCGACCATCTCTATAAAGATCGGCACCGTTGCGATGGACGCCATCGTCGCCGCAGGCATCAGGATCCCGGTGGCCGCAACCGTGCTGACCTTGCTGATGTGCAGTCGGCGACTAGGCACCGTTATAAGACCCCCCAAACATGAACCCAGAACCCTGGCGATGGTTGTCGTGGCCGGGGTGTTGACCTATGGCGTGGCGGCGGTTGGCTATGTCACCGCCATTCAAATGATCGGTGCGGCCAAGACAGTTCTGGTGACCACCACGGCTCCCATGCTTGTATTGCCTTTCTCGATCATATTTCTTAAAGAAAGGCCCGGCGGCACCACTGTAGCAGGTGTTTTATCCTGCATCGTCGGCATATGTTGCGTAGCATTATAGGCCGGGTGGACGCTAAGGCCGGTGCACGCAGACGTTCGTTGATCAAGGGCTACAGTTGCCTTACTCATCGATTTTGAATTAGATGGTGTTTCAATCGGTCCACCATGTTTGTTTGCCTTGTTTGGGATATAAAAGAAGGGATTCTTTCAGACTTCAGAAAGGAAGACCAGGATGCCCACAATAAAAGTCAATGACTGCGATATCTACTATGAAATCCACGGACAAGGCGATCCCCTGCTGATGATCATGGGTTTGCGCCGCAATATCGAGTGGTGGTACCCTCAGATCCCGACGCTGGAGAAGCACTTCAGGGTGGTTGTATTCGACAACCGGGGGGCCGGGCGCTCCGAAAAGCCGGCCATGGACTATACCATCGGGCTGTTTGCTGATGATACGGCGGCGTTAATGGAGGCATTGCACATCGAGCGCGCCCATGTGCTGGGGGTCTCTATGGGGGGATACATCGCACAGGAACTTGCGATCAATTATCCACAAAAGGTGAAGGACCTCGTGTTAGGATGCACCAGTTGCGGCGGTGAAAAGGCAATATTGATGAGTGCCGACAGAATGGAAAAATTTACGGCCAATCAGAACCTGACGCCCGAAGAGATCCTCAAAAAGGACATGGACATTTACTTTTCCGATGAATACGTTGCCGGAAACCCGGCGGCGATTGCGCAATTTTGTGAAATATCCATGCGGTATTACCAGCCCGCCGATGCTTTTTTAAGACAGTATGAGGCTTGCCGGAACCACGATACGGTGGCACGCATCGGCCGCATTATCCACCCCACCTTGGTTATGACGGGCGACGACGACCCTCTGGTTCCGCCGGAGAACTCTTTCATCCTCAAAGATCTGCTTCCCCATGCGCAGCTGTCCGTTTTTCCAAAGGGGCGCCACTGCTTTTTCATGGAATTCGCCGATCGGTTCAACGAGGAGGTTGCTAATTTTTTCGGTTAAGCCATATGTTCGGTTTTACTACTTACCGATGGCATACGCCTGCCGGCGTGGGTCGGCACCCGCCTTGAGGACTCCGTTCGCGTGGTCGATCACGATGATCTGCGATGATCCCATCATTTCCGAATAGGCGTCCACAACCCTTACGTCATGCCCCCTTGCTTTGAGCCTGGCGATGGTTTCATCCGGGAAACGGCACTCTATCATCAGTGAGCCGTCCGGATTGGATCGCCATCGCGGCGCCTCGTTGGCCTGCTGCGCATCGGCGCCGTAATCGATCAGATCGACGATCAGCTGCATGTTGGTTTGGGTCTGGCCATCGGCGCCGGGGGTCCCGAGCAAGATCGCAGGCTGATCTTCCTTGAGAATCATGACCGGATGCAATGTGTGGTAGGGCCGCTTATCAGGCGCCAGCACATTGGGATGAGATTCTTCAAGGGTGAACCCTCTGGCCCGGTTCTGCAGCACCATGCCTGTCTGAGGCACCATCAGGCATGAACCGAAAGCCTCGTAAAGCGACTGGATCAGGGTTACGGCATTGCCATCGCCATCCACCGCGGTGACATAGACGGTATCATCTCCGCCGCGCGCAAAATCCCGGGTGGCATAGCCAGCGTGCGCCCGGTCGGGATCGATCAGGCTGATGCGTTCTTTGGCTTGGGTTTTCGACAGCATTGCTTCAATCGGGATCCGGCTAAAGGCAGGATCGCACACGCAGGCGTCTCGGTCGGCAAAGGCCAGTTTTTTCGCCTCGACCATCAAGTGGACCAATTCCGCAGAGTCGACGCTAAAGGCTGTCAAATCCTGATGGACCAGCATTTTGGCCTGCATCAGCAAGGCGATGCCCTGGGAATTGGGTGGGGCCGTGGCGATGGTGAACCCGCGGTAGTCGCTGGCGATCGGTGCCGTCCACTCCACCGTGTGGTGGGCCAGATCGTCCATGCTGAAAAAGCCGCCCAAGGCGTCCGAACGGGCCACCAAAGCTTCTCCCAGAGGGCCTTTGTAAAAAGCGTCCGGTCCATGTTCCATCAGCACTTGATATGATTGAGCCAGCCTGGGCTGAACCAGCAATTGGCCGACCTGCGGAACGCGACCGCCCGGCAGGAAAGTTTCTCCCGCTGCCCCGTCGGCCAGCAGGATCTCTCTCTTTTCTTTTATGCAGCGGATCAGCTCCGGGTACACCGGAAAACCATCCCGGGCATAGGGCAGGGCCCTGGCCAGCAGGGTATCCAGGCCGAGAGTGCCATGTCTTTCCAAGGCTGCCTGCCAGCCGGCAAGAGCGCCTGGTACGGTGCAGGTGTGAATCCCGGTCTCGGGCACGCTGTTGTAGCCCATATCCTGATAGGCCTTCAGCGTTGCCCGGGCCGGTGAGCGCCCCGAGGCGTTCAGAGCATCCAGGCGCTCATCAGAAGCGTTGTAGATCAGCATGAACAGGTCGCCGCCGATGCCACACATGTGCGGCCGAACCGTGGTCATCACCAGGTTAGCGGCAATGGCCGCATCCACGGCATTCCCTCCGGCTTCCAATACGGCCGCACCGGCCTGGACGGCAAGCGGGTGGTCGGCGGTGATCATCCAGCTGGTGCTCATTAAAAGGGGACGGTGGGTGGCAAAGTGATTTTTCACGGGGCCTTCTTTTCTCCTGCAGGCAGTTCATCGTGCCTGATTCTGATATGGGTTCAGACGGGGCTACCGGTATTCATAAGTGTCTAAACTTTGTACCAGAAAAGAACAGATACGGCATTTGAAACTTGACACATTTCAAATATAGATACTAGGTAACAGCATATGATACAAGACGTCGAACAACACCAGGAGACAGCTGTCCTCAAATCCGCTTACATCATTCGGTGTGCACTCGCCCGTAAATTCCAGAACGAGCAAAGCATTCGAATACTTTCCCATGATATCCTCCAGGAACTCGCTTTGGCAATTGGCGAAGACATTACCGTTGCAGTAGTGGACGATAGCCATAAAGAGGTCATTTTCGTGGACAGAATATACGGTGAAGCTCGCATCAGCTTTTACTGCGATGTGGGCAGGCGTCTTCCCTTGCATGTGGGGGCCGCCGCCAAAGCGATTCTGGCCCAACTTCCGGACAATGAATTCGAAACATCTCTAAAAGACCTTTCACCGGTCGAGTTGACGCCTTACACCATCAAGTCCGCCAGCCAGATCCGAATGGAACGCAACGCAATCCGGCAAAAAGGTTATTCCTTCAGCAACCAGGAGGTAGACGAGGGGGTTTCGGCACTGGGTGCCTGCATCCTGGACAGGACAGGATACCCCTCGGCCGGTGTTGCGATTGCCTCGCTGCATGTCAAGATGACGGACCAGAGAGTAAAAGAACTTGGAGAGCGTCTCAGAAAAGCCGTTTCCGAGATCTCATCCTATTGCGGTTATGGTGTTGTAAAAGATGCAGCTTTCAAGAATTGAGGATCATACCCATTATTGCTTTGCTGATGTCGTCGCGCCGGTCCTTTCCATCCGGTCTGGGACCAGGCTCACAGTGGAGACCCGCGATGCCTCAAATGGCCAAATCCGGCCGGACCTGAACACACCGGTGGACCGCTCTCGTCTTCTTCCGGTGACTGGCCCTGTGGCGATGGAAGGTGCCCAACCAGGAGATGCCGTCTCAATTCATATTGAAAAGATCGATTTTGCGGAGGCCGGATATGCATGGGTTCGGCCTGGATTGGGAATTCTAAATATTGACACCGAAGGCCCTTATTACGCCAAACGCATAGAAGTGACATCGGAAGGGTTTTGCCTGGCTGACGACCACAAAATTCCTCTCCGACCGATGGTCGGAATTATCGGGGTGGGTACCCCGGAGGAGATTACGACCCGCCTTCCGGGACGCCACGGCGGGAACATGGACTGTGTGGACGTGGCACCGGGCAATACGCTCTGGCTGCCGGCATTGATCCCAGGTGCCAACATTTCTTTTGGAGACGTCCACGCGGCCATGGGAGAAGGCGAGGTCAGTGGCACTGGCGTGGAGATAGACGCCGAAGTCACGGTCACGCTCAATTTGCATCCCGGAGTCCTCATAGACGGACCAGTCATCGTTACCCCTAGAAAGACAGTTTTTCTGGCATCTGCATCCGAGTTCCTGCAAGCCGCTCGATCAGCACTCGGTAGAGCGGTTGAAGCCTTGGTCATCCGAAATGGGTTCACTAAAAAAGAAGCCTACATGGTGGCCTCCCTCACCGGCAATGCCCGTATTTGCCAGTTGGTAAATGGTGATGTTACAGCCGCGTATGAGCTGCCAAAGGAGGTGTTCACATGGTAAAGGCGGCAGCCGTTCAGATGGATATCCAATTAGGCCAGACGCACCTGAACAAGGAACGTATTCTTGCCTATGCCCAAAACACGCCGGCCGATCTGTTGGTGTTTCCTGAATGTGCCAATTCCGGGTATTGTTTTAACAGCCTGGAGGATGCGATGCCCCATGCGGAGGTTGTTCCCGGAGCGTTCACCGATAGCTTGCTCTCCGTTGCACGGGATATGGGCCGCAGCCTCGCTGTTGGCATCCTCGAAAAGAAAGGCGCGGCGTTAAGAAATACGGCCGTGCTTGCCACACCGGAAGGTAATCTTCGCGTCTACCGGAAAAGTCATCTGCCGTATCTCGGCGTGGATCGATTCGTCACGCCAGGATCTGAGCTGCCAATATTTCAGACTGCTTTTGGGCGGGTCGGGATGATCATCTGCTACGAGTGCCGATTTCCAGAGGTGGCGCGAAGCATGTCCCTGCAGGGGGCTGATCTTCTGATTGGGCTGAGCAACTGGCCTGTAGGAGCCATGGTTATACCGACTCTTTTGGTGGCGGCGCGGGCTGCGGAAAACCATGTATGGATCGTCTCGTCCAATAGGGTCGGGCTGGAGCAAGGATCCAGGTTTATCGGAAAGTCGATGATCATCGATCCCGATGGTCAGATCATTGCCAGTCTACCAGAGGGCAACGAGGAGACCGTCAGCGCCGATTTGGACCTGTCGATTTCAAAAGCAAAACACTTTGTAAGAAAACCGAAGGCGTACGAGATCGATCTTTTCATGGATCGCCGCCCGGAACTGTACGGGACTGTCACGCAGGAGGGCTAAGTATGGTTGAATTCATCCCCCAGCTCATCGCCAACGGGATCGTACTCGGAAGCATTTACGTCATGGTGGCCCTCGGTTTGACCCTCATCTTCGGCATCGTGGACGTCGTCAACTTCGCCCACGGTGAGTTTTACATGCTCGGTGCGTTCATTGCGCTTATGTGCGTCGTTAAACTCGGAATTCCGTATCTGCCAGCTATCGTGGCGACAGCCGTAATCATTTCAGTCTTTGGGTTAGCCACGGAAAAAATTCTCATTCGTTCCTTAAGAAAGCGCAACCCACACCCAATCAATTATGTGTTGGTCACCGTCGGGCTCTCCAGCTTTTTGCTATACGGAATCAATTTTGTTTTCGGGCCGGACCTCAGGCAGATTCCGTCACCTTTCATGAAACAGGTGCTGCATCTTGGAAACGTTTACATCACGACGCACCGAATACTCGTTGTCCTCGTTGCAGCTATCCTGGTTGGGGCTCTGGGCTACTTTATCAAGTACACCTCTTTGGGTAATCAGATGCGGGCCACTGCCCAGAATTTCCAAGCCGCAAAAATCGTCGGGGTTAACACCGATCGCATCTTTTCCTTAACATTTCTGATTGGATCCATGCTTGCGGGAATCGCCGGCGCTCTCGTCGGTGCGATGTTTGTCACCGAGCCCACCATGGGAATTCACATCATCGTCAAGGCATTCATCGTCGTGATCGTCGGCGGTATGGGTAGCATCAAGGGCTCCATTGTTACCGGGCTGGGCCTCGGCCTGGTGGAGACCCTAGCTGGTGCCGTGATGCCGGCGGAATTCTTGGATATCATCGGTTTTTCGATCATGATCATCGTGCTGCTCACCAAACCCACTGGAATATTCGGGACGAAGGGGAATGTCAGTGCATAAAAGCGGAATAACAGCGGCCCTGTTCGTTGCGGTGCTCTTGTTGCCCGTGGTATTCAGCGAGCCCTTTTATCAACACATAATGATCGCTGCGGGCATCAATATTATTCTGGCCGTCAGTCTGGGTATCATTGTTGGCTATCTGGGAGAGCTCTCCTTAAGTCACGGCGCTTTTTACGGCATCGGGGCCTATACCTCGGCGCTTCTCATGACCAAGCTGAGCCTGCCTTTTGTGCTCGCATTTCCCCTGGCAATCATCTTTACGGGGTTGATGGGGTTTTTGATTGGCATCCCCGCCCTGAGACTCAGCGGCCATTACTTCGCCATTGCTACACTGGGTTTTCAAGGGATCGTCATCTTGCTGATCATTAACATGGTCGATCTGACCCGAGGACCGATGGGCCTGTCGGGTATCCCTTCGCCAGGGGCCTTCGACCTTTTCGGCATCACGATCTCGTTTCAGGATAAAATCCCATTTTACTACCTGACCGTTGCCGTAATGTCCGTCGTCCTGCTTTTGACGCGCAATCTCATCGGTTACAAATACGGCCAGGCTTTTATTGCCACCCGGGAGGATCCCCTGCTGGCGGCCTCCATCGGCGTCAAACCACGCAAGTACCGAATGCTGGCCTTTGTGATCAGCACGGCCATGGCCGGTGCTGCTGGAAGTCTCTATTCCCACTATACGCTGTTTATCAGTCCGGATTCGTTTCACCTGGGTGAATCGATTTATATCGCTACCATGGTGATTATCGGCGGCCGCGGTACGATTCTCGGACCACTCGTCGGCGCCATACTCCTGACGACCCTGCCCGAGGCCCTGCGTTTTACAGGAGACCTGCAATTTGTCTTGTACGGATTGATGCTGATGCTGGTGGTCGTTTTCATGCCAAAGGGGGTAATCGGGATATTCGACCATTTGAAACAGCCTCGGACGCAACAAAATAACCATGCGGGTTGAGAGCAACTATGGCTTTTTTGAGCATTGACAACATATCGAAGTCATTCGGCGGCCTGAGTGCCAACCGAGAGATCACGCTGTCGATAAAAGAACATGAAATTGTCAGCATCATTGGCCCAAACGGTGCTGGAAAGACCACCCTCTTCAATATCATCACCGGAGTGGAGCCTTCCGATTCAGGTTCTGTCAGGTTTGCCGGTGCGGATATCACCGCGATGGCCACGCCAGAAATCGCCCGGCTCGGATTGGTTCGCACATTTCAACAAACCAAGATTTTCCGCGATCTCACCGTGGTCGAGGCCGTGATGATCGGTCATCATCTCCATGACCGCACAGGCTTGTTAGGGGCGTTTTTGTCGAACCGTTTTGCCCGGGAGCAGCGGAAAAAGAAGCTCGAAATCGCTCTCGAAATTCTCGAGTTCATCGGGATGGCCGATCGGAAAGACTCAATTACACAGAACCTGCCCTATGGGGAACAAAAGCTGCTCAATATCGCCATCGCCCTGGCGGCAAAACCCAAGCTGCTTCTGATGGACGAACCTGCGGCAGGAATGAATCCCACGGAATCCATGCGCATGATGGAAACCATTCGCAGAATCAAAGAGACAGGAATTACCGTGGGCCTGGTCGAACACAACATGCGGCTGGTGATGAACATCTCGGAACGGGTATTTGTCTTAAATTATGGGGAACTCATCGCCGAAGGGCGCCCTGAAGAGATCCGCAACAATCAAAAGGTGGTAGAAGTCTATCTCGGGAGACAGAGCCGTGCTGGAGCTTAAGGATATCCACGTTGCCTATGACCACGTGCCTGCCCTGCGGGGTGTCTCGTTGGGTGTCGAACCAGGGGAAATTGTGGCGCTCATCGGTGCAAATGGAGCTGGGAAATCGACGACCCTCAGGGCGATACAGGGGATCGTAAAAACCGGGAAAGGGGATATCTTCTGGGAGGGAAGCCGGATCACCGGTACGCCGCCCCACAAGGTTGTTCAAAAAGGAATTGCCCATTGTCCGGAAGGACGTCAGGTTTTTCCAAGCATGACGGTCGAAGAGAATCTAAACATGGGCGCCACATCTCTTGCCAATCATGAACGCAAGAAGGAGCTCTTGGCCTATGTCTATGAGCGATTTCCGCGCCTGGCCGAACGCAAACGCCAATTCGCAGGAAGCTTATCCGGCGGTGAGCAGCAGATGCTGGCCATCGGCCGGGCTCTGATGGCCAGCCCCAAGCTTCTGATGCTCGATGAACCCTCCATGGGGCTGGCGCCCATCCTGGTCGAATCTATTTTCAGTATGATCAAGGCGATCAACGAGCAGGGGATCTCCATCTTGCTGGTGGAGCAGAATGCCTATATGGCTTTGGAGAATTCTACCCGTGCTTATGTGATCGAAAACGGTGAGATACAGCTATCCGGCTTCTCTGAGGAATTGATGGACAATGAGCATGTTCGGCAGGCATACCTGGGCATATAGACTGCTGGGATGCTGGATGATGCTTTTCAGCATTTTTCCAGCGACGGCCGGTGACAAGAACGTCATCGAGGAAGATGCGCAAGCCCTGGCCTGTCGGCTCGTCTGCCAGTTTGGGGAGGCATCCGGTGGCGCTGAAACGATTGGAAGCCTGATCGAGTTGAACATGCGCCAGTGGAAACCACAGTCGAGTCGGGGCATCGAGATCTACGGTTGGCAGGCACAAAAAGTCGAAGCGGCCATCTACCGGGTGACCTACGAGTACGAGGAAATTGGGTGCGATCGAAGGGTTTTATCTTGGCAGATTGATCTGCGTGACGCAAACATTGTTCCCCTTACGCCGCTCAGTCGACGAATTATGGAGATGTCGCAGAACCTCTGAACCTCATAATCGCGCATCATAGCCTCGCGGACTGCCCGGTGCTGGATGGATAATCTGGTGGGGCGTTTGTCTTTAAAAAGGAAAGTGCCAAAATAAAAGAGGAGGTAGGTCGATGAAAAAAGTATTGATTGTTGCGTGTGTGGTTCTTCTGGCTGTTTCAGCCTGGGCAGCAGAGCCGGTTAAAATTGGCGTGGTACTCCCATTTTCCGGCCCGGTGGGGGCCGATGGACAGCGTACTTTTAGCGGCATTCAGCTCGCGGCGGATCAGATCAACGCCAGTGGGGGCATCAAGGTTAAGAATGAAATGCGGCAGATTGAACTGGTCCGGGAGGATAGCACTTGTAACCCGCGGATGTCCGTCACGGCCGTCGAAAAATTGATGACCCGCGACAAGGTCTCTTCAGTGATAGGTGATTTTTGCAGCACTTCCACCCTGGCTGACGCAGAGGTGGCAAAACGCAATGAGGTTCCTCAGATCACACCCATTTCCATCGCACCACCGATCACCCAGCAGGGCAACATATGGATTTTCCGCAACTGCGATAACTCCGACATGATGGCACGCGCCTTCGTCAAGGATGCCGTCAATTCGTTGGGTATCAAACGCTGGGCTTTTCTTGCCCGAAATGACGACTACGGTAGGGGCGGCGTTGAATCTTTGGGATCCCTCGTAAAAAAAGAGGGTGGTGAAGTGGTCGCTGTCGAGTACCACCCCCAGGGCGCAACGGATTATTACACCCTGTTGACCAAGATCAGGGCAAAAAAGCCTGACGGTGTTGCGTTGATTGCTAATACTGCGGAACATTCAGTGGCGACCAACCAAATGGCTGAGATCGGCATGACCAAGGAAGCCCGGCTCATGGACCCGACCAGCGCATATTTCAATCCGGACTTCATGAAGCTGACCGGCGATAACTCCAACGGATTGGTCGGGCCCACCAGGTATGTGCATATCATCGACACTCCCGAGAACAAGAAGTTTGTCGATGAATATTACAAAGTCAACAACCAATACCCTGACAAATTCGCGATGAGTGGCTATGAAACCCTGAAAATTATCGGCCAGGCCATTGAGATGGCCGGCAGCTCGGCTCCAGCGGATGTGCGAGAAGCCTTGACCAAAATTCGATACAAAAGCGTGCAGGGAAGAGAAATCTACTTTGACGAAAACAACCAGATCGTGCTTGACGAATACCTCATTCAGGTCAAGGACGGCAACTACGAAATCCTTAGCAAGGTCAGCGGCGAGTCGATCATTAAATAGTCATTACCACAAATAGTCATTACCACAGAGGTTTGTTGTGTGCAAAAATGGGGGAAACAGGGATTGGTTTCCCCCGCTTTCACTGGTAAGAGCTACAACTTAGCTGAAACAGATACATCAGAGCCGGCGCGGTGAGGCCCGTTTGTGAGGTGGTACCGGTTCCTCATGGTTTCGGGCTGCCCCTCGGGATCAGGTACATGAATCGGCGGATCCAGCAGATTCGCACTGAGGACTCCCACTGAATTCTGTGCGAAAGGAAGGCCCCGGTAGAGCTCGAGTGTGTTCCCGCCCTCATTCCTCTTGCCAAAAATCCGATTGACAATCTCTGGAAATATCCAGCATTAGTTACTAAGTAGTATTCAGACCCGCCCCATCGAAAATCTTCAAGACCACCCTTTACAACCTGCTCGCAAAGGAGATCAGAGGTATGAAACCAAACAAAGGTTTTTTTAGTGCGCTGTTGTTACTATCATTAAGTTTTAGCATGCTGTCCATCGCCACCCTTCATGCCCAACAGCTCCCGCCCCCGGAAAGTGTGCGGCTCGACGATTTAAAGTACATGACAGGATTCCCGCCCGCCGATGACAAAATCATAACCAATCAGAACAAGAACAAGTATCCCCAGTTGCGATGGACCCTCCAGCACACACGGGAGCTGGTTCCCACCCGCAACATCCGCCGCGGCGACACCGCCGTATCGCCCTTGCCGGTCGCCGAAAGGGATTTGACCAATTTTGCATTTGAGGACGATAAGGGCCAGCCCACCACCGTTGGCAAGTGGATGACCGATACCTATACCGATGCGTTGATCGTAATGCATAAGGGGAAACTGATCTATGAGCGCTACCACAACGAGGGCGCGGACACAAATCCTCACCTGCTCTTTTCGATGACAAAATCGGTCACCGGCCTGATGGCCGCGCAACTGGTCCATGAAGGCCGGCTTGATGACAATGCCACGGTTCCTCGTTATGTGCCGGAACTGGCAAACAGCGCGTGGGGCGACATGACCGTACGACAAGTGATGGATATGACCGGTGCGGTCCGCTTCAGGGAGGTCTATACCGATCCGACAACTGAAATTTTCGGCTACGCCTTTGCCGCGGGCATGCTGCCGCCGCCGCCCAATTACGCTGGTCCATCGACCATCTACAGCTTTTTGCAAACCCTACATAAAGAGGGCGAGCACGGTGCGGGCTTTGTGTACCGTACGGTCCACTCCGAGGTGCTGGGCTGGATCATCTCGCGCGTCACGGGTGAACACTGGGCCGATTTGATGTCTGAACAGATCTGGCAGATATTGGGGATGGAAGCGGATGCATATGTGATGATCGATAAGGCGGGCACCCCCCTGCAAGGCGCCGGCTTGTGCGCGACCGCACGCGATCTGGCGCGCTTCGGTGAAATGGTGCGACGTGGCGGTGAATTCAACGGCAAGCGTATTTTTGATCAGGCAGTGATCGACGATCTGCGCAAAGGCGGTGATCGCGAAAAATTCAAGGCCTCTGGCATGGGCTTTCGACCGGGTTACAGCTATCGAAGCCAGTGGTGGATCCTGCACAACGCCGATGGCGCCTTTGAGGCAGCAGGCATCCATGGCCAGATGATTCACATCAACCCGGCGGCCGAGATGGTCGTGATTAAGCTATCCTCCCATCCCGTGGCCAGTGCCGCTTTCACTCATGCATACACCCTTAAAGCTTGGGATGCGCTGGCAAGGGCGGTGAGGCAATAAGACTGCAACCTTCCTACTCACCATAGGAGGGGTTACTCATTGGTGAGGATAACGAGTGAAATTGATCGAAAGACGCCCGCCCCATAGGGCCACACTCGCCAACCTACCGGAAATAAAGGCGATTAACTGGATCATAAGGGGGCCAAGCACCTGCGATCTCAAGATCGCTTTCCCGCACTCCGAGGATCAAGAAAGGCGATGGTGTTTCAGGTTCTGAGCAGGGCAGTGTAGGTGAGATGGCAATTGCTATGAAATTGGCTATATAGGGTGAGTTAAGGACTGATTTTCGCGGAACCGCTCGGCCAATATTTATGGCGTCTCTCGAGCTATGCAAAATGAGTAAAAAGGGTGCATATAGGTTGCAAGTAGAGGCAAAAAACATGCACCCACTCAGATTCCACAATAATAAATACAACAGGTTACGTGGTCTAAAGTAATCTCCCCTGCGGCACCAAATGAAACCAAGAGGCTGTAACCTTAAAGGTTACAGCCTCTCCGTTTTTGCGGTTTCTATATGGATTAGGGGGTCGTACGACGACTCGCTGTTGCTCATCCACAGGTGGCCGAGTTGCCCGACAACTCCCTTGTGCGCCAAATGTTATCTTCATACAGCGCTCGTTGCCCGCGTCATTTACACCCTCTTAAGTGCTGGGCGTACCGCCACATGCGGGCGAATACCTCGATGCCTGTTTCGGGGTAATTGAAGAAGGGAATTTCCTGTTCCATGAGAAATGATCGGCAAAGATCCTCCTGCCCGGGATCTCCCAACAGCGAAACAAAGACGGGTTTATTGGCCTTTTCCCTGATCATCTGCGCCAGCGGCCGAAGCGTGTCCGCGCCATAGGAGGCAAAGGAGATAAAGAAAATGCCGTCCACACCGTCGTCTTCAAAGAGGGCTTCCAGAATGGTGAGCGATGTTTTCTCGAAACCGTGGATGTTCATGTCCGGGTAGGTATCCACGGGGTTTTTCCGTTTCGGCATCGTGGATATCACCTTGCCTATCCGATCCAGGGTTTGTGGACTGAAACGCGCCAGTTCAAGACCGACTTCAGAAGCACGGTCAATGGACATGATGGCCTGCGCACCGCTGAAGGTGACCAGGGCGATCCGGTTGCCCAGAGGGAGAGGCGACCATTGGAAGCCCATGATCATGGAAAGCATTTGGTCTATCGTCTTTGCCCGCAAAATGCCGGCCTGACGAAGGACTCCATCGAGAACCACATCGTTTACGGCCATGCTGGCCGTGTGGGACGCGGTGGCCATGCCCCCCGCCTCACTTCTTCCACCCTTGACCAGGATCACGGGCTTGCGCCTGACCGCATTGCGGGCCACTTCGAAAAAGCGCTGACCGTCGTGAATATCTTCCAGGTACATTCCTATGATTCGGGTTTGCTCGTCATCGGCGAGATATTCCAAGGCGTCGCTTTCATCCACATCCACTTTGTTTCCCAATCCCAGACCCTTGGAAATTCGGTAGACTGGAAATGCGCTCATATGCATGAGCAAGGCCCCCACGAAGATGCCCGACTGGGCGGCAAATCCCACGGACCCGGGAGTCAGCATGTTCCGGTTGGCGAAATAGGAGGTCGTCATCCCTGTTTCGGTATTCACCAGGCCCAGGGTGTTGGGACCAAATCCGCGCATATCGGCTTCGCGCAGGATGGTCCGGATTTCTTCCTGGATGGCACGGCCGGCATCACCGGATTCTGAAAACCCCTCCGAGGAAATCACCACGCCTTTGACGCCTTTCCGGGCGCAGGACCGGAGTGCTTCGGGCACCGCCGCAGGTGGAATGATCATTGAAACCAGGTCCACGTCAAAGGGGACCTCTTCGATGGTGCGATAAAACGCAACGCCCTGGAAATCGCCTCCCTTGGGATTGATGCCGGCGATGCGTCCTTTGAAGCCGTTCTGCTGAAGGGTGGCGATCAGCAGCGAACCAGGCTTGGCGGCTTCCCGGGACGCGCCGAAAATAGCGATGTTTTTTGATTCCAGCACCTCTCTGATGGATCTCATGAAGCAGATCTCCTTGCTGTAGGGGTGGTGAAGAAGGGGAGTGCCGATTCGGACAGAGGCCGGCCCTGTTATCCGATGGTGTCGATGGCTGCAAAACGCGGTTCGTGCAAGGGAATCAGCACGTCCGCGTTGGCCTTGACATCCATGAGGATATCATAGGCGTCGTATGCATTGACGTGGGTTCCCGGAGGGATGACCTCCATTTCCATCGCCCTGATCTCCTTGGGCGGATTGAGATTTTCGTCGATGATGCAGAAACCGGTAATCACCGCTTTGCCCTGTGCCGTCTCGATTTCCACGGAGAGGCCGCCGGGGGTGTGCGCCGGGGTATGCAGGACGCGAATTCCCGGGCAGATCTGGGTGCCGTCATCGACGGTGATCATCTGACCCTTTTCCTCCACATCCAGGATGTAGTCCTCGAGGTAACGGAAATCCAAGGGGTGCGGATTGTGGATTTGATGCAATTCCAGTTCGTGAACGTAAAATTTGGCACGGCTGCATTTATAATCGTTTTCGCAATGGTCGTTATGCAGGTGGGTGTGGATGACGATGTCGACATCGTCGGGCGTGAGGCCCCACCGGGAAAGGCCCTCTTCGAAGGTGTAGATGCGCCCGTTGATGGCCTTCTGGCGATCTTCGGATTGAATGGGATTCATCTCACCGGTATCCACCAGAACGATTTGGTCCGGGCCCTCGATATACCAACTGTAGATCGGTATCGTATAGGGGGTTCCGGCGCCATATTGGTGGGTCATCATGCTCTTGTCGAATTGTTTTGTTCCCATGACGATGGGATGAATTTTATGGGATTTCATGGCATGCCTCGCGATGCTGGGTTGCACAGATCATCAATCGATCATCAATCGATCTCTCCATCTTCATAACATATTACAGCTTTTGCGGCAAAGCGGCTGTGGCGTTAAACGTCAAAAGCAGTTTCATGCGCCGAAAAGGGTTGCAATACAAGCACCATAAGATCTAAATTCCCTGGGAACCGGGCCTGTATCGCGCACGGCCCCGGGTTCCACAATGTGGAAACGCAGGAGAGAAAATGGCGGCACGACAGATGACTGCGGTTTCGCCCTAAGGATAATCGATGTGAATTTTCTAGCCCACCTGTTTCTGGCCGACAGGAACAACGACTCCCTGAGCGGTCAATTGCTGGGAGACATTGTCAAAGGCAGGGCCATAGAGGGATTTGAGCCGGATATCAGACATGGGATCGCTTTCCATCGAAAAATAGACGCTTATTCCGATTCCCATGCAGTGACCCGTGCCAGTCGGTCCCGGATCAGTCCCCAGCGCCGGCGATTTGCGGGCGTGATCATCGATGTCTGCTATGATCATTTTCTGGCGCGCCATTGGCACCGGTACAGCGAGGAACCCTTGGCCGGTTTTTGTCAAAGGGTGTATGGTCAATTAGCATCGGAACAAGGTCGATCCACGGAGGTGATTCAACCGCTGTTAAAGCGGATGGTGGCTTACGATTGGCTCGGGGGATACCGCCATATAGAAAAGATCGCCATTGTACTCGATCGCGTTGCCGGACGTCTCACGCGCGGTGACCGTTTTTTGGGGGCAGTCACGGAAATACTAGCCAGTTACAAAGATCTGGAAAGGGATTTCCTGTTTTTCTTCCCGGATCTCATGGAATATTCAAGTGAATACATCTCTGCACGCAATGCTTCTGAAGAAAGGAGAACACAGCACAATGTACGCGTACCGAATGGATGACAACGTAGCCGTATTGACCATGAACAACGGTGAAAACCGCTTTAATCTCGCTTCGATCCAGGCGTTCGGCGAAGTATTGGATGACATTGTCGATCACAGCGGCGCCAATGCCCTGGTCGTCACCAGCGCACACCCCAAGATCTGGTGCAATGGCATCGATCTGGACTGGCTGTTGCCGGAGGTTCAAACCGGGGGCGAAACGTCCATGAATCGTTTTCTTTGCAACATGTACAAGTTGTTCAAACGCCTGCTCACCATGCCGATGCCAACCGTTGCCGCCATCAACGGCCACGCTTTCGCCGGCGGCGCATTTCTGGCCTTTTCCCATGACTTTCGATTCATGCGGGCCGATCGCGGCTGGATATCGCTGCCCGAGGTGGACTTGGGGATGACTCTGGGACCGGTATTCATGGCCATATCGAAAAAGGTGATGCCCGTCCCCTTGCTGGAAGAGATGCAGTATTGCGCAAGACGTTTGACGGCCCAGGAGTGCGCGGAACGGCAAATCATCACGCGCGTCTGCACCTTGGAGACATTGATCGGAGAGGCGGTCGCCTTCGCCAAATCATTGAACAAACCACGCGACATTATCCAGCGAATGAAACTGGAAACCCTGAAGCCTGTATTGACGGTCGTCGACGAGACCATTGCGTCGCTGCAGAAGTAGACCCATCGATCGATGATCGGATGCCGTGCCGGCGGTCGCCGCACGGAGACGCGCTTGTTTTGGCAAATGACTTGACAGTAGCTTAGATTTCCAATTATTTGGCATACAAACGAACCGGGTAAGCGGTACCCATTTCCAATGCCAGCCATGAGGTAAAAAAGGGGGAAGATATGCGGGATCCGTTATTTGAGCCGATTGTCATCAACCATCTGGAAGTCAAGAACAGGATTTATATGCCGGCCATGCACATGAATATGGCCGTGAATTTCGAAGTGACCGACCAGTTGGTCGATTTTTATGCCGAGCGGGCAAAGGGCGGTGCCGGCATGATTGTCGTCGGCTATGCCACGGTGGATGAGCTCTCCGGCAATACTCAAAACATCGGCGCCCACAAAGATGAATTCATACCCGGTCTCGCCCGGCTCGCGTCGGCCATCAGGGAGAACGGCGCCCGGGCGGCCGTCCAGATCAACCACGCCGGGCGGTACAATTCTTCTTTCTTCTTGGATGGCAAGCAACCGGTGGCGCCATCGGCCATTGCATCGCGAATGACCCGGGAGACGCCCAGGGCCTTGACGCTTGAAGAGATCGAGCAGGTCATCGATCACTTCGCCCAGGCCGCACTGCGCGTCAAAAAGGCCGGATATGACGGCGTGGAGATCCTCAGCGGCACCGGTTATCTGATCAGTGAATTTCTTTCGCCGCTGACCAATACCCGCGACGATCGATATGGCGGGGATCTGGAGAACCGGATGCGCTTCGGTCTGGAGGTGATGCAGGCCATTCGCCGCGAAGTGGGAGATGATTTTCCGGTGATCGTCCGGATGAATGGTAACGATTTCATGCCGAAAGGGCAGGGGCGGCTGGAATTGCAGGCCTATGCCCAGGCACTGGTGGAGAACGCCGGTGTCGACGCGCTATGTATCAACGTTGGATGGCACGAGGCGCGTGTCCCGCAAATCATCACCGAAGTACCCAGGGGCGTCTTCGGATACTTGGCCAGGGGGATCAAGGAGCGGGTGTCGGTGCCGGTCATCGCCAGCCATCGCATCAACGATCCCTATACGGCAAGGGACATGATCGGCGATGGCATGTGTGACATGGTCGCCATGGGGCGCAGCCTGATTGCGGATCCCTACCTGCCGGAAAAATCGCGCACTGGAAAAGAGGACCAGATCATTCATTGCATCGCCTGCGCCCAGGGATGCTTCGATAATCTGTTCAAACTCAAGCCCGTAGAGTGCCTGTGCAACCCCAGGGCCGGTCGGGAGGCCGAGACGCGCCCTGTCCTGGTCAAAACGCCGCGCAAGATCATGGTTGTCGGTGGCGGCCCTGCCGGCATGAGTGCGGCCCTGGCCGCCGCAGAACGCGGTCACCAGGTGACTCTCTACGAGCGCAGCAACCGGCTGGGTGGCCAGCTTTATCTCGCAGCGGCGCCTCCGGGACGCGATGAATTCGGCGAATTGGCGAAAGATCTGGCCCGGCAGGTGGCGGTAAGTCCGGTGACGGTGCGCCTCGGGAAGGAGGTCGACGAAGCTCTCATCGACGCCGAACGACCGGATGCCGTGATCGTGGCCACGGGTGCCGAGCCTATCCAGCCGGCCATACCGGGGGCCAACCTACCCAATGTGGTTCAGGCCTGGGACGTCCTGCAGAACAAGGTCTATGTCGGCCGTCGGGTGGTGGTGGTCGGCGGCGGTGCTGTGGGCGTGGAAACCGCATTATTTCTCGCCGAAAAGGGAACCTTGTCGGGCGATGCCGTCAAGTTTCTTCTGGTGAATCGTGCAGAGGACCCGCAAACCCTTTATGAGTTGGCGATTAAGGGCACGAAAGAGATCTTGTTGATCGAAATGCTCGATAAGATTGGAAAGGATATCGGGCGATCGACCAAGTGGTGCATGTTTCAGGAGATGGATCGAACGGGTTTGAAAAAATTGACCGTGACCAAGGCGGTTGAAATCACGCCCGAAGGCATCCTGATCGAGGGGCCCGAAGGCAGACAGATGGTGGCCGCCGATAGCGTGGTGCTGGCCATTGGCTCCAAGTCGGTCAACGCCTTGGCCGACGTCGTCACCAAGAAGGGAATCGATTGTGTCAGCGTCGGTGATGCCCGCCGGGTGGCTCAGGCCATCGACGCCATTCACCAGGGGTTTCGCGCGGGGCAGGACGTGTAGCGCTGAAAAGCACTAAAATATCGACTTTTTGGTGGAAGCACACATGAAGATTCTCCTTTACATTGAAGAACGGCCCAATGTCCGCGAAAATGTGATCAAGTTGCTCGGCGGTGCCGGAGGCTTCTTCAAAGTCATCGCAGCCGGGACGGTATTGGAGGCCATCGACCTGCTGGAGAGGATCCAGGTCGACATCGTGATCGCCGGGACCAAAATCACCACCAAGGAGGTGGATCTTCTCGATCAAGGGTTGCGGCAACACAAGGCGACCAAGCTCATCGTGATGGCGGAACGGAAATCCAAGATCGCAAATTTGTTCAAGGCCTTTGAATACAAGGTCCAGTTCGAATTGCCGGTGGATGTCAATTTGCTGCTCGACATGCTGTTGACCGAGTTCGACATCGAGAGCGGCGGTCAATTGCGCGGCATCAGCATCCCTGCATTTCTTCAAATGATCGAACTCGAGGACAAGACCTGCACCATCGAAGTGTTGTCGGGGGGCAGGAAAGGCTATCTTTACTGCCGCCGGGGCGAGTTGATCGATGCCGAAATAGGGGAACATTGCGGCAAGGAGGGCGCCTTTGAAATCCTTGGTATGGAAAACCCGTTGATCATCTTCGAATATCGTCTGCCCGAGCGGCCCAGGCGCATCGAGGCTCCCTTGATGAGCCTGCTGCTCGAAAGCGGTCGAATCAAGGATGAAAGTCCTGAAAAGAAAAATGAGAAGCGAAGGTACAGAAGATTCAGATGCGCCTTGCCGGCCTCTTTCGTCTATGATGAATGGACCCACCAGGGTGAGATCTGGAACATAAGCCTGAGTGGTGCCTATCTGGCGACCAAGGGTCCCTTTTCCGTGGGCAAGGATATCCAGATATCCTTTTACAGCCAGAGCCTGGGCAAGGGATGTCAAATCAGGGGACAAATTGTCCGAAGGGACGCCGATGGGCTCGGAATTGAATTCGGGAGGGCCTCGATTAATGAGATGGCCATCCTGAGAACGGTCATCCATGAGGTGGCAACGACCTGAATCGGCCCCCTATCTTTGTCGGTGCCTCGATATAGAAACAACATCCGATTTTTGAGATGGCGGGAAGGAATATCAACCGGGCTGGCCGCATGGCCCGCCCGGTTGTGCTGCGATGTGCTGGATAGCAGGCTGCGGCTATAGTTCCCAGGCAGCCCTGGCGCCTTCTTCGGTCGCCTCCATGATTCTTCTGACCTTCAAGGCATCTCCGACCACAACATGGCGAATGTGATTTTCTGTCAGGAATGTTTTCAGCTCGTTTCGGGGTTTCATGCCCACTGCGATGACGACCTGATCAAAGCTCGAAAGCCTCTCTTCCCGGCCGTCACATTCTATGATGACGCCATCGGGGTTGATGCTTTTAAGCGCGCAACCGAAACGCAACAGTGCGCCGGCTTGGCGCAGGTACTTATGCAAGCTGTATCCATGGGAAGTAAATTTCGGCACCGGGGAGGAGGGGAGCTGTTCGATGAGGGTGACGTCACTTCCGCGGGCAGCGGCAAAACATGCGGTCTCCATGCCGATCAACCCACCGCCCACCACGAGGATAGCTTTTGCGGGTTTGACGGTTTCCCCGAGGATTTGCCAGGCATCGAACACATGGGGCTGATCCATGCCATCGATTCGAGGAACGATTTTTTCCCCTCCGGTCGCAACGATGACCGCATCGGGACGATTTTCGATCAGCATGGCTTCGGTTACCGGGGACTTCGTTTGTATCCTAACCCCGGCGTCCTTTGCCTGTTTCGCCAAAAATTCAATCCAGTCCAGATAGATTTCCTTGTGCGGCGCCTTGCAAGCGTAACGGATGTTGCCACCGGTGTGCGCCTCTTTTTCAAAAACGGTGACGTCATGTCCGAGACGTTTGGCTTCGACTGCGGCCGTCAGGCCGGCCGGCCCGGACCCAACGATCCAAACCTTACGCGGATTGGCCACCGGACCCGTCGGACAGTCGATCTCCATACCGGTTTCCGGATTGATGGCACAACGGACCGATTTGCCTTCGAACATCTCTCTTTCGATGCACCCCTGGTTGCATGCGATGCAACGGCGGATATCCTCGTACCGCCCTTGTCTGGCCTTTAACAGATAATCGGGATCGCACAGCGCCTGGCGGCCGAATGCCACCATGTCGGCCTCTCCCCGGGCAATCACGTCGTTGGCCAGGCGCGGATCGTTGAAGCGGCCGACCGCAATGACGGGAATCGGGCCGGCTTTTTTGATTTTTTCGGCACGCCACACATTGAATCCCACATCGAACTCCGGGGGCGCGCTGGTGATGCCTGCCGGACTGCCATGGGTGCCCACGGACGCATGGACGATATCCACTCCGCTGCCGATCAAATCGGGAAGAATGGTGAGAACGTCATCCACCGTGTATCCGTTTTTGATATACTCTTCGGCCGAGATTCGAAGCAGAACGGGAAAATCATCGCCCACGCTTTTTCTCACCGAACGGACCACCTCGAAAAGGAACCGTGCGCGGCTCTTGAAATCACCGCCAAATTCATCGGACCGTTGATTGGAAATAGCGGAAAGAAACTGAGTGATCAGGTATCCATGTGCGCCGTGAATCTCTACGGCGTCAAAGCCGGCGGCCTTGGCCCTGGCGGCTGCAGAACCATATGCGGCCACAATTTCGTCAATGTCTTGAAGTGTCATCTCCCGGGGGGGCTGTCCATAGATCAAACTGGGCAGGGGAGACGGACCGATGGCCATGCCCTTTTTCAGCATGTAGGCGCTCTCGCGTCCGCTATGGTGCAGTTGCATGGCCGCCTTGCCCCCACCTGAGTGCATAACGGCGGCCAATTGCTTCAACCCGGGAAGAAATGCGTCATCCCAGGCGGCGAGTTGTTTTTTGAGCACCACACCATTGGGCGCGATGCCTGTTATTTCGGAAATCAACAGGCCCACGCCACCTTGGGCCTGGCGCTTCATGTAGGCCAGGAGGGCATCGCTGACCGTTCCGTCTGGGTTGGCCAGTCCGGTGCCCATGGGGGGGAGGACCGCACGATTGGGTACGGTCATGCTTTTGATGCGAAACGGCGATAACAATGCGTCCAATTCACCCATGATCTCTCCTTTATGCAGTTGTGCCGGATCCTGCCACCACTGGATGATGGATCCAAGCAGACAATATGGAAGTTTTTATCATAGAGAAAGTGCCGGTGAACTGTCAATTAGAAAAAGCGAGCGTTCGCTCAAAAAAAGTGCTATTGTCAATGATGCCGAAACCGGAGAAAATCGATCCGAATTTTTGCCACCACCCCTAAGATCTCAAGGAGGAGGACAATGCCCAGCATGAAAGATACATTCGATCATGGCTATGCCGTTTCCAAAGACATCAAAATCCATTATGCCGCCAAGGGACAAGGAAAACTCATCCTTTTTCTGCATGGTTTTCCCGAATTCTGGGCCGCCTGGGAACATCAGTTAACCACCTTCTGCACCAAATACCAGGCAGTGGCACCGGACTTGAGGGGATTCAATCTTTCCGACAAACCGTCTCTGCCCCAACAGTATCATGTCAAGTTGCTTGTCGAGGATATCCGCAACCTCGTTTACCATTTTGGCAAAAAGGAGATGATATTGGTCGCACATGATTGGGGGGGAGGGGTCGCCTGGGCTTTTGCCAACCGCTATCCGGAGATGGTCGAAAAGCTCGTCATCATCAATTCGCCCCATCCAGGAGTTTTTGCGCGCGAGCTTTTGGAAAATCCCGCCCAGCAGAATGCCAGCGCCTACATGAATCTGTTTCGGTCACCGGATTCAGAAGAGATCCTGTCAAGAAATGATTATCAGTACTTGAAAGATGCACTGACGAAAGGTCAATCCCGGTGGCGCCCCTCCGATGCGCTGATGCAAGACTATGTGTCAGCCTGGTCGCAGCCGGGTGCCTTGACGGGTGGTCTGAACTACTATCGCATTTCACCGCTGCATCCTCCAACCACTGAAGCGGAAACGGTGATCATACGACAAATCGCGGAGGCGCCTCGTGCCATGTTTGAAGTTCGCGTGCCGACACTGGTGATCTGGGGTGAACTGGACGAGGCCCTGTTGCCTGGAAACCTTGAAGGATTAGGGTTGTATGTGGAGCGATTGGAGGTCAAACGTATACCTGACGGCACCCACTGGGTGATCCATGAACAGCCGGAATTGGTGAACAGCTGTATCCTCTCTTTCATCGAAGAGGTCAATTTCTGATCTATATTGCAGGCTTTTGGTGTTTCCTTTTTGCGGGTCCCTCGTTGCGTCCGTTTTTTGTTGTCAATAATGGTCGAACAACCTTATAATATTTTTAAAATTAACAAAGGACGATGCCGACGCAAGCTTCAACGAATCTCATCAAGGAGGATCGGATGGAGGAAAGGGACGACAGCAGGCGAGGGTTGAGAATTCTCATTGCATTTGATGGATCTGATTTAGCGCTGGAAGCAGTCAAATATGTGGCAAACCTCATGCCCGCGAAGTACACGGAAGTCGTTTTGTTTCATATCGAGACCCGGATGACCAGCTCCTTTTGGCAAGTCGAGCATGATATGGATTTCAGGTTCAGCGGCGGCAACATCAGGGCCTGTATCGCTGCCCAGCACAAGCGCATCAATGCCGCAATGGAAAAAGCCCAATCCATATTGACCGAAGCGGGTTTTGATCCGGATTCCATTTCAAAGAAAATCCAGGCCAAGAACCTGGGAATAGTCAACGATATCTTTCGGGAATCTCATGAAGGCTATCATGCCGTCGTGCTCGGGAGAAAGGGCGAGAGCAAGATTAAAGACATGCTTCTCGGAAGCGTTCCCAATAAGCTGCTCAAGAAAATTCAAGGCATTCCGATGATCATCGTCGGCGGCGCGGTGCGTCAGAACCGTATATTGGTTTCATTCGACGGATCCAAGGAGGTCATGCGGGCGGTAAGGTCCATGAGCGCCTTGATCGGCGCATCGGACTGCAAGATCGCTTTCTATCATGTCATTCAGGGTAAGCGATCGCCCGCCGAGGAAGATAACGCGCGCAAGCACATCGAGCCGATGATCAACAAGGCCAAGGAGTGCCTGGTGGATGCGGGCTTGTCTTTCAATCAGATCAGTTTTGAAATGATCGACGCCCCGCAGGATCTGTCGACCCGAATCGTTGAGAAGGCCAACCATGATGGATATGACACGATCGTGATCGGAAGAAGGGGACTCAGCGTTTATCAGGACTTTGTTTCTCGGCGTGTCGGAGAAAAGATTTTTCAGCAGGCACAACACCTCACCGTCTGGGTGCTGAGCTGATTCGCCTTGGGCGCAGCTGAACAGGTGCGCCGCAACGTTCTATATTCGCCGAATCGGCGCACCGATTCACCCGGAGGTGCCGCCTCGTTATGTTGTCTATCCAAATGCCGAACCACCCCTGCCAGTTCAGGTTTTTCCAGCTTCGATTTTGCCTTGACGACTCCTCGGTTTTCGTAATATAAACCCTGGTTTTTTGAAGCCGGGCCATCAGTGCGGCACCATTGGTAAGATACTCAGAGGATGGCGTTGTGATCATATGGAATTGTTACAAAGCAAGGACCTACCAGGTAAAGGCAGTTTTTCGCACGGAATTCACCCTCCTGACAACAAATCGCTATCGCGCGATGCGGCCATAGAGGTTGTTCCAACTCCGAAAAGGGTCGTTTTGCCCCTGCTGCAGAACATCGGCGTACCCTCAAAGTCCATCGTCCAGCCCAAAAAACAGGTCGTGGCGGGTGAAGCGATCGGTGTGGGGGAAGCATTCATCTCTACCAACCTGCACAGCCCGATTAATGGTGTCGTCGAAAATACCGGTGTGTGCACGCTGCCCAACGGGCGGCACTTACCGGCCATATATATTAAAGCCGAGGGAGAGCAGTTGTCCGGGCAGGCGTTGTATGAGGACGTGCTGGGCGGGCCTTGGCCCAAGGACTGTCCCGCAATCTACTACCCTTCGACCATTTCCAAAGCGATTCATGAAGCCGGCATCGTGGGTTTGGGTGGGGCGGCTTTTCCGACACATGTCAAAGTCAGACCCGACGACACCAAAATGATCGATACCCTCATGATCAACGGGTGCGAATGCGAGCCTTACTTGACCAACGATTATCGGGTCATGTTGGAGGCGCCGGGTGCGATCATCGCCGGAGCACTGCATGGGGCCCGCGCCGTTTCCGCACGGGAGATTATCATTGGTGTCGAGGACAATAAGCCCGCTGCCATCGAACGGCTGAAAAAAGAAGCCGAAGGCACGGTCATCAAGATTGCGGTACTCAAAACCAAGTATCCGCAGGGCAGTGAAAAGCAGTTGATAAAAGCAGTACTGGGGCTGGAAGTACCTTTGGGGGGTCTGCCCTCGGATGTCGGGGTGGCCATGAGCAATGTGGGCACCATGGCGGCCATCGCCAGGGGGGTGATCAGGGAAAAGCCTTTGACCCATCGGGTGATCACTGTGACAGGGCGGGGCGTGAGCAATCCCAAAAACCTTCTTGTCCCCATCGGCTTGAGCATGCAGGATGCCATCGATTACTGCGGTGGTTTGACCAAGGATGCCGCCCGCATCATTGCCGGCGGTCCGATGATGGGATTTGCTTTTTCCAACCTCAGCATGCCCGTCACAAAAGGTACAAGCGGTATTACCGTTTTGACCCATGACGATGTTCGGAAAGAAAACGAAACATCGTGCGTGCGCTGCGGCCGTTGCGTGGACGTCTGTCCAATGCAACTGGTGCCTACCAAACTGGCTATGGCCTCCCGCCACGGAAATCTCTCCCTGGCACACCAATACAATATCATGGCGTGTTTTGAGTGTGGGTGTTGTACATACGTTTGTCCGGCCCATATCAAACTGGTACAGCTCATCCGAATGGGCAAGGCAATGGTTGTCGCAAGCAGGAAGTAAAAGGAAAAGGGCCCACACGAAACACAAGATAATATCATTCGATTTGCCCGGACTGCGGTGGATTGCCAAACAGGGCATGACAGGACTCTACTATTGGCGAACATGATGAATGCGAAAGTTGATCTGACGGAAACAAATCGTGTGAAGGATGCGGCACCGGCTATTAACGTGTCCCCTTCACCCCATATCGGCAGTACATCCAACTCCACCAGAAGAATGATGATCGATGTGCTGATCGCGCTGACGCCTGCGGTGGCCATGGCCATTTACATGTTTCGGGTGTATGCACTGATTCATTTGGGACTGTGCGTTGCCACCTGCCTGGCTGCGGAGTATCTATTCGTCCGCATGCGTGGCAAATCGATTTCCCTGAACGATTTTTCGGCTGCGGTGACCGGTGTTATTCTGGCACTCTCCATGCCCGCCACGGCACCCTGGTATGCCTCGGTCATCGCTTCGGCCGTCGCCATTGGCTTGGGGAAGATCATTTTCGGCGGGTTGGGAATGAATATTTTTAACCCGGCGATGGTCGGCCGTGCCTTTGTCATGATCTCATTCGCCGGCGCCATGGGCGCTGCAGCCTACGAGAGCGGTGCCGGTTGGGTCGATGCCATCTCACAGGCCACACCCATGAATGCACTCAAACAGGCCGGGGCCTTGACGCCGATCGGCGATATGTTTCTGGGGTTGACCAACGGCTCCCTGGGCGAGACCAGCGCATTGGCCTGCCTGTTGGGAGGGCTTTACCTGTGTTACCGGCGGACCGCTTCATGGGAAATTCCCGCGGGCATGATTGCCACCGTCCTGGTGATTACGGGCATCGTCGATCTGGTCGGCGGTCATGGCGGAAGGTTGATTCTACACCACCTGTTTGGCGGCGCACTGCTTTTCGGCGCTTTTTTCATCGCCACAGACCCCGTGTCCAGCCCTTTAACACCCCGCGGAAAAGCCATTTTCGGAATCGGCATTGGTGCATTGGTGATGCTGCTGCGTTTTCTGAGCGGTTACCCGGAAGGCGTCATGTTTGCCGTGTTATTGATGAATGCCGTGACGCCGTTGATCAATAGATGGACGATTCCAAGAACCTTCGGTGAATATTAAACGTTAACGCGCCCATTTCCGGCGAAGCCGATTCAGGATAAAGAGACATGGCGGAAACAGAAAAAGATCCAGCGGAAATGAAAAACCGGTTTCAGAACAACTATATTCTACAGGCCTGGCTGTGTATTTCCCTGGCCCTGATCTTCGGTATCTCATTGGCAGCGGTTCAAGCGGCGCTTGGCCCGGTTATCATCGAAAACAAGCTCAATGAAACCAAAGAGAAGGTCCCAGAACTACTGCTCGGCACTGAGGCCGCAGAGAAAATGGCGGCAGCGAACCAAGCCTTCAAGATTACGCCAAGATCCATCGTCGTCGAAAAAAACGGCATCCAAAAATTCTACAGTGTTTTCGAGGCGAGATTCGAAGGCGGTCGTCTCGGCGGATGGGTGACGAAGGTGGACGGTCAGGGTTACGCGGATAAAATCGAACTTTTGATGGGGTTGGATCCATCTATCGAAACCATCACCGGCCTCTTTATCCTCGACCAGAAAGAGACTCCCGGCCTGGGTAACAAAATCATCGAGGTCGTTTGGCGGGGTCAATTTGCCGGCAAATCCACTGGCGATCAACTCAAGGTAGTCAAAGGTGGCGCGAAGGCGGCGAACGAAATTGACGCCGTGACCGGGGCGACCATCTCTTCGGACAGTGTGGTGGCCATCATCAATAAAACTATCAATGATTTACGGCAGCCGTTAATGGACGCCGGCCGAACCCAAAAGGAATAACGCTTTGGCTGATCAACCTACTCCACTGGAAAGATTTATTCGGGGGATTCTGCCGGAGAACCCTGTGTATCGTCAATTGCTGGGGCTGTGCCCGACGCTGGCCGTGACCAACAGCATGAAGGCAGCTATCACCATGGCGGCAGCCGTCGCCTTTGTGCTCTTGTGCGCCAACACGGTGACGAGTCTGATTCGCAATCTGCTCAAGCCACACCTGCGCATCGTCGTCTTCACCCTGACCATCGCGACGTTTGTCACCATTGCGGATCGAATGTTGGCCGCATACATGTACCAAATGAGCAAGACGCTGGGACCTTATATCCCGTTGATCATCGTCAACTGCCTGATCATCTGTCGTTGTGAGGTGTGCGCATCGAAACAGCCTGTTTTTACTGCCATTTCCGATGCGACAGGCCAATCCCTGGGCTACGGTCTCGCTTTGGCCAGCGTCGCCGGGGTGCGTGAAATATTGGGGACCGGTATGTTTTTTGGTTTTCGGGTACTTCCTGCCACTTGGCCCGACTGGGCCGTCATGGTCCTGCCGCCAGGTGCTTTTATCACGCTGGGTCTGCTTCTCGGGGCTGTGAACTGGTATTCAGGCCGAGGGGCCAAATAACGCGAAAGTAAAGGCTGAAAGCATCGAGTAGGGGAATCATTAGATCGGTTGGGTAGTATTTTGAGAAGAAACGGATACACGCTATGAACTATGTCATAGACATCATGTTGATCGCCATCGGCGCCGCGCTCATCAACAACTTTATCTTCTACTATTTTGTCGGCATCTGTCCGTTCATCGGCGTTTCCCGGAACGTGGACATGGCCTTTGGTATGGGATGTGCCGTCACTTTCGTCATGAGCATCGCGGCTTTTGTCAGTTGGACCATCACCAGCCTGGTCCTTATTCCCGGGGCGCCGATTTCGGCCTATATCGGCGGATTTTTTATGACCGCGGAAGCCGCTCAAAAGATCGATCTGACGATTCTCAGCTACATTATCTACATTTTTGTCATTGCCTCATCGGTGCAGTTCGTGGAGATGTATGTGCGTAAGTTCTTCCCTTCGCTATACAAATCGTTCGGCGTGTTTCTGCCCTTGATTACCACCAATTGTGCGATTCTGTTTGCATGTCTGACCATCATGAGCCACGTGAGCGGCGTCGAAAACCCGGCCGATGCCTGGGACCTGGGGCGCGCTTTGTCTCTCGCATTTTTCGGCGGGGTAGGTTTTACGATCGCCATTGTCGTGATGGCAGGCATTCGGGAAGAGCTCGATTTGTGTGATATCCCCAAACCGTTCAGGGGAGCGGCCATCACACTGGTCGTCGGAGGTATCCTGGCCTTCGCCTTCATGGGGTTTACCGGTGTCAACTCAGGGCTTCGCAAAGTGCTTACATTCGACCAGCCAGTCGCCCAGGTGGAACAGAACGCATCTGCGCAGGATCGAAATGTGCAAAGTCGGATCGATGAGATGCGGCAGAATTGATCGGGGGAGAAAAAGTGCTGACGCTTGGCGCGAGAACAAGCTTTCGATAAGGGTCCATGGACTAAAGGGGTGCGGATTGTCAACACCACACCACCGCCGATTGATGTGAACGGGAGCAGATAGGAGTTTAAGGTCGTCATGATTGAAGTGACTATAGGCCTTGCCGCTGGAACCATGCTGGCAATGGCGTTCATTGTATCCTACGTGCTTGGATGGGCAAACAGGAAGTTTGCCGTCGAAGTCGACCCCAAAGTAGAGGCAGTGCTCGAAGCGCTGCCCGGTGCCAATTGCGGTGGGTGCGGATTTTTAGGGTGCAGCGATTACGCTGTCGCGGTGGTTGCTGACAATGCCCCGGTCAATAAATGTCCCGTGGGCGGGGAGGCGTGTGCCGCCAAGGTGGCCACGATCATGGGTGTCGAGATCGGCGAAGCCCTGCCGTTCCGCCCCGTCGTGCATTGCGGCGCCCACCTGGAGGATCGGCTGGGACGTACCGCATATGAGGGTGAACAACGCTGTCGTGCGGCCAATCTTGTGGCCGACGTTCAGGGATGCACCTATGGTTGCCTGGGTTTCGGTGATTGCACGCGTGCTTGCAAATACGATGCAATTCATATTGTGGACGGTCTGGCGGTCGTCGACTACGACAAATGCATCGGTTGCGGTGCATGTGCCAAGGTCTGCCCGAGAAACATCATCACCATGACGCCGTTTCGGTCCGAAAGAATCATGGCCGTGACATGCTCGAACAAGGACAAGGGTAAGGATGTCATGGCCGTTTGCAATGTCGGCTGTATCGGCTGCAAGGCGTGTGCACGAATTTCACAGGTGATTTCCATAAAAGACAATCTTTCGACGATCGATTATGACCATTATACACCCGAATGCATGCCCGATTTGATGAAAGCATGTGAAAAATGCCCGCGGCACCGTCTCGTTTTTGTCGGCAAACCCACGCCGGAAGAGGCGGCCGCTGCCGAAGAATTCGAAGCACCAGACATCGTCAAGCCCGACTTCAAAACCACGGTGGATGATACCGAGTGGCGCGGATAGGCACCGACGACCGCCCCTTGTCTTCCGTCCATCCACAAACGGTCAATTTCTGGGTGGACACCAACTTAGAGATATCGAGTAAACAACAGGCCTCCCTGGCGGTGTGAATCGGGGAGGCTTGTTTTGTTGGTGAGATGCTTCCTGCAAACCGAGAGTGCAGATAAAGCCTGTTATTGCTGTTGGGCGGGCGTCAACGGCTCTTCAGAAATTGTCTTGGATCGATCCGCATTGCTTTCGCCCGAGGGAACGGCCGCAGGCGTAAGGGCCCCTTGACTTTGTGCACCGCTATCGGGCTGCGGTGATGGGGTTGCGGCATTGCCTGAAGTGGAGGTCTGCGTCGTAATGGGCAGGGGCGATGGTTGAGGTTGTGGCGTTGTCGCTGCATCGGGTTTTTGGGCAGGCGCCGATTGCGTATCGTTTGCTGGGGCGACGGGCTGCGAAGGTTGTGGCGCCGGCGGTTGAGCCGTCGGCTGACTTTCGGGTTCCCGGATGGTATTTGGTTCCGTGTCGTTCGATGTGCCGGCGCCGGGCGTTAGCCGGGGTTCTTGTGATAAAGGGGCCGTCGGTGTGCCCGTCGGGGGTGTGGGGATCCCCTTTGAGCCGGTGTCGCTTTTCGGCGGCGATGGCTTTTCCAATTCTGCTTCCAGAGCGCGTGCCTTTGCGGTGATGGTCGCCAATTGTCGTTTCAAATCATCGATGGTCTTCTGCTGGGTGGCAGCGGCCTCTCTTTCTTTTGCCAGTTCACTTTGGGTCTTTGTGAGTATCGCCTTGAGGCTCTCTATCTCCTTTTCCATCCAGACCTTGAGGACCTTTTCAGAGTTTGGGGACGTATCGGCACTCTTTTGGGCCTGGGCCTTTTGAAGCTTGTTCACCTGCAGCCCCGAGAATGCGGCCAGCAGCGCTGCCGCCACGGTGACCACCGCACATGCAAATGCGATCAGTTGGAATTTGCGATAGCGTTCTTTTATATATTTGGCCGTATGAACGATGCGTGTCATTCGTCCTCCCACATCGGCACCCGCTGGATGGCGTCGTGCCTTTTTGACGTTGATGGAATGTGAGTCGTTTGCTGTCTCATTTTACCGATGTGTTCGGTCGTTTTGAATGGCCGAAGGTTGTGTGTTCAGGCGTCCTGATGTCATTGATCGATTTGGCCGACGATAAGGGAAATGGACCATTCACGGTATTTGGTATTGACCTGGGCAGACACGGGCAGGCCAATGGTGGTCAAACTCCGTTGAAGGAATTTGGCATAGGATGGAGCGGTCTGTTTGCTGTGGATCACCAGTACAAAACCTTCCGGCGGATGGGTAAAGGCGCTCTGGATGATTTCCGAGGTGGACCATCCATGGCTGTCAAACAGTTCCTTCAGCTCAATGGCGGTCTCGTGTGAGGTGGGGTCTTCCAACACCGAAATGATGTCCATTTCTCCCTTGGGACCGGAATTGAGCAGCTTGGCCAGCATTTTTTTCTGCTCACTGTCGAGTGCGCCCTTTTGAGCTGCCGGCTCGATGTTTTGGGTCGTTATGCCGCTGCTGGTGATGTTCATATCCTTCAGTTCGTCAATGCGGTCTTTTAAGACACTTTCCGCCGAGGCATATCGGCTGCGAATTTTTTCCATCTCTTTGCGCAGTGAGCCGGCATCCATTTCGGCCAGGCGCCTGCGTTGATCGGCAATGTCCTGGTTCTGCTGGGTTGCCAGAAGTTCTTTGCGGATTTCTTCGGCCGCTTTTTCAACGGCCTTGATCTTTTTACTCGCGCTTTGTTCCCGTTCGATGAGATATCGGGACATACGATTGCCATTGATCCATAGCAGCAGGATGCTGATGGTGGTCAGTGCGGCGCCGATCATGGTAATCAATTGCAGCCAACTGTTGAAGACAATGACTGAATCTAAATTTTGCCACCATGTAAACATCGAATTCCCTTTCAAACAGGTTAACCACAATGAGTCGTAATAAATATAATTTACTAATAATACCGATGAATTGAATGTTTATCAAGGACTAAATTGAAACAATCCACCTTGGGAATCGATCTTGGCGACACGGACCGGAAAAAGATTCCTGGCCGAAGGAACGGTTGCGAGGCGCCCGGGTTAGCGCTTTATCAAAGCCGGTCAAGTATGATAGGTAGTGTCCGTCCACAAACAGGCAAATTGGGTTGAGATCAAGGCGTGCGAAAAATTTTGCCGCAGGCATGTAATTGATGTTCTAAGGATAAAATTTGAGCAGAACGCAGTTATCGGGAAAATTGGCCATTTGTGGTGGGGCAGTAGGTACATTTTTTTGAATTTACGCCGTACATCGGCTCGGAGTGCGATATGGGAATTGTCGGCAAATTATTGGGGGGTACGATTGGTTTCGCCTTGGGCGGTCCGTTGGGGGCTATTGCAGGCGCTGTTTTCGGACACGCCTTCGATAGCAGTACCAGGGATTTGCAGGAGGACCAGATACCTCACTTTTCCGGACTGGAGGCATCTCAACTCGCTTTTTTCGTGGGCGCATTTTCAATGCTGGCTAAGTTAACGCAATCCGACGGCCGGGTGAGCCCGGAGGAGATGGATACCATCGAAGCTTTTGCGGTCAGAGATTTGCGTCTGTCTCCCGAAGCCAAGTCGGTTGCCCTGAACATTTTTCGCACGGCGCTCGAATCGCCCGCCAGCTTTAACGACTTTGCCCTTCAGTTTTACAATCATTTTCAAGGACAACCCCATCTTATCGAGATGATGGTCGATATTCTATTGCGGGTCAGCGTGGCCGACGGCGCTCTCAATGCCACCGAGGAGAGCTTGATTCTCGGTGCGGTGCGCATATTCCGGATGAGCGAGCAGCGATATCAACAGGTACGGGCTGCTTATGCCGGAACCGGCGACGTACCCTACCAGGTTCTCGGCTGTCGGCCGGATGACAGCGATGACATGATTAAGCAGCGATATCGAAAACTGGTCCAGGAATATCATCCGGATAAAATCGCCAGCAAGGGATTGCCGGATGAATTTATTCAGTTGGCTCATGAAAAGTTCCGAGAAATTCAAAACGCATACGAAACCATAAAAAAAGAAAGAACGATCAGGTAACCGCGGGACAGGAATTGGATCGGGTATCTCAGCAAGCGGATGAAAATATCCTTTGGGCTTGGTACCCAGTTGGTTTTATTGACAATCGAGAGAAATTGGGTTACCACCCATAATATTAATCCGCCCTGTAAAATAAGTGGGTTAGACCTAACCGATTCAACTGTTGAACAAGATGACGCAAAGCGTGCCTGTTTCTGAAAAAGGAAGGCGATATGATTTTTCTGGTCAAACGTGAGGTGTTTGTACTTTTTAGAATCGTGGCCAGCTGTGCGACGGCCATTGCACTCATTTTTTTCATCTCATCCCTTTCCGGGGAAGATCTGTTGAAAAACAACACGGAAATCAAGAACAGCGAACTGCTGATTCAACAGATCAACGCGGAGCTGGAAGGCGGCATTGCCCAGAGACTCGCCAAGCTCGGGGAGGTGCCGGAAAAGAATCCATTTCGAAAATTTTATGCCATCGAGTTGGCCAAGGAGATTCACGACTTATCGGGTCTCACCGAAAAGCAACGCATGTTGTTTGATGCCTATAATGTGCGAAGTTTTGAAACTCAGCTGAAACGTATGATGGGGTATACGGAAAATTCTGACGTCAAAAGCCTCATGGATGAACTGGAAGTGGTCAAGCGAGAGCTGAAAAACTCGGCGAACCTGATCGAGAAAAAACGCCAGAAGCTGGTTCGACAGCGTACCGCATATATCGTTTTGTTTATCGTTTTCTGGATCATGATCTATCTTTATTACAGTCGGGGAATTATCTTCAAAAAATCGGATCAGGATTAAATACCCAAACAAACGGACTCGCCATGTACCTGGACCATTATCAGCTTAAAACCAAACCATTTCAGATCACTGCCGATCCAAAATTTTTGTGGTTGGGGGAAAAGCACAAAGAAGCATTGGCGACGCTTCGTTACGGGATTCTCGATAATCGGGGCTTTTTGCTTCTCACCGGTGAGGTGGGCACAGGCAAAACACTGCTCATCAACCGCCTGATTTCAATGCTCGACATGGACACGGCAGTGGCCACCTTGCCCGACCCCGACCTGACGAGCATGGACTTCTACAACATTCTCGCCGACGGGTTTAAAATGAATCGCACCTTTGACAGCAAGGGTGCGTTTTTACTTCACCTGCGTGATTTTTTACACAAAAGCTATGCAGACCAAAAGCAAGTCCTGTTGATCATTGATGAGAGCCAGCGATTAAATCATCGGCTCATGGAAGATATCCGCGTGCTTTCCAATATCGAGCTGCAAGACCGTAAACTGATCAATATCTTCTTTGTCGGCCAGCAGGAATTCAATACGATTCTCACAGCGCCACAGAACAGGGCCCTGGCGCAGCGGATTACGGTGCGTTACCATATCACCCCCCTCGAGAAGAAGGAGGTCGGTGAATATGTTCAGCATCGTTTAAGTGTCGCGGGTACGACCCAGAAGATTTTTAATGCATCGGCGATAGATGGCATTTATCAATTTTCCGGAGGCATTCCCCGACTGATCAATATTCTTTGCGACCACGCGCTACTGACCGGATATGCGCGCAACGCCAAGACAATCGATGCCCGAATCATTGAAGAGTGCGCCCAGGAGTTGCGCATTCCGATTAAATCGAGTGTCAAAGGGATGGTCGCCACCATGAACACGATCGAGTCTAAAACGATTGGCAATGCAGCCTCCAGACAATCCGGTGGACATGTGACGCCTCCTGGTCCGGCAGATATGGCAGAGATAACGGATACACCGGCATCCCCAAAAGACGAAGAAGGGGAGACGAATGCGACGGCAAGATCGCCTCTGTGGAAGATTTTTTATTCGTGTATCGTCATCGCGCTGGTGTTGCTTGGAGGATATGCAATCACCCAGATTACCAGCAAGGAACGCCCAAAATACGATGCCGAAGATCTCACCCCGCAACAATACCGATCGACCTTGGAAAAGGAGCAGGCGTTGTTGAGCCAGAGCATGGAAAACATGACGGCCGCTGGCGGGGCAGGGGCTGAGAAACCATCGTCATCTGCGGCCAACGGCGTTGCCGCCACCCCAGCTAAAAGCAATGTGGCCGAATCGAGCGTGGGGCAGACCGCCAAAGAAAGCCAAGCGCCTAAAGTTAAAGTTAAGGAAAACCCGACGAGCGGTGTTGGGGAGATCGAACCCCTCCCCCTGATGGACGAGACGATTATGGTTCATTTTACGATCAATTCCAATGAGATTGAAGACGGTTCCTATGCCGTCCTGGACCGCATCGCCAACTACCTGGTACGGCAACCCGATAAAGTGGTGCATGTTCGCGGTTACACCGACGCAAGCGGTTCTGCGGGCTATAATGAGAGCGTATCGCGTTTTCGTGCCAGCGTCGTAAAATCCTACCTTGTGGGAAAAGGTGCGCCACCGGAAAATATCGAGATTTTTGCCATGGGCGCCGAGAATCCTGTCGCTTCAAACGAAACGGCAGAAGGCAGGCGGCTGAACCGACGGGTTGAGATTGACTTTCAGACTGGAAATCAAACCACGAACTAGGGACGAATTACCATTCCATTGATTTGATCATGCCCGACAATTTTCGAAGTATATCCATTTTGATATCGGCCTGCTGGATGGCCCTGTTCCCAGGTGATGTCGGCAGTGATCGGATCGTTTTGAAAGATGGAACGATCGAGATCTCGGAGCGGGTCTGGGAATCTGAAAAGTACGTGCATTTTATTCTTCACGGCACGAAAACCGTTGAAGTGCGGTATGCCAAAGAGATTGTGGCCCGTATAGAAAAGAGCGGGACCAAACCCGGCCCTGGTCCGAATCCGCCCAATGCCACCGCGACCGCTGGAAATACGGCGTCGGCGCCGAAACCTGTAACCCCCATTCCGCAAGAGCCCCCATCGGACATCGAAACACCGTCCAGGAGGGCGGATGCGCCAATCGCCATCGATCGCGGCATCGTTGAAAAAAACAGGAAATTGACCTTTTACGATCCCCATCGGCCTCAAAAGTATTGGGCAAGCCGTAATTCCCGCCACAAAGCCTTGAAAGATGCCGTCTCGGCGTTGGCCGGAATCTATGGCCAATCGAACGAATGGGTCGAAGCCAATATGGGGGAAGAAAATGACTTGGGCCTGATTCATTCACGCTTGCTGACCGCGTTGGATTCAGAAAACACGCGATTCATCGATCCGAAAGACAATCCGTCGCCCGGCGTGCCGGGCGCGGCAGAGGAAGATCCGGTTCCCGGCGGCGAAAGGGCACCGGAAAGACCGGAAAATTTCACACCGCACGATCAATGGCCGCCCCTGAATATTGCGGTCGACCTGCAATTCTATGACCCCCGCCGTGAAAAGAGATACTGGATCGACCCCGGAATTCAATTCGGTACGCTGAAGGAGGCGCTCGACGCCCTGGCTGATCAATACGGCGTGCCCGTGGAATGGATTGAATCCCACATGGGGGATACCAACACGCTTCTTCAGATTCATAAAAACATCCGGTCGAGCCTCGTGGGCAAAACGGACCGCGAATATCAGTAAGACATTGATTTCAAAACTGGGCGGTGTGGAGGGAGAACCACCAGACGGCCACCAGCAGCGATATGAAGCCCAATGTCGCCGCCACCCATACTGATTTGGAAGGGGAGTCATTCGATGGGTCTGCACCGGCATGGCACTGCGATAGGGCCCGTAGCGCAGGGATGTCATCGGTGAGAATTCGATCCCCGTTCGAGAGTTTGATACAGCGCCTTCTTTTGGTGAGGGATCCCGCGATTTGAAACACATCGCATGACACGATGCGATAAAATGGATCAGATTGATGCCAGACATGCAGTAACACACCGTCAAACTGTACCAGGACGACCATCGACCTATCGTCCGATCCCTGGTGATAGGTACCTTTGAATTCGATTATCCGGCTCTCATTTTTTTCTCTGGTTTGCTTCACGCTGTTATCCATCGATTCCAGGCTCATGTTTTTTTAACAATCCCGGTATAGTATCGGTTATTCGGCACTGCTTTCGTCTGCCTCTGCACTATCCGTGCCTGATTTTATTTCAGTGGTAAAACGTAAATATTATAAATAGTTATGATTGTTTTCCGATGCCGTTTGTCTCACAAATTGCCGAGAATTGGCAAAAGGTGGCTCCTTTTCGGCAGGATAAGCGGTTCAGAGAATCATCGGCCTTTCGCCACTGGCGGAGCGATTCGTTTCCGGGGATTCGCTTGGAAATAGTTGACAGGTCGGCGGCAGGCATATCAATATAGCTGCAATCAATGGATCAAAACTTGACTCGTATCAATTCCGGATGACGGCCTGAAGGGCTGGCATCCATATTTAGTGCCCGTCCACAGATAGGCAAATTTGGTCGAGATCAAGGCGCACGCAAAATTTAACCGCAGGCATCTATTTGGTATCCTGAGGATTAAATTTTTCGCGCAACGCAGATATCGGGCAAATTGGTCATTTGTGGATGGGCACTATTGAACAGGCAGTCCAGCGACAGCTGTAGCCCTGGAGGAAATACGGCCTCTATGACACAGTGTGTTTTATTGAACGCAGACTACTCTTTTATGAACGTGGTCCACTGGAAGCGTGCCATGCGTCTGGTGGTCAACAACAAGGTCACCGTATTGCGCTATTCCGAGCAGATCGTCCAAGCGGCCGGCGGGATGGTCATGCGGATTCCGTCCGTCCTGAAGCTGATCAAATTGATTCGGTCCGTTTACCGATCCAGGGTCCCCTTCAGCAAACGCAATGTGCTCATTCGGGATGGCTTTCGCTGCTGCTATTGTGGGGAGGGCAAAGGCAAGATGACCATCGACCACATCATTCCCCGGTCGAGAGGCGGTTCGACCACGTTCGAAAATTGTGTTTGCAGTTGTCGCATCTGTAATACGCGCAAAGGTAACCGGTTGCCTTCGGAAGCCGGTATGTTTCTCAAGCGCCCACCCCACCAGCCCACCATCTCGGAGTTCCTGCGGCTTCGCCTCAAAAGGGTGGGGATCGAAGATCTCTGGCAGCATTTGGGATTCATCGATTGACCTGCTGCTGGTGACCTGCGGCCACCCGTTCAGCCAGCAGGTCAGAGGCTCCATTGGATGATCGATGCCCCCCAGGTCAGTCCTGCGCCAAAGGCAACCACCAACACATAATCGCCCTTTTTGATCCGACCTTCCTGATAGGCCTCGTCCAACGCGATGGGTATGGAAGCGGACGATGTGTTCCCATATTTGTGGAGGTTGGTGTAGACTTTCTCCATCGGTATCTGCAGCCGCTCGGCCACTGCTTGTAAAATGCGCACATTGGCCTGGTGGGGTACCATCAATTGGATATCCTCGCGGCTCAATTTGTTATGTTCGATCGCCTGCTCGGCAATTTTGACCATGGAGGGTACGGCCTGCTTGAATAGCCGGTTGCCCTCCATCTTCAAGTGGTGCGGAAGGAAGGCCAGACTTTCGAGCATGGCGGGCGGAGGATTGTTGCCTGCCTCGGCATAAAGCAAGTCCCAGAGGCGACCGTCCGATTTGATGTGCGTGGACAGTATGCCCCCCGGCTCGTCCGAGCCGTGGAGCAGCACGGCGCCGGCGCCATCGCCCAGCAAGACGCATGTACTGCGGTCCTCCCAATTCAAAACCGATGACAAGCGCTCGGTGCCCACGACCAGTACCGTCCTGGAGACCCCCATACGGATGCCGTTATTGGCCTGTTCCAATCCATAAACAAAACCGGAACAACCGGCAGAAATGTCATAGGCGGCGGCATTGTCGGCGCCGAGTTCTTTTTGAATCATGCAGGCGGTCGATGGAAAGAGGCGATCGCCGGTTACGGTGGCGGCGATGATACCATCGATTTGATCGGCAGTGACACCCGCTGTTTGCATGGCTCGGCGCGCTGCGGAGAGGCCGAGTTCCGTCGTGGTCTCGTTTTTGTCTTGCCTGGCAATGCGTCTCTCTTTGATACCCGAGCGTCGAACGATCCACTCGTCGGTGGTATCGACAATTTGTTCAAGATCTTGATTGGTCAGGACACGTTCCGGAACGGCCGATCCGGTTCCGATGATATGTGCAAAAGGCATGGTAAGTACCTACTCCAGAAATAGAATTAAACACATGCATATCTCCTAAGCAAACGAGCGCGTGGCCCCGGAGGGCTCGTCCACTGCTCAACGAAAGCTTTCCTATAAAACACAATATGATTACAGAGTCAAAGCGAATTGGTGTTGGATGGCCATCGAACGCCTGGATGAGATTTTTCAAGGAATCGGGATAATTAATATTTTTCACATCTTTTAGGTGGGTTAGGACTCGTGCCGACCCAATTGAGTGTCGGGCAGGGTACTCGCTCAGATATTTCGAAATGATGTTTCGGATCTTTATGTTGCATAGGCTGATGCAATGGAAACCAGACGGCCTCTCGATGCCAGCCGGTTTCTATGAATTCAGAATGGCAGCGATCAGCTCCTCCTTTTCACGATCGGTGATATAGGGCCGGGTGCGTACATCCCAAATCTTGCTTTCACGCTCCCTTTTGCGCTTGGCGGCAGCCTCTACCTTGGCGGTCAGTTGCTCAAGATCACACGGCTTTTCCAGAAAATCGCGGGCGCCGATGCGCATCGCTTCCACACCCGTGGGAATGGTGCCATGAGCGGTGAGCATGATGGTCTCGATCAGAGGGTCCATGGCCTTGATGCGCCTTAGGGTTTCGACGCCATCCAGGCCCGGCATCTTGAGATCCAGCAGAACGACGTCAATCTCATCCTTGTACGTTTCCAGGTATCGAAGGGCTTCAGTTCCGTTCAGCACATAGTCGGCCTGATACCCTCGTCCCAGCAAACGCTGGGCCAGGGTTTCGATGAAATCCTTTTCATCATCCACCAAAAGCATACGAACGGGCAGCATGGCAGCCTCCTCTCTCTCTCTTGCGTCATGATCGAGAATTTACTCGAACAACATCTCCAAGTAGTCTTCGGAGATGGGGTCGATCCCAGCGAATCGGTGGTCCGGATCGTCGTTTCTCAAGGCGATCTGGGCGCGCAGGCTGTCGGCCACCTTTTTGCCCAACTCCACGCCGAACTGGTCGAACGAGTTAATACCCCAGATAAAGCCTTCGTAGACCGTGCGCGCCTCGTAGAAGGCAAGCAGACGCCCCACGTTGATCGGCCCGAGATCGTCGAGCAGCAGAATCGATGAAGGCCGATTGCCGTCGAAATGGCGCGCCCGGTCGGGATTGTCCTGCCCCTCGGCCAGGGCACGGGCCTGGGCCAGCAGGTTGGCCCACAACTCCTGGTGATGGGTCACCCCCTTGGAGCGGACCGTGTACTGGGTGTACTGGGGCTGGCGAACGCCGATGAAATCGATGGGAAAAGCCTTGCCCTGATGGGCGAGCTGAAAGAACGAGTGCTGGGCATTGGTGCCCGGTTCGCCGAAGATGACCACGCCGGCAGGCTCTGGTAACATTTTTCCTTGAGTATCCACCGCCTTGCCGTTGCTCTCCATGTTGAGTTGCTGGACGTGCGGCGCCAGTTTGGCCAGGGGAGACGCATAGGGGATGATGCCTTGCTGGCCGTAACCCAGGTAGGTGGTGTTCCACACCGAGATGAGGGCCGCAAGCAAGGGCAGGTTCTCTTCGGGGGTTGCGGTGCGGGCATGGGCATCCATTTCGGCCGCACCTCTTAAAAACGCCTCGAAGCGATCGTATCCGAGGTAGAGGCTCAGCGGTACGCCGCCCACTGCCGAAGTCACGCTGTAGCGCCCGCCGATGTAGTCGAACATGTGGAACGTTCGCAGAACCGGCCGATCGGGATCGTCGCCGGGGCTTCCCTTGGCCGTTACCGTGACCATGTGGCGCGCGGGTTCGATGCCGTTGTCGAGCATGAACTCTTCGGCCAGGTGGGTGTTGGCCGATGTTTCGGCCGTGGTGTAGCTCTTGGAAATGACGACCCAGAGGGTGCTTTGGGGGTCGATGGCCCGCGCCACGGCACCGAAGTTGTGAATGTCCACGTTGGCCAGATAGTGGAGGCGAATCTTCTTGTCGGCAAATGCGGCCAGGGCCGTGGAGACGAATTCGGTGCCCAGATAGGAGCCGCCGATGCCGATGACCACGACATCCGTGAACGGCCGGCCGCCGGCGCTGCGCAGCTCTCCCTGGTGAATCCGCTCGCTGAAGATCCGGATCTGTTCGCGGACGTCGCGAATCTCGGGCATCACATCGCGACCATCCACCTGGATGGAGACGTTGCCGAACTCCCGCGTGGCGGTGTGCAGCACGGCCCGGTTTTCGGTCACGTTGAGCTTGGCGCCGTCGCACATCCGGGCGAAGCGTTCACGCAGACCCAGGCGGCCGTCCAGGCTCACCAGATCTTTGACGGTCTCCTGATCGAGCCGCTGACGGGCATAATCGAAAAACAGGCCGCCGCCGTTGGCCGAAAAGTACTCGAAGCGATCCGGCTCGGCCAACAGCCGTTTCAAATGGTTTTCTGGGCGCTGCATGGCGGCGGCGCGTGCCTTCAGGGTGTTGTGAAGATCCAGTTGATCCAATCGCTTGGTGTGGATGGGGGCTGTCATGGTCTGATTCCTGTCTGGTTGATGTTTTTTTTCATTCGTCCGAGGGTGTCATAAATGTCTTGTGCCATCCGGGCCGATACGCTGGAGGCGGCCCGGCTCATGGCCTCGGCCAGGGCTGCCGGCGTCTTGGCGGCGCAGTCGGTTTTGGCGGCATACGATTGTTGAAAGAGGATGCGGCGGGTGGCGTCGGTCTCGCGGGCATCCATCAGAATGATGCTCAGCGCCAGGCTGGCCTGGCCGGTGGTCGCAAAATCCTCCTCCAGGAAGGTATCGATCCAGCCCTTGATCACGTGAGTGGCTGGTGCGGCGGTGTCGGGCGGCAACACGGCATCGAATGCCTGGCTCTCACGCAAATCGCGGCCCAGAAAAAAAGACAGCATCTCTCCCGGGGCGGCCACCCACTGGAAATGGGCGTAGGCGTTACGATGCAGGCCTTTGTCCGCATAGATCATGCGCCGCGTTTCAAACGGCGGCGTGACGGCAAAGCGGTCGACGCGAAGCACAAAAGGAAGCCTTTCCGTCGCAGTGATGCCTGGCGGCGGGTAATCGAGGGTGTAGTAATAGGTCGGCTTGGACGTCCTGCTGGCGGCGCAGCCGGTGAGCATGGCCATGGCGATCAGCAGGCAGGGCCAGTACTTCGGGTGGTTTGGCCGTTTCATCGCAGCGTGTCTTCCTTTCCAATGCCGGTCGTTACGGGGCAGATGGTTTTTCCTCCACCGAACCACCGAACACGAGCCGGGAAGGTTCGGCGGCAAGCCGTTCGAGGAGCAGGTTCAGGGTATCGCTGGCGCGTTCGATGCGTTCCAGCGTCTGGTTGATATTTCGTTGAACGCTGTCCACATGGCGGTCTGTGTTTCCCAGCATGACCGCGGCGTTTTGAAGGGCATGGCCGACGTCACGGGCCGCTGCTTTCAGCTCCCCGGCAGCCTCCTGAAGGTCGCTGCCGCCGGTGGCCACCAGCGCGTCGATGCGGCCGACCGTCCGGCGGATCTCATCGATGCCGCCGTCCGCATTGTCCCCCATCTGGTTCAGGGTGCCGGAGGTTCGTTCAAAGGAAGCTATCAGGCGCTCGAGCTTTTCGGCGGCCAGCAAGCGTTGAAAATGCTGCAGGGTACCGCGCACATCGGCCACCATGGCATCCAGTTGTGCCTCGTCGATGGCGCTGTTGATTTTCTTGAGGGCCTGGGTGAGCTCGTCGGAGATGGTCCGCGTGTCCAGGGCCCTGAAAATGGCGAACATGTCCTCCAGCCCCTTGAAGAATTTGCTGATCTCCGACGGCCGGGTGGGCAGCACGGGATAGGGCGGGGTCACGCCGGGCGGTGGGAAAATCAGCGGTTCGTCGTCTTTGTTTTGTTCCAGCTCGATGAACATCAGGCCGGTGATACCCACGGATTTGAGCTGGGCCACGATCTGGCGGCCGTCCGGGCCGTTGGGTCTCAAATCCGACTCGATTTTCATGACCACCTCGATGAGCCGCTCGTCGTCGGCCACGCCGATGTGATGTACCCGGCCGATGTAGACCCCGCGGTATTTGACCGGAGAATCCTTGTCCAGCCCCTGCACCGACTCGTCGAAGTAGGCGACGAACATGCGCCCCTTTTCCAGGTAGTTGGACATGCCCAGCCAGACCACGCCGACGATGATGATCGCCATCCCTATGATCAGGAACAAACCGACGCTGAATTTCGTTTTTAACGTGGCCATACGTTTCGTTGCGAAATCGTCGCCTGACGGTTGAAGAACCGGCGAACCGCCGGGTTCGGGCTCTTGTCTTTGAGTACGTTGGGATCGCCTTCGGCCAGGATGCCTTTCACCGATTTATCGAGCATTATGATGCGATGCGCAACCTTAAAGATGATATTGAGCGAGTGGGTGATGATCACCATGGTCGTGCCGATGCTGTGGTTGATGCGCATGATCAGCTCTTCGATTTCGGCCGATATGACCGGGTCCAGTCCGGCCGTGGGTTCGTCCAGAAAGAGGATCTCGGGATTGAGGGCCAGCGCCCTGGCCAGTGCCGCGCGCTTGATCATGCCGCCGCTCAGTTCCGAAGGCAGGTGGTTTTCATAACCGGCCAGATCCACGCTGCTCAACTTCATGCGCACCAGGGCGGAGACGGCCTGTGGCGACAGATCGGTGTACTCCTGGATCGGCAGGGCCACGTTCTCGGCAATGGTCATGGAGCCGAACAGGGCGCCGCCTTGGAACAGAATTCCGATGCTGCGCTGCGCCTCGCCGAATTTTTCTTCGTCGGCTTGGGTGATATCGTGGCCGGCGATGACGATCTGTCCGTTATGGGGGCGTCTCAGTCCCACCAGGTGACGCAGCAAGGTGGTCTTGCCACAACCGCTGCCGCCGATGATGGCCAGAATTTCGCTGCGCTGAACATCGAAAGTGACATCCTCGAGAATCGGCGTGTCGCCATAACGCGCCTCGAGGTTGCGGACTTGAATCATGGCTGGGGGCGTCTGTTCTGTCATGTTACCAATAGCTGCGGATGACCGCGAAAATCGAGTCGAAAAGAATGATCAAAAAAATGCCGCTGACCACCGCCGATGTGGCCGCATTGCCTACCTCGGCCGAACCGCCGCGCACCTCGAAACCGCGCAGGCAGCCGATCCAGGCGATCAGGGCGGCAAACACCACGCTTTTGGCCAATCCCCAAAAAAATTCGAAGAGCGACAAGGCCTTGATGGTCTGGTCCACATAGGTGCTCACCGTCAAATCCAGCATCGAGACGCTGATCACCATGCCGCCCATTATGGCGAAAAAATCGGAAAAAAGCGTCAGCAGGGGCACCACCAGCATGGCGGCGGCCATCCGGGGAATCACCAGGAACAAGGTGGGCGAAAACCCCATGGTAAAGAGCGCATCGACCTCTTCGGATATTTTCATGGTGCCGATCTCGGCCGCGAAGGCTGAGCCGGATCGGCCGGCCACGATGATGGCGGTCATGATCGGCCCCAACTCCGAAACCATGGCCAGCGCCACCAGGCGTGCCACATAGACGCTGGCGCCGAATTGTTCGAGCTGAAGGCTGGAGACAAAGGCCATGATCAGACCCAGCAGAAAACTGATCATGCCCACGATGGGAATCGCGTCCACGCCGGTTTTCTGCATCAACACGATGGTGTCGCCCAGGCGCAGTTTGCGGGGATGACGCACCACCTGAATTGAACACAGGGCCACGGAACCGAGAAAGGAGACGAGAAAGCGGAGATTGTCGGCCATCTTGAGTGCTGCATCGCCCAGGCGGAGGACCAGGTTGCCCGACCCCTTGGGAACCAGCGCCGCACATCGCTCGGGTTGATCGAAATGGGTCATGGCCAGGATTTCGGCCACCTTGGGAGGCGGCTGGACGATGCGGACAGGAACCTGGTCGGCATGCAGGCGGTCCCGCAGCTCAGACAACACCAGGACGCCGAAATCGTCGAAATAGGTGACTCGGTTCAGGTCGAAGGTCACCTGCCGGGGATCCCTGGACGTGATGTCGGCAAGCAGACGCTTGAGCAACCGGGCGGCCACCCGATGGTCGATGCGGCCCAGCAGTTGAATGCCTATGGCGCCTTCCGGACCGGCCATCAGATGGTATAGATCGGCATCGGGTGGCAAGGAGTCGGGCATTGATCCTCCGGTGCCATTTAGAGATGATGAATGGATTCGTCCAATGATATGGCCGTGATAGTAACAGATTTGAGAACCGCTTGCCAAACCAATAAATGAGGACCAATAAATGAGGTGGCCTATTTCGACGGCCGTTCATCCAGTTGAATCAGATAGGGTTCCAGGGCAGAAAACGAGCGGCAACTGGAGATGCTTTGGGATAGATAGGTCTGGACGCGGTCGAGGATGTCGCAGGTCGCGCTGCAGCGCGGAAACTGGTAGCGGGTGGCGCAGTCCCGGCACGGGCTTTTGACCAGGTGGCCGATGTCGTAGTCCATGACGCGCCGGGTATGGAATTTGCGGTGGTTCATAGGGTCCCTTTTCGATGTATCTTTTACGTCGTTGTCCGGCAACGACCTCTCATGAATCTGTCCTATGTAAGCAAGGTAAAGAACGTTGACAAGTCTTTTGTCTATCCCGTTCGATAGCGATGGTAGGCCACCATCTTGGCCAGGGCCAACACGGCCCGTTCGGGGGTCTGGTAGTAAACCCCCTTGTAACGAGCGCCGGGCAGCCCCATCACGGTCTGGTAATCCGAATCGGCGCGGAGGCTGACGCCGATCACCGGTTTTTTCAGTTCAGTCATCAGTTCGATGCTGCGGGCCATGAATTCCTTTTCGAACTGGATGAGCAGCTGTCCGACCGGTTCCAGAAAATCCCTGGGATAGTCGGGGTCGGCTGTGGAAACCGCGTCGGTCAATCGCTCGATCAACATGCGACGGCCCATGATGCCCAGGTTGATGACCGCATCGCACCCCTCCCAGCGCATGAGCATGTCCAATACCTTGAGGGTCATCTCCGGGTTGAAATCGCCCACCAGGTCCACGGGGTTGGCCCGGCTCCAGTACGGGGGCAGCAGGCGGTCGATTTCGGCCACGATGCCGGGGTCCAGATCCGGAATGGTCAGCCCCTGGTACTGACACAGGTCGGTGGTCACCACACCCCAGCCACCGCCGAAGGTCATGATGGCGACCCGCGGGCCGCGGGGCAGAGGTACCGAATCGAAGGCCGCAGCCAGATCGAGCAGATCCATGGGGCGGTAGACACGGGTGATGCCCGCCTGCCGGCACAGAGCGTCGAAGACCCGGCTGTCCGTGGTCATGGCGCCGCTGTGGCTGGCCGCCGCCTTCTGGCCGGCTTGGGTCTGACCGCCCTTGAGCAGGACGATGGGCTTTTGCCGGCTGATGCGGCGGGCGCTGTCGAAAAAGCGGCGGCCGTTTTTGAATCCCTCGGCATAGATCAATACCGTGCGGGTGGTCTCGTCGCGCTCCAAACCTTCGAGATAGTCGGCCATGGTGATCATGGCCTCGTTGCCGCTGCCGGAAAATGCGCGGATGCCGATGCCCTGCTGTTCGGCAAACCCCAGCAACTGGCTGCCCATATTGCCCGACTGCGCCACGATGGCGCTGTGCCCCGGGGTCGGGGTGACCGTGGCGCCGGTGGCGAACAAGCGGATGTGGGGATTGGCGATGCCCATGGTGTTGGGCCCCAGCACCAGGATTCCGGCTTCGCGGGCGGCCTCGACCAGGCGCGCTTCGAGGTCTTTGCCATCGGCGCCGGTCTCGGCGAAGCCCGAGCTGATCAGCACCATGTATCGGATACCCTTGGCCCGGCAATCGGGGATCAGGTCGATCACGGCCGCCGCCGGCACCGTGACCACGGCCAGGTCCACGGTCTCGGGGATGTCGCTGACCCGGGCGTAGACCGGTCGGCCGAACATGGTTCCCCCTTTGGGATTGACCAGGAAAATCTTGCCCGCATAACCACCGGCAATGGTGTTGCTCACCAGCATGTTGCCCCATTTGCCCAGTTGATTCGATGCGCCGATGAAGGCGATGGATTGGGGGTGGAACAGGGCCCCGATCTCCCGGGCCGGCACCGGCGGTGTGTGCGCCGGTTCTTGGGGCGGCGCCCCCACCACGATCAGGGCATCCACCGCCACGATGCGGCCATCGGGCGTCACCCGCAGCGGATTGATGTCGATTTCGGCGATCTCCGGGTGCGCCACGGCCATGCGTGACACGCCGGACAGGATACGGCCGAGTGCGTCGCGATCCACGGGCTGTTCGCCACGGAACGGACCGAACAGTTTCTGAGCGTGGACCTCGCTGATCATCCGCTCCACATCTTTTTGATCCAGGGGGGACAGCGCCAGGGTAACGTCGTCGATGGCCTCGGTCAGGGTGCCGCCCAGGCCGAACAAGACCACCGGTCCGAATTGGGGGTCGCGGAACAGACCGGCCATCAATTCACGCTGGCCGGTAATCTGGGGCTGGACAAGCAGCCCTTCGAGGGCCTCTCCGCCCGCTTTGGTGATTTGCGCGGCGGCCGCACGCACATCGTCCTCGGTGTGCAGATGCAGGCGCACCAGGCCCATCTCTGTCTTGTGCTGCAGCGATTTCCCCAACCCCTTGAGCACCACCGGGTAGCCGAGACGATCGGCGGCGGAAACGGCCTGGTCGACATGGTCGACGGCAATTTCTTCGACCACCGGGATGTCGAATCGGCGTAAGAGGCGTTTGGCCTCGTGCTCGTTCAGTGGGCCGGGGGGCAGGGGAGGGGTGGCGATATGGGGGTTCACACGAAACCTCTCTGACGCTTTGATTGAACTGGAATATTGAAATCCAAAATCAAAAACATATCCGAAAACCGAATAATCAAACCGAATGATCCAACGGCAACGATAGGGTCGATTCCATAGCATAAACTGGCTTGGGATGAAACGGGATTGGGAGGCGGAGGGCTATTCTATCCCGAAGGAATAAGCATAAGCCACGGGCATGCCAGTGGACGGAACTGACTGCCATTCGTTAAACCCGGCGTGGGCGGAACAGGTGGCCGATGCCACACGCCAAGCGGTCAAGTGCCGCTAAAATGCACGGCGGGCGGCCCAGAAACTCGCTGCGCTCAAACAGTCTGGGCCGCTTGTCCGCCGTTTGCATTAAAGCGGCACTAAACCGCACGGCTCACGTGGCCCTGGCCACCTGTCCCACCCACGCCTGCCATGCCGGTTGCGATGAGAATTTTTTAAAAAAAGGGGGGGAAAGTATACCCGTCAAAGAGATTTTTTTTCGGTCAGTAGTGGCTGTTGGGAGGCAGGCCGATCGGTCACCAAAGAAATGGAAAAATGGTTTCGTATGAAGCTATTGCTGGAACGGAGCGGTGAACCCTCCGCGAGCCGGCGGAGCAACCAATTTCAGGCCGAAATCATCGAAGTAGATGTTGGTGGTGCCGGTGCCGTAGGCGTGCAGACCGAGCTCACCGATCGCGCCAGCAGTGAGGGGTTGGGACTGCAGGGCGGAATTATAATGACGAATGGCGTGGTCGGTCAGTCGTTCAACACGATTTCCAGTACTTATATCTTCGTTAATTTCATCCCATTGAATGAGGCGAAAATAGTCCCGTGCCGCTGTCCATTCACCGCCTTCGGGAACGGGCCATATCAAGCTTTCATTTGTTGTACGTCTCGGGTAGGGGAGCGAATAGGCGTCAAGGGGGGTGGCGGGATCGGGTGGATTGTCGGGGTCTGGCGGTGGATTGCCTGCCTCGCTGGCGTAATACACTTTGATGACATTATAGGGCTCGGCATCATAGGGCTCGACATCAATCGCAGGGCTGTAGAGGGAATCAACATTCGCACCCCTGTTGGTGTGCCCGATAGAAATAATTCGTTCGCCGGGATCAAAGGGGTTGTTGGAAGAGAGATCGTTCAACAAAATGGCACCCGTGGCATTGCCGGTCGACCAACTCGGGTCATTAACCAGTGGATCTGCGATTATTGTTCCAATCACACCGCTGGTTTGAGCATAGACGCGGTCACCCACTTCAAACGGTTCGGTTCCACCCGAAGTAAATTTAACCACTGCGGCTTCCTGTAGGCGAACTGCGAGGGTGGAATTGTGTGCAGGCCATTCGTAAAACAGAGCCACATCATCAATAATCCATTCGGCCCAAGGGTAGGTGCTTGGGGTTCTTTCAAACTCAATTTGGATCGAGTCCCCGGAATTAATGCTCCCGGTCAGATCTATGACGTAAGAATACCAACCATTATATCCTCCAGCGGATGTAGGGGATTCTCCATAAACTGGGCTTCCATTCGAAAAGACCCTTAATATGCGCCTGCTATCTAAAGGTCTATTGCACCAGAATTTTAGAATTACTGGTGCTCCCTGGTCACAGGAGGTCAGATCTGTAGGGCAATCGATGACAATTCCTGGTGATGTGAGTACGCCTCCGGCACTCCCATAATACCTCCAAGCTTGGGTGAGCTCACCGTCGCGATTAGATATGGAAGCAACATTCCACAAAGCCGAGGTGCTCGTCCAATTATTGATGACATCATCAAAGTTATCTGGTGCTGGATATATATAAGAAATCAATTTCTTATATCCTATCCATTGGCGGGAGACATTATTGTCAGGATCGATCGTCTGATACCAAAGCACCATGAGCGGATGATTGTATACTTCAACAGGAAGAAGACCTCCTAAAAGATCAGCGCCACCACGGGCAAATGAAAGTCCATAACCGTTGTAATTGAGGTTGGACGTTAAATTGTTCAGTCGGAAAGAAAGGCCGGCAGCCGAATTAAATGGAATAGTGCTCCCAGGAAATCCAACTTTCACCTGAGCATCATAGCTTAAAAATCCACCAGCCCTGCTGCGGTAGTAATCGAAAGCCCGTTGAGTACTTGGCCGATCCAACGAAAGGAGGGCACTGCCATCTGCGGATGTGATCTGAATGGCCTGGTTGCCGGTCGATTCCGGATCACCATTTGCGATCGTTACTGAATCCGGTTCTGCGGGGGTAAGGTCGTCTGAGGTGATATTTTCAATTTTCCGGGAAGGCTCACGTGAAGAGGACAGGGCATTAAAATAGATTACTTCCCGCTCGGCATCGCCGGAAATACCGGTGGCATGCACCCGTGAATAGTTAGTCAGGATGATATGGCTGCCGGCGTCGATTACCGGGTTTGCGCCATAGTCATCCGAGTAAGTACCTGAATTTTGCACCTGAATAGCGAGAAAGGGTAGAAACCATCTGGGAACCCTTGCTACAATGGGGGTTACGAAGCCAACCCATAAAAGCAGGGAGGTACCCAGATGGTAAAATCCAAGAAATCAGATTTCAGCAAAAACCGCAACCCTAAAGGATTTAGCCCAAATGGCGCGAAGGCCAAGAAAATCAATGCGTCAACCGCTTATGATACGTGCAGCGAGCAGCTGAGCGCATTTGGCGGTGTTTTGCCGCTGATCAAATTTTTTGATCTGGTTGGTTTTCGAGAAATTTTTGACTTCGCCTATAAAGCGCCGGCCCGTGAACCCAAACTGGGCCATTATTCGATGATGACAGGCTTGCTGATGCTACTGTTTATAGGGTTCAACCGAATTTGGCATTTTTCCTACCTGCGGCTGGATGCGATGCTGTGCGGATTTTTCAACCTGACGCGGCTTCCGGTGGCCAGCACATTTTGGCGCTATGTCAACAGCCTGGGTATCAACCAAGCCAATTCACTGCTGGCTGTGATGGCCCATTTACGTGAGCGGGTCTGGCGGCTTTGCGATCTATCGTACTACCGCATCTGCCTGGATATCGATACGACCGTGGAAACGGTTTTCGGCAACCAGCAGGGGGCGAAAAAAGGCCACAATCCAAGAAATCGGGGCAAAAAGGGATACCGCCCGGTGTTATGCTTCATCGAACAAAGCCGTGAGTACCTGCTGGGCAAACTTCGCAAGGGCGAAACCATCAGCGGCGAGCAAACCGCCTCGTTTATCGCCAAAATCAAACAATACCTTCCCGGCTGTGTGAGGCAGGTGTTGATCCGCGCGGATGCCGAGTTTCAAAGCTGGGAAAGCATCCATGAATGCATCAAGGCCGGTTACAATTTCATCATCGCCAACAAAGGGTGCGAACCGCCATTTGATCCACGGCGCTGGTACCGCCCGCACAAGCGCAACGCCTATGAGTTCAACAGCTGTGTTTACCAGCCAATGGGATGGCAGATGCCGGTTCGATTCGTGGCCATGCGAATCCCCAAAGATAAAAATGTTGCCAAAGATCGATGCGTGCAATACGAACTGTTTGAGGCTGATCGTTATGAGTACCGCATCTTTTGCACGGATTTACGCCGTGCGGCTCACAAGGTCATCGCCGAGTATGACAAGCGGGCCGACGTCGAAAATCTTGTGGGAGAAGCCAAGCGCGAAGGTCTGGATGCCATCCCCTCGTCTCGCTTTAAAAACAACTATGCCTATTTCCAAATCGTCATGCTGGCCTACAATATCTGGCGCTATTTGAAGATATTGGCCGAGCAGAGCGCATACCCCAGACAAGCGGCCGGAGGCCATGGATTTGAAGGCATCCAAACCAACACGGTGCGCATTGCGCGGTTGCGCCTGTTAATGATCGCGGCCAAGGTGGTTACGGCTTCAAATAGAGATAAGGTTCGTTATTCTATCCATGACAGCCGAACGCCGGCATTGATGTCTTTCCTGAAATACATTGACGAAAAAAGGTTCAAGCCCAGGCCATGGGCTGGCGGTATACTCCAGGCACCTGGCGGGTAGATCTGTTGTTAATGCACAAAATTTCTTGCATGGAAATATGATGATTCATTATAAATACATACGACGCATTCTGTCGGGCAGTTCTACTTCAGGTCGCTCTCTTTATTGGTACTGACGGCGGCCTGAGGACGAGCGCGGTAGATTTGATCCATCTCGAGAATTTAGCGGGCATGAGCCGTTACGGCCGTATGCGTGCAAAATTCAGGAAGTAACTCCTTCGAAACGGTTTTCTTCTCTGTTGTTATAGCGATAATTGAGTTTGATGCTGTAGTCGACGAAAACATTGCCGTTACGAAGCGGGAACATCCCTCCGTGCCCGGATTGGTATGGCAGGTTGCCATCGGTGGTAAGGGTCACCGCTTCTGACAACGCGACGGGAAAAGCCATTTGACCAACGGCAACCTCCTCTTGAAGCGGATTGACCGTGAAGATCACGTCGCCGTCCTGGGTCAATGGGCCCCCTAATCCCGTTATTGATAGTATGGTGCCGTCGACATTGAGCATGGCCCCGCTTTGAATCTGTATTGCATCTTCGTCATCGTCGATGTTGAGTGGCAGACGGCCAGGGGGGGTGGTCGTGATTTGGGTTTGCCCAGCCGGTGCACTGACGGCGATCGGGTAAAAATAGCTGTAAACTCGAAGGTGAAACTGCCCCTCCTGATCAAGCTCCTCATTTCGAAGGGTGAATGTTTCGTCATCCAGGGCTTCCAGGGCGGTATTCCGGCCGACTTCGTTTAGCACGGGATTGCGATACTGGCCGTCTAAGAAACGATATCCGGATTCGGCTAAAAAGTAGGCCCTATCCGCCAATGCGGAGATGGCCGCCTGGCGGCTGGAGGAACCGATCATGGGAATCAAGCTGGCGGCCAGCACCGAAAAAATCAGAATAGCGGCGATGATCGCAATCAGGGCGCTGCCGCGTATTGTTTTAACGCGTGTTATCATGGGGCTGCCCCCCCAAGGTTGTCGGTGTTGCGCATATGGACCAGCGTAACGAAATTTTGGGTACGGCCGGGTGCATCCGGTCGGTTGAGGTTCAAGCGGATTTGGATGGTGGACAGGAGGTTCAAGTCGAACTCCCAGGCCAGAAGGTTTTCGCCCTGGTGATATTGAAGGGCGAAATTTTGAACATCATTGACGAGGATGTCCCCACTATCAGGAATGAGTGTTTCGATATCGGGTTCGACATCCGTATGGAGGCGAAGGGTTTGGTCCGATGCACTGAATTGAATGGCAAAGTTCCGAGGTGTGGGAATGCCGCTGGCATTATCCTGGATCCGTTGATAGATGATGGTGTTTTCACCTACGATATGATGAATGTAGGACAATTCGGTCAACTCTCGTATCACCCGCGCCATGGCCAATTGTCCCTTCTGGCTGACATTCGTGTTGGCCCGGCTGAAGTCATACCCTTCCATAGCGGCCACCAGGCCCATGCCAAAAATAGATGCGAGAATTGCCATTAAAACAAGGGACAGGAGCACCTCTATGAATGTAAACCCACCGCTGTTTCCAAGATGACGGCTTCGGTTGGTGCAACTGCCCGGGTGAAATGCCATTTTTCGGTACTCCGTGCGATCCTACCTTGAAAAAAGGGCTGTCAACTGATGCTGCGTACCGGCAACGGATAGGGTCACCTTGAGCAGCGTATCCGCCAAATCACAATTTTCCTCGGCAGCCGTGGGGTCTTCATTGTTGTTCGTATCAAAAGCAATACAGGTCGCCTTAGCCTCGAGTGAAACCCCATTGGTGTAAGGATCACTCGCGTCCCAATAGTACCCGCTCGTTCGGATTCGATCCTGAAGGGTGATCAATCGAGTGGCATCTTCACTGCGGGCTTTTAATGAAGCACGGTAGTCCGAGGTGACGTTATCCATCACAGCCCGCAGGGCCAGGTTCTCCTCGATGACCTGGACCGGTTGATAACTGCGCCAGGTCTGACCCGACATCACTTCGGCCAGGATGGTGGCCAGCACGGCAGAAATGATGATGGTGACGATGATTTCGAGGAGTGTAAAACCTCGTTGGTTGCGGATCGGATGGCGGGGATGGAAATAAGGAAAGAAGTTTAAAGTATGAAAGTATGAAAGTATGAAAGTTGAGGTTTTCTGTCGATTTTGATTGAATGGCGATGACTTGCAAGCGATCGATTGGACTGCACGGCCGTTTCGGCGATTGGGGCTGATGGCAGATTGGATGGGGTCACTCATCTCACGAATCCTGTGTTTTCGATGATCGTTATGTTGGCGGTTTCGGCACCGCTCCACAAATTGATCGCCGCCTCTCCCCCAACAAAGGTTATCCCGGAGGGTGTGCCCCACTGATCGAATCGAAGGGTAAAACTTTCGGGGGCGATGTTGAGGTAGTCGGCTGTGAGGTCTACCTCGTCCTCGCTTTCGCCGGGGAAATATTGGCGGTTTCCGGTGTCGGTGCCGTTAAACAGCCAGTAGGAGGTTCCCGCCTCTGCATGGACTCCCCAGGGTATGGTGCTGTTCATGGCACGCATCTGGGCGTAACGAATGTGGGCCTTGAGCACTTCCGCGGCTGCCGTCAGGGACACGTCCGGGTTGGCCTGGCGGGAGACGGCAATGGTGGCGAAGATGCTGATAAAGATCAGCACCAGGATGACCTCCAACAGTGTGAAGCCGTCGTCGTTGTTGTTGATTTTTATCCGCATGTTTTCCTTCATACCAAATGGCTGCCGAGAAAGAAACAGCCTTGATGCGTGATAAAGAACAAAGCCGTTGCAGACGTGCGGGCTTGAATTTGGCAGCGTTCCATGGTTTTAGGGAGGCTTGGCATTTTCACAGATTTTTTTTTAGAAGGTCCAGATAGGAAAAACCACCCTATGGGAGTCCACCGCCCCCCCCGCAACATCACGATCTGCCTGTCGGCATTGTCCCTCCTCTTGCTGCTGTTGGTTTGTTACGGCAACAGTTTTCAGGCCTCATGGCAATACGACGACTATCCCAACATTATCCATAACGAGCGGGTTCACATGACCCGGGTGAATGGCGAGCAGGTGATGTCGGCACTCAATGCCGGCCCACCAAAACAGGTCATCGCCAGACCCTTGGCCTATCTGTCGTTTGCCCTCAATTACCGGGTAGGGAAGCTGAATGTCTTTGGCTACCATGTGGTCAATTTCGCGATTCACTGGCTGGCCGCTTTCTTTTTGTTTCTATGGATTCGCGGCACCCTGACCCTGCCTGTTTTTCAGCATCGCTATGACTCTAAAGCGACACTCATCGCCTGGTTGGCTGCCGTGTTCTGGGCCTGCCATCCGATTCAGGTCACCGCCGTCACCTATATCGTGCAGCGCATGACTTCCATGGAGGGGATGTTCTATGTTTCGGCCATGTATGGATACATGGTCGGCCGAGGTGCATCAAGTGGCCGCTCGCGTAAGGTCGGTTATGCTTGGTGCGTCTTAGGTGGCATCGGTGCATTGCTCAGCAAGGAAAATGCAGTGATGCTGATCTACGCGCTTTTGCTCTATGATCTGTTTTTTTTTCAAAAAATGGATTTGCGCACCCTGCGACGGACCTTTCTGTTATGTCTGGGTCTGACTATGATTTTAGGCGGTTTGAGTTTGCTTTATCTCGACCCGCAGGATTTATTTAAACCATACGAAAACAGACCATTTACCATGGTCCAGCGCCTGTTGACCCAGCCCCGGGTACTTTTTTTCTACCTATCCTTGATTGTCTTGCCTATGACCATGCGCATGTCCATGCTGCATGATGTCGCCTATTCTGATTCTCTGTGGTCACCCTGGACAGCGGTTGCCGCTATTATCGGTTTGGTGGCCATGATTAGCCTCCTTTGCCACTTGGCACGCCGACATCGTTTATTCGCCTATTGCGGTTTTTTTTCTTTTTGAATCATGCCGTTGAAAGCTCATTTCTCAACCTCGAATTGATTTATGAACATCGCAACTATGTCCCCAGCATGTTGCTATTTTTGCCACTTGCCTTGGCATCGGTTCGAAGTCTCGATCATTTCTATTACCGAAGATGGTTGCAAAGCAGCTTGGTTGCAGGCCTGACCCTGTGGTGCATGTCCGTTATGCACACGACTTGGAACTACAACCGAATATTTCGCAGTGAATACAATTTATGGCGGCATGCCATAGCGCTTTATCCGATGTTAAGTCTACCCTATGTAAACCTTGGCAAGATATTTTGGATAGCAGGGGAACATGAGGCTTCGTACAAACTAAACCTTAAGGCCACCGAAAATGACAATTTCGAAAACCTGCACCAAAAGGGTGTAGCTTATTATAATTTAGGGTTGTATGCCTCGGATAAACAACATGATCTGAAAGAAGCGCTATTTTGGTTTCAAAAGGCCAGGTTTTTTTATGACATTAATCCCCAGGTATGGCATGAACTGGCACAGGTTAACGTAAAAATGGGCGATTTTTCAAAAGGGCTAGAAATCATTGAAAAGGGCTTGGAACGATGGCCCGATGACACGGATCTTCTCAGTCTCAAAGCGCTCTCATTATTAAAAACGCAAAGATTAAAAGAGGCATTGAAGCTCTCAGGAAGGCTATTGGGGATGCGGTCAAAACACGACAAGATCGCCTGGATGATCATGGCCGAAAGCCACAGACTGTTGGGCGATATCCAGGCGGCACTATCATGCTGGAAAGCACTGTTCAAGAACGACGCCAGCAACATGGCGGCCTTAATAGCCATTATCGAGATAAATGCGAAATTGAATCATACGGAAGGGCTGGATGACTATGTCTGCCGGCTAAACAGAATAGTTGGAGGAGATCAATTGGCCGACTGTATCGGTCTCACGGTTCAAAATCCAAATATGATGCCGTATCTGCCAGATATGCAGTTGGTTCGCAGTGTGCTCAGTAGCCGTTGCATGGACCGCTGCCCGACAAATTGAGACAGCGTGTATCCCAATAAAAAAAAGAGTATTTTAGAGACCAGGCCTCGCTATTGATATTGTGGACGTTAGATTTTCTACGGGGGTGCCATCTTTGCCCCTCACTGTCAGGTTAAGGGTGCCCGTTTGAGTTGTTGATCCAGTTGGTCCGGTCTCAGTGACACTTAAGGTGAAATCTCCTAAATCCGTACCCAAGGTGGTATCTGAATACTCGATGTCGCCAGGTAGCTGATTATTTAAAACCTGCTGGGCGAAGTAGCCGTTGACCCGCCCCACTGCTTCGGCAATTCCCATACCCATGGCCTTCTCGCGCGCCTGCTCCTGAATGTCGAAATACTTGGGTACGGCGACAACGGCCAGGATGCTCATGATGACGAGCACCGCGATAATCTCCAATAGAGTGAAGCCGGCTTCATCGAGGGTGGGGCGTGTTTTGCGATTTTGATGCTCTGTATGCATTGAATTCTCCATTGAGATGGGTTTTTGTCTTGCGTAAAAGCGTGCACTTAATATGCCATGAACGAAAAACAAAGGCAAATAATTTTTAAAGAAAGAATTTATATTTATTACAAGTGGATGTGGGGTTAATAGGTTTTATCGAATCGCGCCTTCGGGTTGGTTTGGGGTCTTGAACTCCAAATTATGTAGAAAAATCGTCAAAAATAATGGTTTTTAAAGGGCCATTGTGGGTTGTTTTTTGGGGGGTGGCGAAGCTGGGATCGTTGGGTCACATCTTATAGGCCGATGCGTCGATGTCGTGTTTTTTCAACCGGTGCCAGAGGCTGCGCTCTTTGATGCCGAGCAGCTTGGCGGCCTGTTTCTGAATGCCGCGGCTCTGGGACAGGGCATGGATGAGCATGTTCTTTTCAAATTCCCTTAACTGATGATCGAGATCCTGTCCGTCCGATGTGGCATCGGTGGTGTCCGGACAGGCCGGTTCATTTTGCATTGCCGGCCAGTGGTTCGTGATGGCCGAGGGCAGGTGGACCGGCTCGACGATGTCGGCGCCGGACATGACAGCGGCGGATTGGATGGCATTTTGCAGCTCACGCACATTGCCCGGCCAGTCGTGGGCCATGAGGCGCTGGATACAGGCGGTGGATAGTTTTTGAGTATCGTTGACGGTGCTAAGAAAATGTTCGGCCAACAGGGGAATGTCCTCGCGGCGCTCCCGCAGGGGGGGCAGGTGAATGAGAAAGACGTTGAGCCGATAGTACAGGTCTTCCCTGAAAAGCCCTTTTTTCACGCGTTCCGGCAGGTTCTTGTTGGTGGCGGCGATGAAACGCACGTCCACCTTGACCGGCTGCGTGCCGCCTAACCGCACGACCTGGCGTTCTTCCAGGGCCCTGAGCAGTTTGGCCTGGGTTTCCAGGGACATGTCTCCGATTTCATCCAGGAACAGGGTGCCTTGGTGGGCCTGTTCGATCTTTCCGATTTTACGATTGACGGCACCGGTGAAGGCCCCTTTTTCATGACCGAACAGCTCACTTTCGAGTAATCCTTCCGGGATGGCGGCGCAGTTCAAGGCCAGGAACGGCTGGCTCCGGCGGCGGCTGTGGCCGTGGATGGCGTGGGCGATCAGCTCCTTGCCGGTACCGGTTTCACCGGCCACCAGCACCATGGAATCGGTGGGGGCCACCTTGACGATCTGGTTCAGCACGGCACGCATGGCGGTGCTGTGTCCCACGATTTCGGGAAAAAGGGCGCTGGCCTCCATTTTACTCAGGATTTCGGTGACCTGATCAAAAACGCGAGAAAAGCGGTTGATTTCCCCGACCGAGACGTCAGATCCTTTTTGGCTGCTATCGATGTCCTTGAGGACCCCCATGGTCTGGGTCTTGTCGACAAAGCGTTCCACCGGCGAAATGACGAACTTGACCACCAGCAGGCCGCACACAAAAGTGAAGATCACCAGGAGGGCTCCCCAGAAGGCCAGGGGCCATTGGGGCGGCAGACTCTTGGAGATGTAAAAGCTGGTCAACTGATAGGCGACGAGAAAGGACAAGGTCGTGAAGCCGGCGAAGATCACCGGTATCAGAATATAGAGATTGATGTGAAAACGGATGTCGCGCATGTTGATTTCTATGGGGCTCCGGATGGACATGACGCGGTAAGCCTATTGCACAACGCGCGACAAATCCCACATGGGCATATAGATGGCCAGGGCGAAAAAGCCGATAACGGCGGCCATGCCGACGATGAGAATCGGCCCAAGGGAATCGTTGAAGCGTTTCACGGCGTAAGACAATTCCCAATCGTAGTGGGCGGCGATGTCGTCGAGCATCTCCTCCAGGTTGCCGGTCTCCTCGCCGATGGCGGTCATGTTGATGACGATGGGGGTGAAATACTGGGATTGGCGCAGTGGCGCGGCGATGCCGCGGCCCTCCTCCAGTCGGTCCTGCAACTCTATGAATTCCTGCGCGATGGCCTCGTTGTTCACGGTATCGGCCAGAATCCGCATGGAATCCATCACCCCGACGCCGCTGGATTGCAGAATGGAAAAGATGCTGGCGAACCGGGCCATGGCGGCCTTGAGAAAGAGGGGGCCCAGGAGGGGCATGTGAAGCAATAATTTGTCCCGGGCGAGGCGTCCCTCGCTGGTTCTGAGGTACACGGTCAAGGTGCCGACAATGGCCACGATGCCGATCAAAACCAGGTACCAGTAATTGACCATGGCATCGTAGATCATGATGCAGATTCGCGTCAACAGGGGCAATTCCAGGCCGGATTTCATGAATATGGTGGAAAATTTAGGGATGACGTAGGTCAGCAGCACGAAGAAGGCCACGATCAAAAAGGCGAATACCAGGGCCGGATATTGCAGTGCGGAACGGATTTCGGAGCGGATCTTGTATTCGTGCTCCAGAATGTAGATCAGCCGTTCGAGCACTTCGGGCAGGGCGCCGCTGGCCTCCCCGGCGCGCACCATGCTGCAGTAGAGCGACGAGAAGATGGCCGGGTGCTTGCGGAATGTCTCGTGCATGCTGGATCCCTGGGAGATGTCGTGACTCATGTTGAGGATCACTTTTTTCAGCACCCTGTTTTCAGTCTGGGACTCCAGGGTCTTGAGCAGGGATAGCATGGGAATACCCGCGCGCACCATGGTGCGGAACTGCTTGGTGAACAGGATCAATTCCGGCATTTTGACCGGATGAATCCACTTGAGCAGGTGCCCCATCCAAAGCATGGGTTCGGCCGCTGTTCGCGGTCTGACCTTGCTGGGAATCAGGCCGTTGCCCACCAGAAGGCTGGCGGCCGCATCGAGGGATTCGGCCTCCAGGGTGCCCGAAATCGTCGCCCCACTCTCATTGATCGCTTGATAGGAAAAGGTCGGCATGGCTATTTCCACTTAACACTTTAAACTCAGTGCCGTTCACTCAGGGCGTTCAGGTTTTTATACGGGCGGGGATGAACCCCGCCCCTACAATGTTTGGAATGTAATACAGGCGTTTTGGTTTCCACACGGGCGGGGATAAACCCCGCCCGTACGCCGCCGGGTTATGGCAACGGCCTGAATTGTGCAACCCGAATCTCGTAGGGGCGGGCTTTACGCCCGCCCGGAATATACCTTAAATTAATGGCATTAGCTTTAAACTTTAAACTTAACACTTTAAACTTCTATTCTTACATCATGACCGCCGAAGCGGCCTCGTCCAGGGTCGTGATGCCCCGGGCCACCTTGTCGGCGGCGTCCTCCTTCAGGGTCCTGAGGCGTCCGGCCTGGTGGGCGGCGCGGGTGATCTCCTGGGCCGAATGACGTTTGAGGATCATGTCCTGCACCATATCATCGATGATCAGGACTTCAAAGATACCGGTGCGTCCTTTATAGCCCTTGTCCATGCAGTTGAAGCAGCCGCTGCCCTTGACCAGGTGGGCGTCCGGGATGCGGTCGATCCCCCAGAATTTCAGTGCTTCCTTGGGCGGTTTCTGGGGTTTGCTGCAATAGGGGCACACCTTGCGCACCAGGCGCTGGGCGATGGAGACGAGCATGACCGACGAAACCAGGAAGGGTTCCACCCCCATGTCCATCAAACGTGTGATGGCCCCGGCGGCGTCGTTGGTATGCACCGTGCTGAGCACCCGGTGGCCGGTAAGGGCCGCCTGGACGGAAATGCCGGCCGTTTCGGCATCGCGCGTCTCGCCGACCATGATGACATCCGGGTCCTGACGCATGATGGCACGCAGGCCGCTGGCAAAGGTCATGCCTGCCCTGCGGTTGAGTTGGATCTGCCGGATCTTGTTCACCCGGTATTCCACCGGGTCTTCAAGGGTGATGATGTTGATGTCGGGCTGGTTGATTCGTTTGAGAATCGAATAGAGCGTGGTGCTTTTTCCACTGCCGGTCGGTCCGGTGCTCAGGATCATGCCGTAAGGCTTGTATATCATGGATTCGAGCTTCTGGATGTCGGTATCGCTCATGCCTAGCTCTTCGAGGGAAAAGACGCCGCTGCTGGTGTCGAGCAGGCGCAGCACCAGGTTTTCCCCGTGGATCGTGGGAATGGTCGAGGCGCGGATATTGATTTCCTTGTTGTCCATGCGGATGGTAAATCGGCCGTCCTGGGGCACGCGGGATAGCGAAATGTCCATGTTGGCCAGGATTTTGAAGCGTGACACGATCAGCATGTGCATGGATTTGGGCGGTGCCGGCACGTCGTGAAGCTTGCCGTCCACCCGGAAGCGCACCTGGACGCGGTCCTTTTCCGGGCTGATATGCACGTCGCTGGCCCCGTCGCGGACCGCCTGCGAAAGAATGGAGTTGACCAGCCGGATCACCGGGGCCTCTTCGGCCATATCGTGCAGGGATTTGACCTCCAGGTCCTCGCTGCTGCGTTCCCGGTCGCCGTTCTGGACCCGCTCGACCTCCATCTCTTCCATGTGTTCGAGCACGCCGCCCATGCTCGAGTAAGTGCCGTAGAGGCTGCCGAGCAGATGGTTCCACTCCTGGTAGGTGCAGATGACCGGTTCGACCTCCATGTTGGTGTGAACCTCGATGGCGTCCAGGGCATTGATGTCCGTGGGATCGGTCATGGCCAGGGTGAGCAGGTAGTTGGTTTTGGACAATGGGATGGCCTGCAGCCGTTGGGCCAGTTCCACGGGAATCAGTTCGGTCAGCGTCATGTCGATGGGAAAATTGTCCGGATGGTATTTCTGGATTTTCAATTGGCGTGAGATCAGGTCCGCGATCTGGGCGCCGGCCACGATGCCTTCGCGCACCAGGAACTGGCCCAGTTTCATATTGTTGCGTTTGTGGTCGAGGATGGCCTGTTTGAGCTGATCTTCGGTCATCAGGCCGGCTTCCACCAGCATCTCACCCAGTCGTTTTTTGTGTTTCACTTTCTTGCCTCGCAGATTCGTCGTCTGGCCCGTTGCATCTCTTGTCAGTAGGGGTATGATAAGAGGGTCGCGCCTTCCGGTAGTTGTGACTCGATCCGACTTCCGGTCGCCATCTCGCTGGGCAGCGCCCCGAGATAGGCCGCGGCCGCTTCCGCTGTTTGAAAATATTCTCTGGCAGCCAGCCAGAAACGCAGCCCCTGATCGGGGTGCCAGTAAGCAATCAAGCGCATGTGGCGCGGCCTCGATGTGTTGCTTGCATAAAGCCTTTGAAACGCCGCCTCCAGATGCGATTGTTCGTCTGCCACGATCCAGTAACAGGTGCCTTTGGACGGGTCCAGGCGGTGCCGCACGACCGGAAACGCGATCACATCGCCCAGGTCGATGGCATTGGGGTCCCGTATGTGCGGATTGGCTTCGATCACGGCGCGCATATTGCGGTTGCTGGCGATGCCGTAGATGTGGCTGACCATTTTAAAAAGGGTGTCGCCGGGTTTGACCTTGATTTGGCCAAGCAGTTCCGGCGGCTCGGCAGGTGCCACCGGCAGGGCGGCCACGGCCGGTTCGCTCAGTACCGCTATGGCCGCCTGGCGGGCAGATTCGGCGATGGTGGATTCCGCAGCCGGCTCCGGCGGCGCCGGCTCCGATGCCTTCGCGAAACCCGCGTCCGCTTGCTGGGCATCCGTTTGCACAGGCGGCACGGGCGGGGATGAAAGGATGGCTGCCGTCGCCGTCGGCGAAGGTCCTGGTTTCGTTACGGCATCGACACGGAACGTTTCGGCCGGGACTTTGAAAACCAAATCCGGCGCTTTTTTAAACGGTAAGATCCCGCGATAGGGACCCACGGTCGCAGCCGCCGCCACGGCGATCAGGAGCGCCGCGCCGCCGTAGAGCAGGCTCCTGCGCAGCCACTGGCGTTGGGGCCGCAAGCGGTTCTTGCACGAACGGATCATGGCCCAGCCGGCTTTGGACCGATTCTGGATGATCATGGTCAGCACGCTCTGGTGGCACAGATGAACGATTTTTCGCGGATAGCCCTTGCTGAAACGGTAGATTGCCCATAGCGCCGGCAGCGTGAAAATGGTGCGCGGTTTGGGCGTTTGGCTCGAGAGCTTCAGGCGGTGATGGATCATCCGGCGCGTGTCGCCGAAATTCATGGGCGCCAGATAGTGCAACAGGTTGATGCGATCGGCGAAGTTGGCATGCTCCCTAAGGATGTCCTCGATTTCAGGTTGGGCGAAGATGACAATCTGGAGCAGCTTGAAGCTGTTGGTTTCGTAGTTGAGCAATTCGCGCAGGATTTCGATGCCCTCGGGGGTGATTTTCTGGCCTTCGTCGATGACCAACACCGTGGTGCGCTGGTGATCGATGCCTTCGGAAAAGAGGTGCTGCTTGATGGCTTCCTTGAGGGCCATGTCGGTGGCCAGGATCTCCACCGTCTCCCTGCAAAAGATCGAAAAGAGCTGCCTCAGACATTCGGTGGCACTGCCAAACGATGGATCGAGGATGAGGTGGGTGCGGATGTCCGCATCGTCATCGAAGCGGCGGATCAGCTCACGGCAAAGCGTGGTCTTGCCGGTGCCGATATCGCCGATGATCACATTGAGCCCCCGGCGCAGCCGTATGGCCAATTCCAGCTTTTGCGCACACGCTTCGTGTTGTTTGGAATGGTAGAAGAAATCCGGGTCCGGTGAGTTGGAAAAGGGTTCCTTCTTTAGCTGCAGTAGCTTGAAATAATCCATGGTGTGCCGGAACGTCTGTTATTAAAGGGTCCATCGAGAGCGCCGACCTGGTGATGGCGCCATCTCTGAAGAGACGGAGCGATGCCGTTTAAGGGGTGCCGGCGGCCGGCGCGGCAGGCTGGGCCGCCGCCGCGGGCTTGGCCCCGAGAATGTGCGGCGTGATGAATATGAGCAACTCCTGCATCTCCTCGCTTCGGCCCTCGCTCTTGAAAAAGTAACCGAGTACGGGAATTTTCCGTAGCCAGGGCACGCCGGCCTCGGTGTCCTGGTTCGTGTTCTTTTTCAGCCCACCGATGACCGTGGTTTCGCCGTCGAACAATATGACGTTGGTTTCGGCTTTTTTTGGCAACGATGGTGGGATAGGTCTGCACTGTGCGCGAAAAATCGACTTCGTTTTTGGTGGTGATGATCTCCAGTTTGAGGGCGTCGTTCTGGATCACGTGTGGCGTCACTTCCAGGCTCAGCAGGGCCTCCTTGTAGATGACGTTAGAGGTGTCGCTCAGAAACACGGGAATGGGCACTTCGTCGCCGCTCTCGATGACCGCCTTGGCATTGTCCAGGGTGGTGATTGAGGGACTGGAGAGGATGTTGAGTTTGCCCTCCTCCTCCAGGGCCGAAAGCTGCAGGGCCAGGATGCCGTCGGTGCCTTGGGTGAGAAATCCGAGGACCATGCCTGCGGTTTGGGCGGCGTTGTCCGTGTTGGCCTGGAAACCGGATGGGAAATTGATGGCGGTGCCGGCCTTGGGATCGACCGAGGCGCCCGAGGCGACGCCGCTGATATCGCTGATGGCGTTAGGCGAGACACCGAAAGCGCGCTTGTTATAGACGCCGCCCCACTGCACACCCAGTTCACGCGCCGTGCTGGTGGTGGTTTCCACGATGTGCGCCTCGATGAGCACCTGGGGCGTGGGCCGGTCCAGCTCCATGATCATGGGAATGATCCGTTCGATGTCGGTGGGGGTGGCCTGGACGATGAGCGAATTGGTATGGGTGTCCACCAGCACCGAACCGGTGAATTCATCCTGTTTCTTGGCGTCCAGCACCTTTTGAACGTTGTCTTTCAGCTTTTCCGCACTGGCAAAGTCGATTGGGATGATTTTGGTGACCATTGGGGCGCGGGTCTCGAGTTCCCGCTGCTTGACCAGTATTTTTTCCTGGGCTTCGAGGTTTTTCAGGTTGCGGTCGCGGTCCTCGATGGTGACGATTCGCACGATGTTGCCTTCCCACTCGTAGGCCAGCCCCTGGGAATTCAAGATGCCGGTGAACACCTGGTCCCAGCGGGCATCCTTGACGTTGATGCTGATCTTGCCCTTCACGCTTTCGTTGATCATGATGTTCAGATCCACGGAGCGCGCCAGCGCGCGCAGCAGGACCGGCACGTCGGTCATGTGCATTTTCATGGTGATTTTACGACTCGGCAGGGTTCGTCCGGAGGTCGCCGCCGGCACATCCGGTCCCATGGTTTCGATTTTTTTGGGCATGGCTTCCAATGATCTGTCGCGCGCGGTGGGTGAGTAGCCCTTGCTCTGTTCGACCAGTTGCTTCCATTGCTCGATGGCCGACGGCTGTTTTTCCCGGCTGTTGGCGCATCCCCAAAAAATTCCCATAACCAGCCCGATGGCCAACACGGCAGTCAATTTTCGATGGGTAGGTATCATGTCCATTTCCATTTTACAGGGTTTGTCGTGAAAAAACCGGCGCATCATGTTATTCCATTTCCTCAATGGTCAGCTGGATCGTCTCCGGTTCCCTGACATGGCCGATTACCACCATGTCGGGACGAATGCTTTTGATGTAATACCCGCGTGTTCCAATGGACTCTCCGGTCATATACTCCAACCCGTTGATCACCGCCAGCCGCCGGTCGCCCAGTTGCAGATAACCCGTGTAGGCCAGCTCGGGGCCCTGTGAGGGGGCTTCGGCGGACGGTTCCCTGCCGGCCGGTGGCGCCGGCTGCTCGTTGAGCGGCGCACTGGAGGGGATGAACGGGTCCTTGACCCAAGCCGTTCCGGCGCGTTCGACCATGTGCTGGTACTCGTCGGCCATCTTTTCCTCACCATTTTCTGGGTCACTTCGGCCACGAAGCCGCGCAGCTCTTCCATCGGACTGGCTTTGGGGGAGCTGACCACGCGCTTTTTGCCGTTGTTCTGGCCGATGAGCTCGTAGGCGCCGTAAGCAATGGTCAGGCACATCACCCCGACGATGATTTTTTCACGTGTCGTCATTTTTCGCTATCCCTGGTTGAGTCGCAACTTGAGCTGCAAACGTTTGACGGCTTTTTCCGTTACCAGTTTGAATTCGTCCATGGACTTGAGATAGGGTAATTTGCAGACGTCCAGCAACAGCTCCCTGAACTGGAAGAAGTCCCCGCTGAAGGTGACGCTCATGGTCAGCTGCCCGGACTCATCCATATAGCTGCTCGCATCGGGTACCGCACTTTCGAATAACACGCCGCTTTTACGGGCCATTTCATTGAACACATCGTTGATCTCGGCCAGCGTTCGCTGTTCGATTTTGCCGGTTTGGGGCAGCGGCAAATCGCCGGGCATCTTTTTCTGCGCCTGCCGGATCAGTTCGCGGTAAATCGGATTGAGAAGTTCCTGTTCCTGGATCTTGGTCTGAAGCTCCTCTATCTCGGCGTCCATTTCGGACATAGCGGTCGCATTGGGCAGGATGAACAACAGGCCGAAGACGAGGATGGCTGCGCCACAGATGATCAGATAGACCAGGTTTTGGGGATGAAGCTTGGACATGTGCAGTGCTCGCATTCGTTAAAGAGGCGCGCCCCGATGACCGGACTAGAGGACTTCCAGTCTGGCCGTGAAACGCAACACCTCCTGGTTGTTGTAAAAAGCTTTTCCCTTGTTCTGAAGCGCCGGCTTGTTAAACAGCGGCGAATTTTTCAAAGTGAGCAGGTACCCTGTCAGCAGGGCCTCGGCGCTGGCCGGATCGGCAAAGACGATGCCGCTTACGATGATCGCTTTCTGGGCGGGCGTCTTTCCGGCCGAACCCTCCGTGAACATGCCATCGATCTCGAGCAGACGAATGTTTGCAGGCGTGATCTGGGACAGTTCGTTGATCACCGCGACCGGCGCGTAACGGTGAACGATTCTTTCGAATCCCTGGCGTTTTTGCTTGGTCTGAGAAAAGAGGGTCAGCAGGGTCTGCTTTTCTGCGACCGGATTGAAAGAGAGTAATTTGTGGTTGAGCTTGTTGATTTGCTCCCGTCTGTCGTCCAGTTGACGCTCCTGCCATGAAAAGAGGCCGATCATGAACAGCAGGCCGATCATGGTGCCGATCAGCACGCGTTGATTGAAGGCGCGAATGCTTTCCAGCCGGTCTTTATCTTTGTGGGTAAAGAGCACATTGGGCGTCGTGCGATTGTTGGAAAGCGCCAGGCCGATGGCCGGCAGGTAGCTCTCCCGCTCGGCCTGGGTCTCGGGCACATTGACCTGGCGAATGAATGCAGACCCTTTGGGAAAGGGATTCATCACCTCGATGGCCATGTCCAGCTGATGACCGATATGGTCGACGATCATCGGATTGGCCGTAACCTGGCCGGAAAGATAGATGCGCTTGACCCCATTGCCTTGAAAGTTGAGCAGATAGTGCTCGAAGGTGCGTTCGACTTGACGGATCAGTCGCTCCATGGCCGGCAGGATCATTTGAAAAACGTCGCGGGCAACCGGCCCTCCATTGCCGTTCGATGATTGGGAGGGCCTCAGTTTCTGGTGCAGAAAATCAAAAAAGAGTTTTTGGGCTTCGGGTGGGATCGTATCGGATGGCTCGCTGCCCTGAGTAGCGGCCTCCTGATCCCGTTGTGCGCCATTGTCAAAGGATTCCTGCTGGTCCTTCATGGAGAGATGGATCGCCTCGACCATACTGCGCATGCCGGCTTTGATCCCCCTGGAGAGCACCAGGTCCCCGTCGCTGTATATGGCGATACGTGACCAGTCACGTCCTATGAAGAGGGCGCACACGTCCTGTTCCGGTTGGCTGATGATCCGGGATCGGAATAGATTCTGGATGGCAAACGGTACGATGGAAATGCCTTTGAGCGGATAACCGATTTGGTTGAACACCTGTTTGAGCTGAACGACTTCCGCTTTTGGGGTTTTGAAGGCCATGACATCGGTTTTTTTGATACCGCCTTCGGTAATGTCCCCCAACACTTCGTAATCCAGAATCTCATCGCTTTCATTGAACTCGACCTTGTTGGTGAAGGTCCAGTACACGGCGTTGGCGATTTGTTTGCGAGGCAGTTTGGGAATTCGCAACCGGCGGGTTTCGACCTTGGCCGAGGGAATCGTGCTCCAGATATCGCAATTGGTGCGTTCCGAGCAAATTCGATCGAGTCCCTCCTTCAGGCGTTCGCTGAACGACGGATCGTTGAAGGATATCTGCGCATTGAAGGGGATGTTGAGGTAATCCAGCAACTCGTAGCTCTTGTCTTTCAAACAGACCGTTTTTGCGATTTTGATATAAGTGTGCCCGATGTCCACCCCGACAATATGTTTTCTCTTCAGGGGGAGCGACGGTTTGAGAACCGATGTAAGAGTGTTGGAAGGCTTTTCGGTTTCGTTGGGGCTTACATCCGGCGGCGCGTCCGGGTTTGGACTGCGAATCAATTCGAGGAGTTTTTCGGTGGAATGGATGTCGTTGGGCTTGGTCAAATTAAATCTCCTCCTGGCGACGTACAGGTCAATGCAGCTCAACGTCGGCAACCCCCGGTCCATTTCCGGATGGGCGATAAGTTGGGTGTAATTGTTTTTTGTCCACAAAGTACCTGTTTTGTCAAGCTATATTACACTATCAAAAGCACCGGGAAATTCCCTTCGATCAGATTCACCGGCCAAGAAACTACCGGCTTGAAAAAAGGCGCTTTGCAGTGTACTTAAAAGATTGTCAACGTTACCGCAGACGGCTGTTCAAAAAATGAACCCGCCGGACGCGTGGACGACATTTGTTTGCAATGTTGTGGTCTGCTTTCCAGTCCCTGAAATGGCTTCGAATAAAACAACCTCGGAAAACGACAGCCGACGATCCATCGTGACCGATCACATGGTGTTGATCGGTTTTGCCCTGGCCGTGATCTATTGGCTGCTCGACTCGTTTCTCTCCCTGTTTTTAGCTTACGACAATTTCTTGGAAAAAATGACCGGTGTCGAGTTGGACAATGTGTGGGGCCGGATTATCGTATTGTGCCTGTTCGCCGTATTCGGCTCTCACGCCCAGTTCACGATGAACGAGCGCAAGAAGGCCGCCGAGAAAATGGAACGGGACGCGGCCACGCGCGAAAGATTCAGGCGGTTGCTCTCTCCCGATGTGGCGGAAATGGTGGTCAATGGGCAACTGGCGGTGAAGCAGGGGGGCGAGGTCCGCTTGGTCACGGTCATGTTCGCGGATATCCGGGGCTTCACGCAATTGAGCAGCGAGGCGGAGGCACCTGAAATATTGCAGATGCTCAATGACTATTACGAAATTTTGGTCGAAATCGTGTTCCGTCACGTGGGAACGGTGGACAAGTTCATCGGCGACGGCATGATGGTTCTGTGGGGCGCGCCGGTTACCCACGAGGATGACCCCGCACGCGCGGTCCGTGCGGCATTGGATATCCAAAGAGCGTTGGAGGCGTTCAACTTCGACCGTGCTTCTCTTGACAAGCCGCCGATCAAGGTGGGCATCGGCATCAACACCGGAGAAGTGGTGGCCGGCTATCTGGGATCGAGCCGCACCATGAGTTACTCGGTCGTCGGCGACACGGTCAATATCGCCTCCCGGCTTTGTGCCGCGGCCATGCCGGGCGAAATCGTCTTGTCGGAATATACCCAACATCTCGTTCAGCATCTTTTTCAGGTCAGACCCCGAAAGGCCGTGATCGCAAAGGGCAAAGATCTGCCGATCAAGGCTTATTCCGTATTGGGATTGAAAAAGAGCGCTTCGGAAGCTCAACAGGACGCCAGCCAACAACCAGTTTGACCTGAAGCCCTTCCTTTTCGTAAAATGCGCGCAATATTTAGTGTCGATCCAGAAATAGGCTAATTGGGTCGAGATCAAGGCCTGCGAAAAATTTTACTGCAGGCATATGGTGAATATTACGAGGATAAAATTTTGAGCATAACGCAGATATCGGGCCAATTGGCCATTTCTGGATGGACACTCAGGAGGAGGAATGCGTATCGGTATGGGATATGACGTGCACCGCCTGGTCGACGGGCGGCGGCTGATTCTGGGAGGCGTCGATATACCTTTTGAAAAGGGGTTGCTGGGGCATTCCGATGCGGACGCACTTACTCACGCGATATGCGATGCCCTGCTGGGGGCGGCCGCGTTGGGGGATATCGGACAACACTTTCCTGATACGGATACTAAATATAAAGGTATAGATAGCATCGAATTGTTGAAGCATTGTTTGAGGCTGGTCAGGGCCGAGGGATACATTTTGGTCAATCTCGATGCCACCGTGATGGCCCAGGCGCCGAAGTTATCGCCCTACAAAGAGCGCATGCGTCAGACCCTGGCCGCGGCACTCGAATGCAACATCACCCAAATCAGCGTCAAGGCCACGACCACCGAGCGGCTGGGTTACATCGGAGCGGGCGAGGGTATTGCCGCCATGTGCATCGTCCTGATTGAATAGGATTGGTTTCATGGACTTTAAACGTATTGTCGTTAAATTAAAATTTTAAGGTTTCCATACGGGCGGGGATAAACCCCGCCCCTACATCGCCGGATTATGGCAACGTCCCGTATTACCACCCGAATCTCGTAGGGGCGGGCTTTATGCCCGCCCGGAACATCCTCGTGAGTTAACGACATGGATTTTAATCTGATTTCAGACATGAGCCCCAAGGGGGATCAACCTGCGGCCATCGAGCAGCTCCGTGCAGGGCTCGACCGACAGTTGACCGACCAGGTGTTGCTGGGCGTGACCGGTTCCGGAAAAACCTTCACGATGGCCAATGTGATCGCGGCAGTTAACCGTCCGACCATCGTCATCGCTCCCAACAAGACCCTGGCTGCCCAGTTGTATCAGGAATTCAAGCAGCTTTTTCCGGAAAACGCAGTCGAATATTTCGTCAGTTATTACGATTACTACCAACCCGAAGCCTACATCCCGAGCTCGGATACCTATATCCAGAAAGACTCTTCGATCAATGACATGATCGACAAGATGCGCCATTCGGCCACCCGATCGGTGCTCTCCCGGCGCGATGTCGTCGTGGTAGCCAGCGTTTCGTGCATATTCGGCCTGGGCGCACCCGAGGACTATCTGGGTATGCGCGTGGATGTGGCGAGCGACCTTGATTTTCCCAGGGACAAACTCCTGCGCGATCTGGTGGCCATGCATTATGAACGCAACGATATCGATTTTCATCGCGGCACGTTTCGGGTGCGGGGAGATCGCGTCGAGATTTTCCCGGCTTACGAGGAGAGCCAGTCCCTGCGCATCGATTTCTTCGGAGACACCATCGAGAGCATCGCCCAAGTCGATCCCCTACGCGGTGTCACCCTGCGAAAGCTGGACAAGGCCACCATTTTCCCGGCCAGCCACTATGTGACCTCCCGGCAGACCCTCAAACGTGCCGTCGAAACTATAATGGCAGAGCTTAAACTCCGGGTCGAATATTTCCGCGAAGAAAAAAAATTCATCGAATCCCAGCGCGTGGAGGAGCGCACCCGGTTCGACCTGGAGATGATCCAGGAGTTGGGCTATTGCAACGGCATCGAAAACTATTCCCGTCATCTGACCGGCCGCCGGGCCGGCGAACCGCCGCCGACCCTGCTTGACTATTTCCCGGACGACTATTTGATGTTCATCGACGAGAGTCATATCGCCATTCCCCAATTGCGGGCCATGTATCGGGGGGACCGCTCGCGCAAGGAGACCCTTGTCAACTACGGCTTCCGGCTGCCGTCGGCCCTGGACAACCGGCCGTTGACCTTCGAAGAGTGGCGCCAAAGGGTGGGCCAGGTGATCTATGTGTCGGCCACACCGGCCGAATATGAAAACGAAATGGCCCGGGGGGCGGTGGTCGAGCAGATCGTGCGCCCCACCGGACTGGTGGATCCGCAAATCGTGATCCGGCCCGCGCAACACCAGGTGGATGACCTCTTCGGTGAGATCGTGCAGTGCAAAGAGCGCAACGAGCGGGTGCTGATCACCACCTTGACCAAGCGCATGGCCGAGGACCTGTCCGAATATTATGCGGACCTGGGGATTGCCGTACGCTACCTGCACTCGGACATCACCACCCTGGAACGCATGGAGATTATACGGGAATTACGCATGGGCAAGTTCGATGTGCTGGTGGGCATCAACCTGCTGCGCGAGGGACTCGACATACCGGAAGTCAGCCTGGTGGCCATATTGGATGCGGACAAGGAGGGTTTCCTGCGGTCGGCCCGCTCGTTGATCCAGACCTTCGGACGCGCCGCCCGCAACGTGAATGGTACCGTTATTTTATACGCAGACAAGGAAACCGACGCCATGCGTCAGGCTATCGGGGAGACGAACCGCCGGCGAACCATTCAGTCCCAATACAATGTCCGACACGGCATTGTGCCCCAGAGCATTCGGAAAGGGATCGGTGCCGGTTTTGATGTGGCCTGCGAAGGCGCCGACACCGGCGCCAGAGAGGTCCGGGAGGCTATGGCAGGCTATCAGAGTGTCGAGCAGCTGACCGAGACCATCGAAGATCTCGAAAAGCGGATGCATGCGGCGGCCGGCGAGCTCGAATTCGAACGGGCCGCGGAACTGCGGGACAGAATCAAATTGTTGAAAACCAAGATGATGTTCGAGTCTTGATGATATGGTGGATTTTCATACGGAAAACAGCCAATCAGCTTCGGAAGCCTTCGATCGATTGACCGAACAGGTGACGCACGTCTCGACCGATCCCGGGGTGTATATCATGCGCGATCCCCAGGGCAAGGTGCTCTATGTCGGCAAGGCGCGCAACTTGAAAAAACGGCTGCAGTCCTATTTTCAGAGGCATCGCCCCCATGACCCCAAGACCCGGCTGCTGCTGGGCAAGGTAATGGATTTCGAGACGATCATCACCCATACGGAAAATGAGGCGCTGATACTCGAATCCAACCTGATCAAACGCCACCGGCCCCGGTATAACGTGGTATTGAAGGATGACAAACGCTATCCCTCATTGCGGCTGGACATCACCGAAAAATATCCCAATTTGAGTATCGTTCGCAAAATAAAAGATGACGGCGCGATCTATTTCGGCCCTTACGGATCGGCCGGGGCGGTGCGCCAGGCTTTGAAGTTCATCAACAAGACCTTTAAATTATGCAAATGTCGATGTGAACAGCAAAAAAAAAGAACACGCCCTTGCCTGAATTATCAAATGGGTTTATGCATGGGGCCTTGCGTGTTGGAGGTGGCACCCGAGGCCTACCAGGAAGCGGTCAAGGAGGTGGTCGCATTTTTAAGAGGGCGAACGCCGGCCCTGATCCGCAGGCTCAAAAAGCAGATGCTGGCCGCCGCGGCCAACCAGGCGTTCGAAAAAGCGGCCGCATTGCGGGACAAAATATTCGCCCTGGAAAAGACCCTCGAAAAGCAGGTTTCCGTGACGGCCGATCATAAGGACCGCGATGTGTTCGCCCTGGTCGAGGAGCAGCAACTTTCCGCCATCGCCTTGCTGCGCGTCCGGGGTGGATTTCTGCTGGGTGGCCGTAACTTTGCATTCGAAGAGGCCATCGGGACGCCCGAAGAACAAATGGGCAGCTTCCTGGGTCAGTACTATCAAACCGCGACATCGGTTCCCAGGGAAATCCTGGTCAGCCACCTGCCGATGGAAAAAGATGGGGTCGAAAAGCGGCTGAGCCACAGCCGGGGGGGCAGGGTGATCGTCAGCGCGCCACAGCGCGGTGACAAGGAAAAGCTGGTCCAGATGGCGTTCCAGAACGCCAGACAGGCGTTGATCGAGCATCGCCAGCTCAAGGATACGCGTTTTGAATTGCTCGAGGCGCTGGGTCGATGCATGCATCTCAAGCGACTGCCGCGGCGCATCGAGTGTTTCGACAACTCGAACCTCTTCGGCTCGGACCCGGTGGCCGCCATGGTGGTTTTTGAGAATGGAAAGCCCTTGCCGTCGGCCTATCGTCGCTATAAGATCCGATCCGGAGACAAACCGGACGACTATGCCCATATGGCCGAAGTGATCCGGCGGCGATTCGAAAAAGGCGAGGCGAGCCGACCATGGCCGGACCTGTTGCTGGTCGATGGCGGCAAGGGGCAAATCGGCGCGGCCCAGGCCGTTTTGATGCAGCTGGGACTGGCCGATGCCTTCGATCTGGCGGGCATCGCCAAAAAGGACCCGGCCGCCGGCCAGACACAGGATAAGATCTACCTGCCGGGACGCACCAACGCCGTCCAGTTCGGTCGGGACCAAGAGGCACTCTTATTATTGCAGCACGTCCGGGACGAGGCGCATCGCTGCGCGGTGACCTTTCAGCGTCGACGCAGACAGACAAGTGCGATGCAATCGATGCTGGATGGTATTCAAGGAGTCGGCTCGAAGCGAAAAGCGTTGCTCCTGAAGCGATTTGGAGGCATAGAGCAGATACGGGCCGCAAGCTTGGAGGAGCTGCAATCGGTCGAGGGTATTTCAATGAAAGTAGCTGAAAGTATCAAAAAAAACCTCAACCAAGTGACAACCTTAAAACCCTGAATGGAGAGCAAACATGAAAAGCCCTGTACGCGTCACCATCACTGGAGCAGCTGGACAAATCAGCTATTCACTCATTTTCCGTATCGCCCACGGCGATTTGCTGGGCCCGGACCAGCCTGTCATTCTGCAATTGCTGGAAATCCCACCGGCGATGAATGCCCTGAAGGGTGTCGTGATGGAACTGCAGGATTGCGCCTTTCCGCTGTTGTCCGACATGGTCCCCACCGACGACCCCAACGTGGCCTTCAAGGATGCGGATTATGCGTTTTTGGTCGGCGCTCGTCCACGAAGTGCGGGCATGGAACGATCGGACCTGCTCAAAGTGAATGCCGAGATTTTTTCGGTGCAGGGCAAGGCCCTCGACAAACATGCCAATCGCGACGTCAAGGTGCTGGTAGTGGGAAACCCGGCCAATACCAATGCTCTGATTACATTGAAAAACGCCCCTAGTTTAAATCCACGCAACATTACGGCCATGATGCGTCTGGACCACAACCGTTCGCTTTCCCAGTTGGCCGACAAACTCGGAAGTCACACGACAAACATCGAAAAAATGGTGGTCTGGGGCAACCATTCGGCCACCCAGTATCCGGACATCAGTTATGCCATGGTCGATGGCCAGGCCATCGCTGGGAAAGTCGACCAGGAGTGGTACGTAAAGGAATTCATCCCGACCATCCAACAGCGCGGCGCTGCCGTTATCAAAGCCCGTGGCGCTTCCAGCGCGGCATCGGCCGCATCGGCGGCCATCGACCACATGCACGATTGGGCGTTGGGCACCAACGGCAAATGGGTCAGCATGGGCGTTTACAGTTCCGGTAATTCCTACGGCATTGATGGCGACATCATCTATTCGTTTCCCATCGTCTGCGAGAACGGCAAATGGCAAGAGGTCCCCGGACTGAAGGTCGGTGATTTCAGCCGTGAACGTATGAAGCTCACCGAAAAGGAACTTTTGGACGAGAGAGCCGCTGTTTCCGCTTTGTTTTAGAGGGCGATAGCCGTTTTTCATCTGGTTGGGACGGCTCGTGTGGCAGGTCGGGCAGCACGGCCATGAAAAGAATGGGTTTGGTGCATTCTAAAAAATGTACTAAACCCATTCGCGATTTGGCCGAACTTAATCCCGTGTGGTTATAGCTTATTTAAATAACTATTAAATATTGACTTTTAAGCGGCAAGCGCGATAAAAGTATATTTCTGTACGCACCCAACGAATGGCCACGTGCGTCACTCATGCACGAGAGTCGGGCCTTTGTACAGGGATAGGCAACATACAATCAGACGCGGAAGATGGTGGCCGGCAATGGCGATACGGTTTGACTCGGATGGGGGCTTTAATGGACATTAAACAGCGACTTAAGGCGGTGCTGCAAGAAGCTGAAATTTATCGTTCCCAAGGATTGATCTCCGAAGCGCAGAGCAAATACAAGGATGCGGTAAATATCGTCAATTCCATCGAAAAGCTGAAAAACAAGGAGAGTCTCATCAAGGCGATTTCAGAAAAAATCAACGCCTTGAGGACGACCAAAGAAAAGGTTGAAAAGGGGCCCACGACCCCTGAGCTTTCCCAGAAGGCCCAGGATCTGATCAAGAACCTGTTCGCGTTTTCGGAAAGCACGGACCAGGATAGCGCCGCATTGGAAGGCGCCGTGGCATTGGCCAAGTTCGGACAGTTCGATCGTGCGCTCACCGAACTCAATGGGTTGCTGAAAAAGGAAAAGGTTCGCGTCGAAGCCGCCAAGAACATCCTCCAATGCCATCTGGCGTCGGCCGGCGCCGATGAGGCGATCAACCAATACCAACAGTGGTACACCGGCGATATTTTTCACGCCAACCAGCTTGAGGCCGTGAGGACCTTTCTCGAAGAGGTTCTGGCCAAAAAAGGCGTCGAAGCTAACCTGCCTTCCCTGCTGGAGACCATCGACCCGCAGCTCGAAGAATCGGTGGTGGAAGTACAACCTCAAGCCGAAGTTGAAGAGGAGTTTCTGGATATTACCTCCATCGGGATTACTTTCGATGCGGGCCCACGAAAAGGGAAGATGGTCGAGTTCGATGTAAATTTCCAGTCTGGAAACATGTTGAGCCTGATCATTTCCAAACAAGAGAGTGAATTGATCGAAACACTAGAAGAGCGCATGGAGCTGAAAGATGTTCAGTTTTTTTCGCCCATCGCCATCTTTAACGGTGCCGGCATGGTTGCGTCGAAAACCAAAATTAAGACTGGACCGAAACAGGGTGATTACTGCGTCGATATTCGTATCGTGAGCACATAAATGCGGCGTCACGAAATTTTATCCGAGTTTTTCCTGGGGGCCTTGAGTTATGGCGATTTTTAATTTGAAGAAGCGAGAAATTGAGTGCAAGGTTGTGTACTACGGACCGGGTCGGTGCGGCAAGACGACGAATCTGGAATATATATTCGGAGCCTATAAAAAGCAGGTCAAGGGGGAGATGGTTTCCATCAACACAGAGGGGGATCGGACCCTGTTTTTCGATTTTCTGCCCATTGGCCTCGGCCAGATCAGGGGGTGCGATGTGCGCGTTCAATTATACACGGTCCCCGGGCAGGTAAAGTACAGTTCCACCCGAAAGCTCGTGTTACGAGGAGTGGACGGTATCGTCTTTGTCGCCGATTCTCTTGAAGTGCGGCGTGAAAAAAACATGCTGTCGTTGAAGGACCTTCAGAGTAATTTGAAAGAATATGGCAAGAGCATTTTCAAAGTGCCGCTTGTCATGCAGTTCAACAAGAGAGACTTGGCGGAGCAAGGCATCCCGCTGATGTCGGTCGAACAGATGCAAAAAGATCTCAACCGCCAGCTGCAAGTGCCTGCCTTTGAGGGGAGTGCCGTTAAAGGTGATGGTGTGGGGGTAACGCTGAAGGAGTGTTTAAAGTTGACCCTTCAATCGCTCCAAAGGGAATTTAAATGGGCGCAGTAAGATAGAACCATGCGGGATAGCGTTGTACTGGCAGGAAGCCTCAGTTTTCTCGCCTTGGGCGACATCATGCAGTTGCTGGGAGCCAACGGCAGCACAGGGGTATTGCGCTTGATCAGCAGGTATGCCGCCGAACCCGGATTCATCTATTTTGAAAACGGGAATCCAATCAACGCCGCCTGTGGCTCGACGACCGGGTTGGAAGCCGTGTTCGAATTATTCGGCTGGACCGATGGAGAATTCGAATTCAACAAAGAAAATGTACTGACCCAACGGGTGATTACCAAAAGCCGCATGGGTATCATTTTAGAGGGCTTAAAAATGGTCGATGACGGTCAAATTAAAAGAGTGGGGCCAGGCGCGGCAGTTCGCAAACAGTCGGCCGGAGGTTCAGCGGATGCGATTCCCATCGTCAAGGGGCCAATGGTCGATTACATGTATGTTGCCGATGAAGAAGATTTCTTCGACGGAGAGTATATCGTCGAAGAGGGCAAGCACGGGAGCTGGATTTGGGTCATTCTCGAGGGGGTCGTGGAGATCGTCAGGGAGACACCCGAGGGGCAGCTGCCGATTGTGCGGTTGGGGGATGGCTCATTCATCGGCAGTCTGGCTTCTTTTTTGATTCAGGGACACATCCGCACCGCGACGGCCGTGGCGGTCGGTAACGTCCAACTGGGCGTGCTCGATTCCCAGAGGCTGGCTCAGGAGTTCGCGAAGTTGACCCCGGAATTCAGGGGGTTGCTCATCAGCCTGGACAAGCGGTTGAAGCAGCTCAATGAGCGCGTCATCGAGTTGCGCCAAAAGAAGTTGAGCCCCGAAGCTTACGTGGACAATAAAAAGCCGGTGATGAAGCAGGGCACAACCGAAGAAGATCTGTACGTCATTCGTGAAGGCAGCGGCTCCATCGTGCGCAATGACGATATCGGCCAGATTCCACTCGTCCAGCTCTTCAAGGGAGACTATTTCGGAAGCATCCCGTTTCTGGATCTCGGGCACGAACCCGAGTTTGCATCGGTTCTGGCCAACAAAGATCTGAAAGTCCGCAAGGCCGAACTATCGCAGCTCCAGAAGGAGTACAACAATCTATCCACGACCTTCAAAAATTTCATCGACAATGTATCGTCCTGCATATCCGTCAGTACGAGGGTTGTCTGCAACTACTATCAAAAATATGGCCTGAAGAAATAGCTATTGAATCGAATGGATAACTCAATCAGGTGAATACATTATGACAAACGAAGAAAAGAGGAAGCATTCTCGTATCGATTCCGTCAATCTGCTCAACTATGTCTATTTCGACGAAAACGAGGAAGAGGAAAACCAGGGCATGGGGCGAACGCTCAATGTCTCGGAGTCCGGAATTCTGCTGGAAACGCATAGCCCTATGGATGCCCGGCGAACGGTTTCTCTGACCATCGGTTTCAAGGAGGACGTGGTCGATATCAAGGGCAAGGTGGTTTACATGAGAAAAATGGAAAACAACATGTTCGAATCCGGCATCGAGTTCTTCGATATAGACCAGTCGGCCAACATTGTCTTGAAGAAATATATCGAGGCATTCAACGAGAATTCTCAGCCCTGATCCTTAAGTATCGGGCCATCTATTGAGAAAAAAGGAAATGTTTATCCAATGGTCATGGAAACGGAAATAAAGACGCTGAATCTGGTCAAGCGGGGAAAAGTGAGAGATATTTTCGACCTGGGCGACGCCCTGTTGATGGTCGCCTCGGACCGCATTTCGGCATTCGATGTGGTCATGCCGGAAATCGTTCCGGACAAGGGCAAAATTTTGAACCTGATCTCCCTTTATTGGTTCGATATCATGTCCGACCTGGTGCCCAACCATGTGATAACGGGCGATGTTAAAGCATTCCCAGAGAGTTGCCGTCCCTATGCCGACCTTTTGGCCGGGCGATCCATGTTGGTGAAAAAGTGTGAACCATTGCCCATCGAGTGCGTGGTACGGGGATATATTTCCGGTTCTGGCTGGAAATCATACCAGAAAGAGCAGAGCGTTTGTGGGATAGGACTGCCTGCCGGCCTCAAGGAGTCCGACCGACTGCCCGAACCTATTTTTACGCCCTCCACCAAGGAGGAGGTAGGGGTTCACGATATCAACATCGATTTCGAAGAGGCCGCCCGGCGGGTGGGCAGATCAATGGCCGAAAAGGTCCGCGACGTATCGCTCGCCATCTATAAAAAGGGGGCCCGATTGGCTCTTGAAAAAGGCATCATCATTGCCGACACGAAATTTGAATTCGGCATCGTCGACGGGAACCTCATCTTGATCGACGAAGTGCTGACACCCGATTCGAGCCGTTTCTGGCCGAGCAACCAGTATGCCCCCGGTGGTCCTCAGCCCAGCTTCGACAAGCAGTATTTGCGGGACTACCTCGATTCCATAAAATGGAACAAACAACCGCCAGCGCCGCATCTTCCCGAGGATGTGATTGCCAATACCCGCAAAAAGTATTTGGAAGCATTGCAGGCCATCACCGGCACGACCTATGGGATTTGAATGCAGGTGCATCGAACTGGCTCAAATCGACCGTGCTGATTCGACGTTTCGAATCAGCACGGACAGCCTGACCGATCGGTTAAAGGCCTCCATCCGGCAGATAGGCCTGTTGCACCCGCCTCTGTTACTTTCAAAAACCGATGCTTCACCCGTCTTGGCATCAAATACGCCCCGATTCGTCATTGTGAGCGGTTTTGCGCGTGTCGAGGCCTGCCAGGAACTGGGTTGGGATGTGATCCAGGCACATTGCCTGCCACCCGATGCGCCGGTCCATCGCTGTACCGTGATGGCCATAGCCGACAATCTCCACCGCCCCCTGAACGTGGTCGAAATGGCCCGCGCTGCTGCCTTGGTTGAACGAACGGATGCCGGCCGCACGGAGACCTTTGATCTGCTGGCGTCGATCGGCTTCAAACTCAATGATGACCTTGTAGGCAAACTTAACAGAGTGGGTTGCATGAATGAGAGATTGCAGCGCGGGCTGATCGAAGGAACCATCGCACTCCCTACGGCCATCGAACTTCACGAAATGGGGGATAACGACGGTGCTCAAGCGCTGGCTGAATTTTTTTTGAAAATGCAGCTGAGCCTGAGCCGTCAGCGCGAGGTGCTGGAGTGGGTTCAGGCCATTGTTCATCGAGAAAGAACCGACATATCCCAGCTGCTGACGGATGTGCTTGCCGGGCATCGAATGGACGATATCGAATGCGACCGCCCCAAGGTGTCCAATCAGATCCGTCAATTCTTAAGGCGGCGGCGTTATCCGGCAATCAGCGCTTATGAGCAACGTTATGCCCAATCCATCAAAGCCCTGAAGGTCCCCAACGGCATCCAACTCCATCCGTCACCACACTTCGAACATCCATCCTATAGCTTACACATCAATTTCACGACGCTCGACGATTTAAAGGAAAGACTCAAGAGTGCCCATAGACTGGCTGAATCTAACACCATGGCGTCACTTCTGGAACCAATTATCAAACAAGACTGATCCGCCTCTGTTTGTTGGTATATAAAATTCAATCCGTTAGCATAGTGTCCGTCCACAAATAGGCAAATTGGGTCGAGATCAAGGCGCGCGGGAAATTTAACCGCAGGCATATGGTCGATATTCCGAGGATTGAATTTTTCGCGCAACGCCGATATCGGGCCAATTGGTCATTTGTGGATGGGCACTAGCCTATGGCGATCAGGTTTCCATATGGGCGGGGTTAAATTCCGCCCCTACGACGCCCGTCTATGAAAAATGCCTGCATTACAGCCCAACTTCGTAGGGGTGGGCTTTATGCCCGCCCGTAATCCCTGAGCAAGTTAAAGAAATTGAAACCAAAATTTCACAAAATACAGGATCCTGGCTGCGATTGACCCAGAACTTCGAGTGGTCCGAAAACCAGCATTTTCAATGGACGGACAGGCTAACAAAGCCGTTGCAGAAGGATGGGATGTTCATAACAACATAAAATGGTTGGAAATAAAAAAATGAAGAAAAAGATGTTGACAAAATAATGATAAAGAAAATAAAACAAAAATATGAAATAAATGAGATTCATAAAATGGGCATTCAAGAGCGAAAAGAGCGCGAAAAAGAGCGCCGCAGGCAACAGATCATGGTGGCGGCCAAGCGGATTTTTGCAAACAAGGGGTTCGGACGCGCCACCATGGAAGATATTGCCAACGAGGCCGAGCTCAGCCCTGGCACCCTGTATCTCTATTTCAGAAGCAAGGATGAACTGTGCGTTTCGCTCTCGTTGCGCGTGCTCGAATACCTGTTGATCCGAATGGAACATTTGAACGACGACAAGCAATTGACACCATTCGAAAAAATTGTGCAACTGAAAAAAGCCCTGTTAGATGTGTACGAATTTGATCCATCGATTCTTACCAATTTGTTTTATTTGCAATCCAATGACACGATTAACGCGCTGAGTCCGGAACTCAAGGCTGAGATAGACAAATTGAGTGGTACGGCCTTGGGCAAAATTTCATCGATATTCGAAAAGGCCATCGAAGAGGGAACCTGCATGGACTGGTCTCCGGAAGGTTTGGCCAAAACGATCTGGTCGACGTTTTATGGCATCGTGCTTTGGGAAAAGGGTACGACCGGAAGCGAGCCGGATGTCGTCCAGCTCGGTCCCTTGGTCGATCGTGCCTTTCAGGTTTTTGAACGAGGTATTCGTAGATGAACGAGGAAGGCTTTTGTGCCGAACACATCAAAGGCCGGCAGTAAGCTCTCTTCTCACAGGCCTGGCAGCTCTCTTCCTCGATAACAGATCTACAACTGCACTTCCGTTCCACGTCCATACGATCCTTATGTAGATTAGAACAGCAATAATTCAGCCAATGGCGCAATTGGGAAAGGAGGCGATAAGACTTCATTCAATTCGGTGCTGTCAGGGGCGGTGGTCATGCCTGGTGATGCAATCAACGCACTGTTTTTTCACCCGTGGATGGCAGTGGCCCAATTTTAAATCAATAATTTGAATCAAGGGGTGTGCAACATGACAGAAAAGGAAATCGTCGAAACTTCGGAGGCCGAAATTGCCGTACATTGGCAGGAGGAAGACTATTACCATCCTTCCCCGCAGTTCATTGCCCAAGCCAACATGACCGATCCATCGATTTACCAACGTTTCAGCCTGGATAATTTTCCAAACTGCTTCAAGGAGTACGCCGATATGCTGGACTGGTACGAGTATTGGCACACCATGCTCGACACCAGCGATGCGCCGTGTTGGAAGTGGTTTGTGGGTGGCAAGATCAACGCCAGCTACAACTGTATCGATCGACATCTGGCGAAAAACAAAAACAAGACCGCTATCCATTTCGTGCCGGAACCCATCGAGGAAAAATACGAGCATATTACCTACCAGGATCTGTTTGTGCGGGTGAATGAGTTCGCTGCCCTGCTCAGGGATTTTTGCGGCCTGAAGGCAGGCGACCGGGTCACTTTGCATATGCCCATGGTTCCGGAGTTGCCCATCACCATGCTGGCCTGTGCGCGTCTCGGCGTAATCCATTCCCAGGTTTTCGGCGGATTCAGCGGAACGGCGTGCGCCGACCGTATCATCGATTCGGGCAGCCATGTCCTGATCACCATGGATGCCTACTATCGTAGCGGCAGCCTGATCGATCATAAAAAGAACGCGGATGTGGCCGTCGAACATGCCGCCAAGGCCGGGCAAAAGGTGGATAAGGTTCTGGTGTGGCAACGCTATCCCGGCAAAAACTCCTCTCCGACTACGATGGTGGAAGGGCGTGATTATTTCGTCAACGGGGTACTCAAGGATTTCTACGGCGCGCGCGTGGAACCGGTCCCGATGCCGGCTGAAGCGCCATTGTTCCTGATGTACACCAGTGGGACCACCGGCAAACCCAAGGGGTGCCAGCACAGCACCGGAGGTTACCTCGCCTATGTGGCCGGCACTTCAAAGTATGTGCAGGATATCCATCCCGAAGATGTCTACTGGTGCATGGCAGACATCGGCTGGATCACCGGACACTCCTACATCGTTTACGGACCGTTGGCCATTTGCGCCTCGAGCGTGATTTACGAAGGCGTGCCCACGTTCCCGGATGCGGGACGGCCGTGGCGCATCGCTCAGGATCTGGACGTGAATATCTTCCACACCGCTCCCACCGCCATTCGTGCCCTGCGGAAAATCGGACCGGACGAACCAGCCAAATACAATTATCATTTCAAACACATGACCACAGTCGGCGAGCCCATCGAACCCGAGGTATGGAAATGGTACCACAAGGAGGTCGGCAAAGGCGAAGCGATCATCGTGGATACCTGGTGGCAGACCGAAACCGGAGGATTCCTCTGCAGCACGCTGCCCGCCCTCACCCCGATGAAACCGGGCAGCGCCGGCCCAGGCATGCCGGGCATCCATCCAATTATCTTCGATGAAGACGGGAATATCCTTCCCCAGGGCGCCGGTAAGGCGGGCAATATCTGCATTCAGAACCCCTGGCCGGGTGCCTTTCAGACCATCTGGGGCGATCGCAATCGTTTTGTGACCAATTACTATGCCCGTTACTGCAAGAACCCGGACAGCAAGGATTGGCGCGACTGGCCCTATCTGACCGGTGACGCGGCGGTCGAGGCCAAGGACGGCTACTACCGCATCCTGGGCCGCATCGACGACGTCATCAATGTTTCCGGCCACCGTCTCGGTACCAAGGAGATCGAATCGGCGGCATTGGTGGTGCCGGAAGTCGCGGAGGCGGCCGTGGTGCCGGTGGCTCACGAGATCAAGGGGCGCGAACCCGACCTCTATATTGCATTGAAACCGGGCTTTAGTGCATCCGACGCTCTGGCCAAGAAGATTTCCGATGCGATATGCAACGAAATCGGAAAGATCGCCAAGCCTCGCAAGGTCTGGATCGTGCGCGACATGCCCAAGACCCGATCGGGTAAGATCATGCGGCGTGTGCTCGGGGCCATCTCCAACCGGAAAGATGTGGGCGACGTGACCACCCTGGCCAATCCGGACGTGGTCGAAGAGATCCAGCAAATGGTGAAGTAAAAGCGAACAGGGTGCGTTTGAGGGGCTGCCGCCTGCAGCAAGTCGGGCGGCAGCCGGAACCGAGGGGCAACCTTGCTGAAGCTCATGGAAAGGCAGGGAACGATGTTTTCAAAAACACATTGCAAGCGAGTGAAGGGGGGTGATCGATGGGGGAGGGGCCGAACAATGGTGGCTGACCGCCTTGGACGGTCGGTCGGACTCTTGATTCCGGGCACAGGAGGAAAGGACCATGCATAACACCACATGGGTCTATATCTTTTTGGGAGTTTACATCATCTATTGCTTTTATTGGGGGTTAAAAGGTTATTTTACTGAAAAAACATCTTCGGGCTATGCCATCGCCGGGCGTTCGATTCCATTTTTCGCCTTCCTAATGGCTGCTACGGCCGCGTCGTTCAGCGGGTGGACCTTCATCGGCCATCCGGGACTGATCTGGCGCGACGGTTTGTCGTATGCATTTGCCTCGTTCTACGTATTGACCATTCCGATCACCGGCACCTTCTTCTCCAAGAGAACGTGGTTGCTGGGCAAACGTTACGGCTTCATCACACCGGGCGACATGTACGCCTACTACTTCAACTCGGAAGCCATCCGTTTTCTGGTAGTCTTCACCGCATTTCTCTATTCCATGTTCTACTCCGCGGTGCAACTGATGGCCTCGGCGGCACTGTTTCACTACGTCGCCGGCGTGCCGGTCACCTTCGGCGCCATCTTCATGGCCTTCATCGTCTGGTTCTACGTGTGTACCGGCGGCCTCAAGGCCAGTACCTGGGTCGGCGTCATCCAGTTCATCCTGCTGGTCGGCGGCATCATTCTCCTGGGCGCCTACATGATCGCGCCCCCCGATGCCTGGACCGGCTGGACCGAATTTTCGGCACGTGTCGCCGAATTGCCGGCCAGACAACTCGAAGTGCCGCGCGTCATCAACTTCGGGCTGGGCGGTGCCAAGGGTGAGGTCGCCTGGACTGGTGTTATGGTGCTGACCTACATGTTCGCCCTGATGGGCATCCAGTCGTCGCCGGCCTTCACCATGTGGACCTTCGGCATCAAGTCGCCCAAACCCTTGGCCTGGCAGCAGGCCTTCATGTCCACCTTCGTGGTCGGCTTCGCCCTGTTCTTCTTCACCGCTTTCCAGGGCATGGGTGCCAAGATCATGGAAGTTAAGGGGATCATGCAATTCGCCAAGGATTCGGATGTGGTGCCGCTCCTGATGACCAAGTACCTGCCTGGGCTTGCGTTGGGGTTGGTCTTTATGGGCGCCATCGCCGCCATTCACTCCACGGCCGCGCCTTACATCGGCACTGGCGGGTCCATTCTGCTGCGCGACATCTACTATAAGTACATCCGCCACGAGAAGGCCGGACATGCCGAGCAGATCTGGATGAACCGGCTGCTGGCCACCCTGGTGACCGTTGCAGCTCTGGTCGTGGGGCTCAACTCCAAGGCCGCGCTGGTTATTCTGGGAGCCCTGGCCACAGCCTTCGGCTTCGTCATGTACGTGCTCCTCATGGGCGTGATCTGGGGGTTCCGTTTCCCCAGCGTCGGCGCGGTGCTGGGTGTGCTGGCCGGCATGGCATCGGTCTTCCTGACCTATTATGTCTGGCCCAACCCGCTCTCCATGCATAGCGCCTTCTGGGGAACTTTCATCGGTCTGGTCGTGGCCTACCTGTGCCGCGGACTGGGCATCAAAGACAAAGAGGAGACGATCAAGCGCCAGGCGGAGGTGCGCGCCTTCCTCGACGACATCGACGCACCCTCGGAAACCGGCCAGAAGTGGCGCAACGCCATGAAGATCATCGTTCCCCTGTGGTACTTCTTCGCCATCGGCCCGGCCTGTATTCTCGGCAACAACGCCTTCTCGTTCGCCGGCTTCCCGCCGCTGTGGTCCTGGCAGATCGCCTGGTGGATCCTGGGTATCATCATGATGTGGGGGCTTTGCTTCAAGGCCGAGATGGCCACCACCACGGCCACCCAGATCGACCGGGCGGAAAAAGAGACCATGATCGTGGTCAAAGAAGCCTAACCTTTTACCAAGGAGGATCATGCCATGAAACAGGAAGATTATTGGATGATCGGTATCGTTGCCTTCTGCGTGCTTTGGACGGCATCGTTTGGATGGGGGCTCTTCGGATAAGAACCCCTGGTGGAATCCACTAACGCCGCCGGTGGCAAAGCGTGTCCTGCCCTTTGCCGCCGGCGGCACTCAAAGGAGAAATGAAATGAAGGCTGTGCTTGTACCCAAAATGGTGACCTGTCAATGCGGCCACACCTTCGAGTCCAGCCGGGCCAAGTCATGGTGTGAGAAGTGCTGCCGACCCGTTTTCTATCATGACAGCGATCAGCGGCGTTACAAGATCAACAACATTTATATGATCGGCGTGATGGCCATGGTCCTGATGTTCATCGCCTATCTTTTCGTCGAAATGATCGCCTCGCCGCTTCTTTCCATGCAGTAGCGCGTCGATGCGCCGACAGCACGTGCCGGTCCTGCCTTTGCACCGCATCACTCAGGCCGTCGAAACCTTGTGCGCCAGGGAACGGCGAGGAGGGCAGAGGCTTGAAGACGCAAAATAAATTCTGGTGGTTCGTTGTCGTGGCGTTGACGGCGACGGCCATGGTTCTGTTGACCATCAGCGTTCTGTTCTGGCAGCAATTGTCGCCTGAAGAGAAGACGCTCATCCTCAAAATTTTCAAAAGATATTTTGCTTACCTGTTCACCATCCTGTTTCTTTTTTTTACATTCCTGGGTTTTCTCCTCGACTGGATATTTCGATTCTACATTATCCCGGTCAACCAACTGGCCGATGAGACCCGATTGCTCTATACGGTCAATCCCTCCCATAAAATCGATGTGGACGGCAGCTACGATGTGATGCGTCTGGCGGCCATCATCAACGAAAACGCCATCGCACAGGTTGAATTTCGTAATAATGTCCAGGAACAACTGAGAAAGGCGCGAGCCGGCAGCGAAGCCGAACGAAACGTTCTGGCCGCCATGCTGGAGGACCTGCCCCAAGGCATTCTGGTCTGTAATATGGAAGGGCATATTGTTTTTTATAATCGAAAAATCAGTGTCCTCTTCCGACAGCACCAGTTGGCCGAATCGCAATCTTTACCGGGTGAAATCGGCCTGATCGGACTCGGTCGTTCGGTGTACACCTTCCTGGACAAGGGATTGGTTCTCCCGGCCCTCGACCGCATCGCCGAAAAGCTGTCCCTCGGCCACTCAGCGGTCAGCGAAAGATTTTTACTGGAGACCCAGTCCAAGGCGTTGCTACCGGCCCAGATTCTTCCCGTGCTCGACAGCCAGCACCATTTATCCGGATTTATTCTCTATATCGAAGACCAGGTGGAGCAACTGAAAAAGGAGAGGGAGCTTTCCACCCTATTGCTCTCATGGCAACATGAGCTGACCCAGGCCGTATCGGTGATCAAATCGACGGCGGAATTGCTCGTGGACGAATCGGAGGGCGTGTCGGATCAAATCCGAATGCTGATTCAGCTGGTGGACAAACAAGCCAACCTGGCCGCGGCCCTGTTGTCGCGACAGGACATCACCAATCGGTGGTCGCCGGATCAGCCGTTGCCTCTGACCCCGGTCGATGCCATGGAATGGGCGCGATTTCTCGCGTTTCGTGCCGAGCATGTGCTGCAGTTGAAAGTGCGTCTCGAAACGGTCGGGGGTGTGGATCAGGTCGGCCAGGTGAGCGTGGACATGCACCACTTGACGTGTGCCTTGCTCTATGTGCTGGCCAATGTCCAGCAAACGGTGAATGTGACCTGCATCGATGGTGTCCTGTATGCCAAAGGAAGTTGGATCTACCTCGACCTGGGTTGGGAAGGGACCGCTATCGATCCGGACCTCCTCGCGCGATGGAAGCAGGGGGTTTCGAAAATTCAGGGGAGTGAAACCACCATACCGCTGACGGAAATGCTGGTGGTCCACGGCGCCAAACTCTGGGTTCTTTCCGAGGATCAGGCTCCGGGCAAATCCGGTTTGCGCTTTTTGATCCCCATGCTCGACAGTGCGGATATCGTCATGGTGGATGGATTGACGACCGTGCTGCCCGATTCGCGTCCCGAATTTTATGATTTCGATTTATTCAAGGGCAATCTGCAATTCACCGATTTTAACGATCGCCTGTTGACCGAATTGACCTTCACAGTGTTCGATACGGAAACGACCGGTCTCGATCCCCAGGGCGGCGATGAAATCATATCCATCGGTGCCGTTCGCATCGTCAACGGCCGATTGCTGCAAGGCGAGAAATTCGAGCAACTGGTCAACCCCGGGCGCTCGCTGCCTTGGGCCTCGGTTAAATTTCACGGCATCCGGCCGGAAATGCTGGTCAATCAACCCACCATCGACAAGGTCCTGCCGCGTTTTCACGCCTTTGTCCGGGACACCGTGCTGGTAGGCCATAACGTGGCCTTCGACATGCGCATGCTGCAGATGAAAGAGAATCAGACCCACATCTGTTTTACCAACCCGATTCTCGACACCATGCTGCTTTCTGATGTGGTCCATCCCGCCCACCCCAAACACAGTCTCCAGGCGGTTGCCGAACGATTGGGAATCCGTATCATGGGAAGACATACCGCCCTCGGAGACGCCATTGCGACCGGTGAAATTTTCCTGCGCCTGATTCCACTGCTGGCGGCCCAAGGCATCCACACCTTCCAGGAAGCCAGTCAGGCCTCTCAGAAAAGCCTCTATGCCCGCCTGAAGTATTAACGGCGCCGTCCGAAATCGACTATTTGCGAGTTCACCGGGTATTGGAATCACGAAAAATGTGATAAAAGGTGTCCTCATTTCTTTCCTCGGAATATTCTGGATGAACATTCGTATCACCAATCAGTTGCACCTCACCGCGGTGCCGGAGGCGATTCGTGCCGAGTTGGTCTCCAGGCTGCAATTTCTCAATCCCAAGTGGGTCGAAAACGAACGCATGGGCCGTTGGAACAGGGGGGTGCCCAAGACACTCCAGTTTTTCAGGCGCAGGGGTCCCAATGGTCTGGTCGTTCCGCGGGGCCTGATGCGGCAGTTGATTCTTTTGGCCAGGGAACACGACGAGCCCGTGGATATCGATGATCGCAGGCGGAAAGTGGATGAGGTGGCCTTCGATTTCAAGGGTGCGTTGCGGCCGTTTCAAAAGCTCGCCGTTACCCGCATGCTGGCCAGGGATTTTGGTACCCTGAGTGCCCCCACGGGTAGTGGCAAGACCATCATGGCCTTGTGGATGATCGCCCGGCGCAGGCAAACGACACTGATCGTCGTTCATTCCAATGAACTCGCCAAGCAGTGGATCGAGAGAATCGAGATGCATCTGGGTATCCCGCCGGAGCACATCGGGTTTATCGGTGGGGGAAAACAGCGGTTGGGGGCATCCGTCACCGTGGCGATGGTTCAGTCGCTCTACAAGTGCGCCGAGCATGTGGCGCCCGCCATCGGTCATCTCGTGGTGGATGAGTGTCACCGCGCCCCGAGCCGGACCTTTACCGAAGCGGTCACTGCCTTTGATGCCCACTATATGCTGGGATTGTCAGCTACGCCCTGGCGCCGCGACGGTCTTTCTAAATTGATCTTCTGCCACCTGGGCGACGTTCACCATGAGGTCAAGGCCGGGGACCTGGTGGCAGCGGGGCATCTGCTCGATATCGATGTGGTGTTCAGAACCACCCCCTTCGCATCGTACGCCGACCCGGTCAGTGAATACAGTAAAATGCTGTCGGAACTGACCCAGCATGACGAGCGCAACCGGTTGATCGTTGCCGACGTGCATCGAGCGGTGCAAGTGGAAAACCGACCGGGCGTCAGCCTCGTATTGTCGGACCGCAAACACCATTGCCAGGTGCTTAAAGCCCTCCTGCAGCACAAATATCATATCCGCGTCGAGGCGTTGACCGGGGACCTGTCCACCGAGCAGCGTGATGCCGTCCTCCAGAGGCTGAATGCCGGTGATATCCAGGTGCTCGTTGCCACAGGCCAGCTGATTGGGGAAGGGTTCGACTGCCCCCGGCTGTCGACCCTCTTTCTGGCCACTCCGGTGCGTTTCAGCGGCCGTATCATTCAGTATCTGGGTCGCGTGTTGAGGCCATCGGAAGGGGTTGAACGCGCCAAGGTCTACGATTATGTGGACGGGCAGGTGGCGCCGTTGAAGGCTGCGGCCCTGGCCCGCCAGAAGATTTATTCGAAGATGCAACGCAGCGGCAAGATCGATTGGGAAATTGATGCTGGGTAGTGGACGGACACGAAATAGGAACAAGCGTGGGGTAGCAGCCATTTTGAGCCAACAACATGAAAGATTCACGGCCTTTCCCTCCGGCCGTGACCACCGGATGGTTTCGGTGGATATGGCGATCGCCAGAAGGCCATGGGATAGTGGAAGCTACATGTTGGTGCTGATCGGTCCTGCTACCCCGCGCTTGTTTGCCCCAATTTTTCCCCGTCTCCCTGTTGAAATGTTCTCGAGGAGTTGATTCAGCTTGTTTTTTTGTCGATTCGTCAGCCCGCCGAATTTGACGGTCAGGCGTTTCATTTTCAAAACTTCGAAAGGCGACTCCGGTGCGATGAAGGTGTCTTTCACGGTCTGGATCGGAAGCCGGCTCAGGTGGTAATGGCCGTCGCTGCAGAGAATGTCCATTTCACAGGGGCTGGTCAGGATGCGACTCGTGGCGATGTAGCGAAAAGAGAGCCCGCTGCGGCTGATATCCAGGATCTCGCCCATACGCATCGGGTTCGATTTGATGATCGCCATACCGAGCTTGCCTTTGCTCATGTCGTCGATGCGCTCAAGTGCGTGCGCATCGGATCGGACGATCGCGAATACGCGATGGTTGAGCGAATAGCGTTTATGTCGGCGTCGGTCTTTTTCCATGGCGTTGACCGTCTGGTCCCGGTGGGACCTGTGTTGATTTCCGTGCCCGTGCAGGCGGTTCTCTGTTCTGAGCAGAACTCAAAGGAAATTTTTAGCTCAAACAGGATACGCATCAACCGATGCTCGGTTTCGGATGACGCGTTTGTGGCGTAGTTTAGAGGTGCGCTCAGCAGCTATATCACTGTGGGAATCGATGGTGTTTATATATGACAAAACTAATCTCCGGATGCACGCCGTGTCAAGCTTTTAATGTGTGCATGGGCTTTATGGTTTTGGGCGGTTATTCTTTTTTCTGTGTCGGTTCTTCCGGCTGACTGGGTTGAAGTTGCTGGGTAACCAATGCCGTTTTCTGGATGATGACCGGTTCGACGGGCACGTCCCGGTGGCCGCCCCTCATGGCGGTGGCCACATTTTCGATGGCTTTTACGACCTCCATGCCTTCTACGACTCGGCCGAACACGCAATAGCCATACTCTCTGTTGGTTTTTCTTTTGAAGTCGAGAAAGGCGTTGTCCACGGTGTTGATGAAAAATTGGGAGGTGGCGGAGTGGGGTGCCGACGTGCGGGCCATGGCGATGGTGCCGGCCAAGTTCTTCAGGCGGTTGTCGGCTTCATTCACGATGGCCGCCTGGGTGCGCTTCTGGCGCATATCCGCCTCAAATCCGCCGCCCTGGATCATGAAGCCTTTGATGACCCGATGAAAAATGGTGTTGTCGTAAAACCCGCTCTCCACATAGGCAAGAAAATTGGCAACGGTCTTCGGAGCCGCTTGGGGATCCAGGGCAATGACAATAGCGCCCTTGGAAGTTTCCATACGCACCCGTGGTGTTTCGGTTTGAGCATCGGCAGTGGTGATCGTCAACAGGACGATGGCCATAAGCCACTTGATGATCGCGGTCATGATACGCTCCTTATTTTCATTTTTTAAAAAATATGGGCCTGCGGTTGTCCAGGCGGGTGACGCCCTCCTCGATGGCGGCCTGTACCGCCGCCCGGAATGTGTTGGGAGACAGCGACCTGGCCAACTCCGCCACCTGGCCGGCAAGGCCGCATGGTCTGTATTGGGGCATGATGTTGACATAGGTGCGCTTGGAGATTTCTTGGGCGATAAAGCGCATCACTTCACGGGTGCCGGCCAGGCCGCCGGGCAGCACGAGATGGCGCACCAGAAGGCCCCGGCGCGCGAGGTTGTTTTCGTCCATCTCGAGATCCCCGACCTGGCGATACATCTCCCGAAGCGCAGCGCAGGCCACCTCACGATAGTCGGGCGCCTGGCAAGTCTTTTCAGCGACGGCATTGTCCCAGAATTTGAAATCCGGCATGTAGATATCGATCACCCCGTCGAGCAGCGCCAATGTTTCCACCTTGTCGTAACCGCCCGTGTTGTAAACCAGGGGAATCGAAAGGCCGTTTCTGGCTGCGAGCAGGGTGGCGGCCAAAATCTGGGGAACCACATGGCTCGGGGTGACGAAATTGATGTTGTGGCACCCCTCCTCCTGGAGATGGAGCATGATGTCGGCCAGCTGCCGACCGGTCACCTCCACCCCTTGTCCCAGGTGACTGATTTCGAAGTTCTGACAGAAATTGCAGCGCAGGTTGCAGTGCGTGAAGAAGATGGTGCCCGATCCGTTCTGGCCGACCAGGGGGGCCTCTTCACCGAAATGGGCGTTATAGCTGGAAACCAGGGCCAGTTTTCCGGTCCGGCAGAAACCAGTCTCGCCCTCATTGCGATTGACCCGACACTCGCGGGGGCACAGGGTGCAGCACGACATGGCCTGTGCCGCCTTCTGCGCTTTGGCTCGCAGATTGTCGTCGCCGAGTTGAATGTATGCGGGTTGGCTCATCTTGTCTTTGCCATCGAAGAGCGGGACTTCCCTTCGGGTTATGCCTCGAAAGTCAGGAAGAGATTGTCCGCACGCCCCTCCGTGGTGGGGTGATCCTCTTTCCATTCGTGAATTGTGCACGAGTTGTTTGCCTCTGTGGGCACGATACAACCGATAAACGGCATCATCGGGTCACCGGCATAGGATCGGAAGTTCAACATGGTCGCATGATCTCTCGGCACCTGGTCGAATTCCAGGAGCTGGCTGATGAAAATATTGCAGCTGCCTTCGAAAAAAGAAGAGGATTGACGAAAGGCGGTCAATCGATCGCGGAACTTTTCAAGCGCCTCCCGCGAGGTGCCGGCCTGGACCATCATCGAAAAAACGCCGTGTCGCCGTTCGGTTTCGGACTCGCTCTGCTGATTGGACAAGTACTGAAAATTGCCTATGAAATACATGACACTGCCTCTCTCGTCGCAATTTATCCTAAGTCCTATTGACCTGCGCCGGCAAGGACGCGGGACCCCGTTACCTGCTTACGGAATTATTTTTTCGATTATTTCAAGTCAGTTGTCAACAACCTTGTCGATGGGCCAGCTATTCTATCTGAATGCAATTCATTAAACCCGGCGTGTGTGGAACAGGTGGCCGATGCCACACGCCAAGCGGTCAAGAGCCAGTAAAATGCACGGCGGGCGGCCCAGAAACTCGCTGCGCTCAAACAGTCTGGGCCGCTTGTCCGCCGTCTGCATTCAACTGGCTCTACGACCTCTGGCTCACGTGGCCCTGGCCACCTGCCCCACACACGCCTGCCATGGCCGTTTCGATGCGAATTTTTTATCAAACAACTTCTGTCATCCATGCCCTTCAAGGCGAATCACATTCAGTCAAAATTGCTGTCGATGGCGGAACATGGGATATCCCACTTCTCGATGGCACGGGTCATACGGGCCAGGGCCTCGACCAGCAAGTTGCGGGAACAGCCGAAGTTCAGCCGAACGAAGCCCGGCGCGCCGAATGCCGCGCCATCGGACAGCCCGACTCCCGCTTCTTCGAATCGCTCAGCGACATTTTTTCCACCCAGGGCCCGCATGTCCATCCAGGCCAGGTAAGTCGCCTCGACCGGCCCCATTGTGACGCCCGGCCATTGGCGTACCCGATCGACGACCTGGTCCCGATTCCGCCGCAAATAGTCGATGACGGCCGCCAGCCAAGGTTTGCCGTGCTGATAAGCGGCCTGGGCAGCCACGAAGCCCAATACATTGACGTGGGGCACGATGCCGGCCATGGCCCGCTTGAACCGCATGCGCAGTTTAGGGTTGGAGACGATGGCAAAGGCGCATCCGAGTCCTGGAATGTTATAGGTCTTGCTCGGTGCCATCAATGTAATCGTACGATCGGCCACCTCAGGATCGATGGTGGCGGTGGGAATGTGGCGGCATCCCGGTTCCAGCACCAGGTCGCAGTGGATCTCATCCGAGCAGATCACCATTCCCGATTTCAGGCACATGGCGGACAGGGTTTCAAGCTCGGCGCGGGTCCACACCCTGCCCGTGGGATTGTGCGGCGAACAGAGGAGAAACATGGCGGTCCGGGCGTCGATGGTATTTTGCAGCGCATCCCAATCGAATTGCCAGTGTTGGTCTTCGAAAGAAAGCCGGGTTGTCCGCAGTCGCTTGCCTGCAAGTCCTGGTGCCGTCAAAAAAGGCGGGTAGACGGGCAGGGCGGTCATTATGCCGGCGCCCGGCCGGCCCCAGCTGCGACAGGCCACATTCAGGCCCGTCACCAAGCCGGGAAGCCACACGATCCAATCCCCGGAGACATCCCAGGAATAGCTCTCATGGAGATAGGCAATGACGGCCTCCTTGAGTTGCGGTGAAGGGCTGCCATATCCGAATATGGCGTGATCGATTCTGCGGCGGAGTGCATCGACGATGGCCGGTGGCGATGGAAAATCCATATCGGCCACCCACATGGGGATGACGTCCCGGCCACTGTACTTTTGCCACTTGTGGCTGTCCGAGTTCGACCTGTCGATGACGGTTTCAAAGTCAAACATATCAGTATGATAAATTAATATATCTAGTTTAAATGTTTAAATGATCACTATTCATTAAATCCGGCCTGGGTGGGGCAGGTGACCGATGCCACCCGCCAAGCGGTCAAGTGCCGGTAAAATGCACGGCGGGCGGCCCAGAAACTCGCTGCGCTCAAACAGTCTGGGCCACTTGTCCGCCGTTTGCATTCAAGCGGCACTAAACCGCATGGCTCACGTGGCCCTGGCCACCTGCCCCACCCAGGCCTGCCATAAACATTGCCAAGCGAATTTTTTCATCAATCAACCTCTGGAAAGCATGCCCTTCTGGGTGAGTCACATTCAAATAGAACTGATACCCCGATGTGAACTTCACGCGGAATCAAGTATTTAAAATTAGTTTTTGCTCCCGACGTTTGCCATCGTCATGGTCCCGCGTGAATTTCTATGCAACAAAATGATCACTATCACGGCATAACGGCCTGATGTCGAATCCTTCAAAGGAGGAGGTGGGACTGGTGGGCGATCTGCTCCCTCGTTCGCATGTCGTGTTGGTGCCGGTCGGGTGCAGCGGAGGAAAAGCGGCCCGGACTGTTTGAGCGCATGCGAGTTTCCGGGCCGTCCGGAGCGCCCACCAGTCCCACCGGATAGAAAAACTCCAACGCATGAGTCGCAAAGCTCCTTTCAGACACGTGGGCGTGCGTGACCTGGCACCGCCTTTAGCGTTCATCACGGTTGAAATTTCACGACGCAACGCCCCATGTGTTGCCCCTTGAGCATGGCATCGAAATGCTCGGGGACCGCCTCCAGGGTGATCTCCGTCGTCAGGTTGTCCAAGGCGCTCAAATGCCAGTCGCCGGCCAGGCGTTCCCAAACGGCTTTGCGCAGGGGCATGGGACATTCGGCCGAATCGATGCCAAACAGGCTGATGCTTCTCAGGATGAACGGGTAGACCGTGAGGTGCAGTTCGGGAGAAGCCACGTTGCCGCAGCAGGTGACAGCGCCGCCGTATTGGACCGATCGCAGGGCGAACGAAAGGATATCACCGCCCACCGTATCGATGGCCCCGGCAAATCGCGTGCGCAACAACGGCTTGCCCGAAGTGTCGATGACCGAGCTGCGTCCCAGGATCTCCTTGGCGCCCATGCGGGTGAGCAAATCGGCGGCCGCCGCCTTACCCGAAGCGGCCACCACCGAATAGCCGGCTGTGGCCAAAATGCCCACGGCCAGGCTGCCCACCCCGCCGCTGGCACCGGTGACCAGGATGTCGCCGCTTTGGGGGGTAATGCCGCTCTCTTCGAGTTTGAGCAGGCTCAGGGCGGCCGTAAACCCCGCCGTTCCATATATCATGCTCTGTTTCAGGGTCATGCCCTCGGGCAAGCGGACCACCCAACTGGCCGGCACGCGGATATACTCCGCCAACCCGCCGGAGGTGTTCATGCCCAAGTCGTACCCGGTGACTAAGACCGGTTCGCCGATGGCAAAGTCGTCACTCGTGCTGTCGGCCACCTCGCCGGCCGCATCGATTCCCGGGGTGTGCGGATATCGCCGCGTGACGCCCTTGTTGCCGTTGGCGGAGAGGGCATCTTTGTAGTTCAGCGATGAATAATGCACCTTGATTAATACCTCTCCTTTGGGTAAATCAGACACCGCTCGGGACTGGATGCTGCTGGTATAACGATGGTCGGCGGTTTCTTCCACGACCATGGCGCGGAACAAGGTTTGGCTCATGTGGCTTACCTCCTGTGACAGGATTTACGGCACCGTAAGAAGCCCAATATCTGCGTTGCGCTCATCCCGCGGTCCTTGCGGCGTACGACAAGTTCGACTCAGGACACGGAATTTCGCACGCCTTGACCTTAAACTTCTTACGGCGCCGTTCGGCAAAAGTTTTTTGACGAATCCATCAAGATCGATGTGAACGTATTGCAACCCTAAAATGCACTGGCGTCTTATGAGCGGTCCCCCTATCATTGAAGCGATCGACGTTTCGAAACATTACGGATCTTTAACCGCCGTGGACCACCTCGACATGTCGGTCCCGGCCGGCGTCTGTTTCGGACTGCTCGGCCCCAACGGTGCAGGCAAAACCACGCTCATCGAGATCATCGAGGATATCATCCCTCCCAGCTCCGGCGAGGTGCGCTATCGGGGCAAACCCCGCGCCGCCTCGTTCCGTGAAGAGATCGGCATCATGTTTCAGCAGACGGCCCTGATGGGGTTCATGACCGTGCAGGAGACGCTGAAGACCTTCCACGCGCTTTACCACTACGCCCATGACATCGAAGCGCTGATCGACCTGTGCCACCTGGATGACATCCGCAAACAGCTTAACGATAGAATTTCCGGCGGCCAGCGTCAACGATTGTTGCTGGCTCTGGCATTGATCAATCAGCCGCAACTGCTTTTCCTGGATGAACCGAGCACCGGTCTGGACCCCCAGGCGCGACGCAATCTGTGGGACATCGTCGATCGGGTCAAACAGGATGGCAAGACGATCATCCTGACCACCCATTACATGGAAGAGGCCCAGCAGTTGTGCGACATCGTGGCCGTCGTGGACAAAGGCAAGATCATCGCCCAGGGCACCCCCCAGGAACTGATCACGCATCATGCCCAGGGGGTTCGCGTGATCCTGCCGGAAGCAGCCGTTCAGGACAAGCTGGCCGGTATTGCCCTTGAAACAGAGCCCATGGACGGGCGCCTGGCGATCCAAGTCAAGAACATGAACACGGCCATCGAGACGTTTCTGCAGCGACGGATCGATCTCACCGACATGCAGGTCCAGAACCCGACCCTGGAAACCGTCTTTTTAAATCTGACCGGCCGGCAATTGAGAGATTGATCATGAACTTCAAACGCATGTGGGCCATCTTCGTATCGCGCAACCGGGAGTTTTTTCGAGACAAAGCGGCCTTCGGCTGGAACCTGCTCTTCCCTTTCCTGCTGCTCGCCGGTTTTGCCGTCATTTTCGGCGGCGACGACCGCAAGGAGTTCAAGGTTGGGATTTTTCCTTGCCCTCCGGGCGAAACCGGCCAGATCGACAGCTGCGTGCCGCCTGCCCTGCAAGGCATCAAACCCATTCAATTCATCGGGTTTCAAAACCAGGAAGAGGGGCTGCAACGGCTCAAATACCACAAGATCGATATGCTGATTCAGGGGGGATCCGATCCGCTGCGCTATTGGGTCAGCGATACCGCGCCCAAAGGCTACATTGTGGAGAAGATGATCGCCGGCCACTTGAACCCCGTCACCGCCGATCTTCTGGCCCGCCAGGCATCGGTTGCGGACCGACCCATTCGCTACATCGACTGGTTTTTTCCCGGTGTCATCGGCATGAACATCATGTTTTCGGCCCTTTACGGTGTCGGCTTCGTAGTGGTGCGCTATCGTAAGAACGGCGTACTCAAACGGCTCAAAGCCACCCCGCTGACCGCCTTCGAGTATCTGAGCGCCCAGATGCTCTCGCGTATTTTCGTCATCGCCTTCTCGCTCACCATTCTGTGGATCGGATGCGATCTCATCTTCGATTTTCACGTGGAGGGGTCCTACCTCGATCTGGCCATCGTGTTCATGCTGGGCAACCTGAGCTTGACCGCCCTGGGTCTGATCATCGCCTCCCGGGGTACGAGCGAGGAGTTCGCCAACGGTTTGCTCAATTTCATGACCTGGCCAATGATGTTTTTATCCGAAGTGTGGTTCTCTCTGGAAGGCGCTCCCCGATGGCTCAGAATGGCATCCGAAGCGTTGCCCCTGACCCATTTGTTAACCGGCGTGCGCAAAATCATGAACGACGGTGCAGGATTGGCGGAAGTGCAACTGGAACTGATGGTGCTCGCCGGTTTTACCCTTCTGTTTCTGTCGGTGGGTGCATTGCTTTTTTCATGGAACAAGTAGTGCCAATCCACTGCTATGCAAGCGGCCGGGAATATGATATTAAAGCTCTATTGCCAAACGCGTTCCCCTGCCGGATGGTTACGATAACGAATCGTTCCAGGATTCATAAAATCTTTGCTATCATATAAAACAGTTAGTCAAATAAAGTTAAAGGAGAAACGAACATGAAGATCATGGTTTGTTACGACGGTTCCGGCGCATCGCGATCCGCATTGCGGGTGGCCATCAAACACGCCAAGGCCTTGGATGCAAAGGTCTATCTGGTGGCCTCCATGGAAAAGGGCACCGAAGATGAGCAGAAGGTGATCCAGCAGCTCGAACTGGAATTGAAAAATGCCAAGGAGAAGTTGGAAAAAGAGGGCATCGCCTGCGAAACCCACTTGCTGGTGCGCGGCATGACCCCCGACGAAGATCTGGTCGCCTACGCCAAAGAGCAGGGGATCGACGAGATCGCCATCGGCATTCGCAAACGCTCCAAAGTGGGCAAACTGATTTTCGGTTCCACGGCCCAATACCTGATTTTAAATGCCCACTGCCCGGTGATCACCGTAAAATAAAACCGATAGAGTTACATACAAAAAAAACCACCTGTGGACTGCAGGTGGTTTTTTTATTTAGCGTCCATCCACAAATTGCCAATTGGCCATTTGTGGATGGACGCTAATTGGTGAGGCTCTGAATCGGCGATGGAATCAAACCCCCGCGTTTCACAAACAGGTTGGCGCCGGATGCATTATTGACCGGCATGATGACCGATTCACCCAGCAATCCGCCGAAATAGGCGTTGTCGCCCGCCCGTTTGCCTGGCACGGGAATGAGACGCGCGGCCGTGGTCTTGCGATTGATGACCCCGATAGCCATCTCATCGGCGATGATCGCGGCCAGGGTTTCGGCCGAAGTATCTCCCGGCAGGGCGACCATATCCAATCCCACCGAGCAGACACTGGTCATGGCTTCGAGCTTTTCAAGGCACAGGTGGCCGGCGCGGGCCGATTCGGAAATATTCAAGTCCTCGCTCACCGGAATGAAAGCGCCGCTCAGGCCCCCGACGTTGGAGCTGGCAAATGCGCCCCCCTTTTTGACAGCGTCGTTGAGCAGGGCCAGGGCAGCCGTGCTGCCGGGCATGCCGATATTGACGATGCCCAGGCTTTGAAATATTTCTCCCACGCTGTCGCCCACGTTGGGTGTGGGGGCCAGGGAAAGGTCAACCACGCCGAAAGGCACGCCCAGTCGTTCGGCGACCTCGCGCCCGATCAGTTCGCCGGCCCGCGTCACCTTGTAGGCCGTGCGCTTGATCAGTTCCGAAAGCTGCTGCAAATCCAGCGCCGGCGATCCTTCCAACGCCCGGTCGATGGCCTTTTTGACCACTCCCGGTCCGCTGACTCCCACATTGATGACCGCATCCGGCTCGCCGATGCCTAGATAAGCGCCGGCCATGAAGGGGATGTCTTGGGGGATATTGGCGAAAACGCACAGCTTGGCGCAGGCGATGCCATCCTTTGCCGCACTCATTTCGGCGGCTTCCTTGATCCGGCGGCCCATCAGCAGAATGGCATCCATGTTGATGCCGGCCCGGGTCGAGGCCACGTTGATCGATGCGCACACTCGCTCGGTGTGGGTCAGGGCCTGGGGCAGGGCATCGATCAGGGCCCGGTCCCCGGCCGCGATGCCCTTTTCAACCAAGGCAGAAAACCCGCCGATGAAATCGACATTCACCGTGTGTGCGGCGCGATCCAGGGTCTGGGCCACGGCCACCATCTGCTCGCTGGAGAAGGGGGCTGCGGCAACGGCGATCGGGCTGATGGAAACCCGCTTGTTGACCACCGGAATGCCGTATTTTTCCCCGATCAGGTCGCACGTGCGAACCAGATGTTCGGCCTTGTGCACGATACGATCGTAGATCTTGTCATTGAAACGCTTCAGGTCATCGCTGGCGCAATTCAACAGGCTGACGCCCAGGGTCACGGTGCGCAGATCGAGGTGTTCGTCGCGCAACATTTCCAGAACCGACAAAATTTCACTATGGCTGAGCATGGCACAAAGATCCTCTGTTTATATCCGGTTCATGGCCTCGAAGATGTTCTTGTGTTGAATGTTGACCTCGAGCTGCAATTCCGCACCCTTGTCTTTGAGGTCGGCGCGAAGTTGTTGCAGGTCGATGTCCAGGGGAATATCCACCTCATAAATCATCATGTTTTTGCCGGGTTCGCTGCCGCCCCTGAACACGGCCTCGAGCTGGGTGACATTGACGTTGTGCCTGGCCAGCACGGCCGTGATCTGGGCCACCAGGCCCTTGCGGTCCGGCCCCCGCGTGGTGATCACGAAAGATTCACAGGCGCACGCGGTCCAGGTGAAGGGCGCGGGGTCCATTTCCCTGACATGGTAATGCATCTGCATGCCACTGGTGCCTTCCTGCAACGCGCCGCACAACCTCCCAGGATCGGTGGCGTCGGGCCCGGTGACGATGAAGATGCCGGAAAATTGGGACTGAAGGATGGTCTGGCTGACGTCCTCGATATTGAACTCGTTTTCAAACAGGACCCGGGTGACCGCGGCGATGATGCCCGGCCGGTCCTTTCCCAAAACCGAAATGATGAATTTTTTCATCGGGTGACATCCCCGTGCTCTTGATATACGCGGCAATGACGCCGGTTGCAGTTGACAGGCGCGGCCATAAAGTGTCTATATGGAGGAAATCCGGGCACCTGTCAATCGGCATGTGGCAGGATCGATGCGCACATGGATCGTTCATGGTCTCTTAAAGTCTGACCGCTGACGGTCGATGTAAGTCTTACGTGGTTGAAGGTATTTTTCCGTTAACCGATTTTCCTTTCATGGGATTCATGGCCACACTGATCACGACCCACAAAAACACCGATTTCGATGGCGTGGCTTCGGTAACGGCCGCGTTGCTGCTCTATCCCGACGCCTCGCCGCTGATCCCCAAACCTCTCAACCCCAATGTGAAGGCGTTTCTGTCGCTTCACAAGGACGTTTTCCCCTGGAGCGAAAAACCGGCGCCGTCCGTCGAGGACGCCAGCCGATTGATCGTGGTCGATACGGCCGAATGGCACCGGATCCCCAGCGCCAAGGCCCTTCAAAAAATGAAGGACCTGGAGGTCCGGGTCTGGGATCACCATGCATCGAGCGAACCGATTCGATCCGATTGGCAATGCATCGAACCGGTAGGCGCCAATATCACTCTGATGATGCGCTATCTTAACGAGAAGGGGATTGGATTGACACCGATCCAGGCCACCCTTTTCCTGGCCGGATTATACGAAGATACCGGACACCTCACATTTACGAACACCACGGCCGAGGATGCCCATGCGGCCGGTGACCTTCTCACCCAAGGCGCGGACCTGAAAATTTTGAGCAAGTTTCTTCGCCCGGCCTACGGCGAAAAACAGAAAGATATCCTGTTCGAGATGCTCCAGTCGGCGCGGCGCCAGAAAATCAACGGTCACAGAATCAGCATCAGCAAGCTGCCCATAGAAGGCCATGTGAGCGGTCTGGCGCTGGTGGTGAACATGTACCGTGACATCATGAACGTGGATGCCGCATTCGGCATTTTTTGCCTGCCGGACAACGAACGCTGCATGGTGATCGGCCGCAGCGATGTGGAAAGCCTCAACATCGGCGACATCATGCGAAGCATGGGCGGCGGCGGACATCCCGGGGCCGGATCGGCCATGCTGAAGCAAGTCAACCCGGATACCATCATCGAAATGATCTCCAGCCTGGTGGAAGGCAACCAGCAGGCGTCGGTGCAAATCAGCGATTTGATGTCCTTTCCGGTGGTCACGGTGGAGCCCACCGCCACGATGGAGGAGGCCGCTAAAATCATGCGATCCAAGGGGTGCACCGGCTTGCCGGTGACCGAAGGGGACCGATTGGTGGGAATGATTTCACGCCGCGACTTTCAGAAGGTGCGGGGAGAAAACCGGATGAAGTCTCCGGTAAAGGCCTACATGCGTTATCCGGTGGAGACCATCCACCCGGGCGTGAGCCCCTTGCAGGCCGCCCGAATCATGATCCGCCAGGATATCGGCCGGCTGCCCATCGTGGAGGACGACCGCCTGATCGGCATCGTGACCCGATCGGATGTGATGTGCTATTTCTACGACCTGCTGCCCGATTGATACATAGTACCCATCCACAAATGGCCAATTGGCCTGATATCGGCGTTGCGCGAAAATTTAACCTTCGGAATATTCGTCATATGCCTGCGGTTAAATTTTTCGTGCGCCTTGATCTCGACCCAATTTGCCTATTTTTGGATGGGTACTATCTGAACCTCTGCTTGCGTCTGGTGCGTTTTCAACCATTCGGCCAGCCGCCGCAACCCCTGCTCGGTGCTCACCTCGACCCGATACCCCAGATCCCGTTTGGCCGCCGAAATGTCGAACCAGTGGGCCGTGGCCAATTCGTTGGCCACGAAGCGGGTCATGGGCGGCTCGCTTTTGATCCGAAACAGATGAAATAGGGCCTCGCACAGCGTGCCGGCGAATCGGGCCAGGGCCGGGGAGATTTTTTTCCGGACTGGCGGCAGTCCGCCGGCGGCCAGAATGTGATCGACCATCTCCCACAACGGGATGGGATCATCCTGACTGATGAAATAGATGCGGCCGGAGAGCTCCGGGCTTTCAGCCAATCGCCGCTCGGCCAGCACATGCGCCCTGGCCGCGTTGTCGACGTAAATGGTGTCAACCTTGTTGTCGCCGGTACCGACCCGCCTCAGCTTCGCGGCCCGCGCCAGGAGCCGGGGCGCGAGATGATTGTCGCCGGGGCCCCAAATGAGGTGGGGCCGCAGAACGATGGCCGGCAACCCGTTCCGGGCCGCATCGAGCACGGCCTGCTCGGCCAATGCCTTGGTCCTGGGATAGTGGGCCTCGTAGCGGGCCGGATAGGGCACCGATTCGTCGACCCCTTCCATGTCCCGGCCGTCGAAGACCGCGCTGGGTGAACTGGTATAGATCAGGCGCCGGACCCCTTCCGCCCGGCATGCCGCGATGACGTTGAGCGTCCCTTGGACATTGGCCTGGTAATAGGCCTCGTAGGGGCCCCAGACCCCGGGTTTGGCCGCCACATGAAAGACCGCCGCCACGCCCCGGCAGGCGCGCCGGACCGCATCCGCATCGCCCAGATCCCCGGTATGCTGGAAAACGCCCAGCCGATCCAATTCCGGATAGCGTTGCCGCGAGAAGCTGCACACACGGTCGCCACGGTCAACGAGCATCCGCACGATAGCATTACCCAGGAATCCGCCCCCGCCGGTAACCAAAACCGTCTTATTCGATTCCATATCCATCCACTCAGCTCAATCATCCCAACTTGTTGCGCGCCCAATCCGCCAGCTTCTCTCGGAATATCTTGGAATTGTGCCGGATATCCACGGGAAAACCCGGGTGAAAAAGGAAGGTGTCGATCTTTTCGGTCTGGGGATTGGCCGCGGCCATTTCCTGCAGCTCTTTAATCATCGTTTGCCGGTCGGCATGCCGATGCTCGGGCTCGAGTTCGATGCAGATGACCGCGCGGTGTCTAGGCGCCTGTCCCACGCCCACCAGTGCGCTGCGGAACACGGCAGGGTGGTTGTTGAAAATCGCCTCGCAGGGAATGGTGAACAATGTCCCGTAAGGCGTGATCACGCGGTGTGTCTTGCGGCCGCAATACCAGATGCGACCCTTTTTGTCCTTCCAGGCCAGATCGCCCATGCGATGCCAGAAACGCTGGCCGTCCTCGATTTTGGAATGCTTGTCGTCCAACGGCCGATCGAAATAGCCCTGGGTGACGATATCGCCGTAAACCGCAATTTCACCGATTTCGCCGTCGGGCATCAGCAGGTTGTCGGACCAGGATTCGATGGGCGTATCCGTAATTGTGATGATCTGCACGGCCAGGGACTGGATCGGCGGGCCTACGCACATACCGAACCCCTGTTCGGTCAACTGTGCGGTTTCACCGAGGATCTGCTTGCTGCCGAACGACGAAACCGGCATGGCCTCGGTGGCGCCGTACCCGGTGTGGATTTCGGCATCCTCCTCCAGCAGGGTCGTAAAACGGGCCAGGTTGTCAGGCGAGACTGGCGCCCCGGAGGTGATGATGCGCTTCAGGGAAGGCAACTTGATGTTGTTCTCCTGACCGTAACGCCCGACCCGGTTGAGCAGGGCCGGAGATGCGAACATGTTGGTGACACCATGGTTGAGAACGGCCTCGATGATTTTGTCGGGGTTCACGTGCGCCGGCCGGGTGGGATCCATGTCCGGAATGACGGCGGTCATGCCCAGGGCCGCGTCGAACAGAGAGAAGAGCGGAAAGGTCGGCAAATCGATCTCGTCCGGGGAGATGCCGAACTGGGACTTGATCAGCCGTACCTGGGCATCGAAAATGCCGTGGGTGTAGATGGCGCCCTTGGCTGCGCCCGTGGAGCCGGTGGTGAAGAGGATGGCGGCCGTTTCGTCCCGTCGGGTATCGGCGATGGTGTATGGTTGCCACGGCAACCGGCGGATATCCTTCAAGGTCAATCCACCCCAGAACCAGCGGCGGCCGATGGTCACCACTTTTCGGATGCCCTTGAAATATTTGGGTTGCAAGGTTCTGAGGACATGGGCCGGTGGTATGCCGATGAGGGCCTCGGCCCGGCTCTCCTTCAAGCAGGCCAGCATGCGTTGCACCCCCATGCCGGGATCGACCATCACGAAGACGGCCCCCACCTTTAGCATGGCGTAAATGATCGCAAACAGCTCCAGGCTCGGCCGAACCATGAGGATGGTGCGCGTGCCCCGCCGGATGCCGGCCGCCTCCAGGCCATGGGCAAAACAGTCCGACTCGCGGTCGAGCTGCCGGAAGGTGAGATGGCTGTAGGCCACCCGGCCGTTGTAATCGCGCGATGCCGGATAGACCACCGCCCGCCGGTAGGGCTGAATGCGGGCCATGGTTCTCAAATGCAGGGCCACATTCACGGTTTGGGGATCGGCTTCAGATCGCTGGCGATCGGGATTTTCCTTGATGTCGTCCATTTATCTGTTCGTCTAAAGTTCGTCGGGCTGGCTTTACGCTTGCCCTTGCGGGGGTTGACGCAAAAACCTCTGCATTAGGCCGATGATGTTATCCGGTGCATCTTCGAGCAGGTAGTGACCCGCCTCTGTCAGCCAATGGGCTTCGGCGTGGGGCACCCGGCGCCGCCACTCGTCGAAGTAGGCGCGGTCGAACACAAAGTCATGCGCCCCCCAGATGAGCAGCACCGGCCGCTGGGTAATCCGTTCGAGTCGGGCATCGACCCGCTCTACGATGGGGCCGCTGGGATCCCGGGGGCTCAGGGGGATATCCTGGACGAATTTCAGCGTGGCCAGGCGGTTGTGGGGCGTGTCGTAAGGCGCCAGCAAACCGGTCCGCACCTTGGGTTCGAGTCGACGCCGGGGGGCCATGTGGATCGCGGCGCGGGCGAACAGGTTCAGATGCAGCACGGCCCGATCCATGATGGGGTTGGGCGTGCGAAGCAGCCGCAAGCGTTGCGGGATCGTCTTGCCTCTGGGCGGGAAGAAGCCGGCCGTGTTCATGACGATCAGCCGGTCGATGCGCTCCAGGTGGTCCATGGCCCAACCCAGGCCGATCATACCACCCCAGTCGTGGACCACGAGCGTGAGCTTTTGATCCGGGGCCAGGCGGGTCATCAGCGCATCCAGATCCTTGATGCGGCTTTTCAGCCTGAAATCGTATTGGGTCTCGTCCGGCTTGTCGGACAGTCCGCAGCCCATGTGGTCGGGCACGATGACGCGATAGCGCTCCCGGAAGGCCGATACCAGGCGCCGGAAATAAAACGACCAGGTCGGATTGCCGTGCAGCATCAGCAACGGCGCGCCTCGACCTTCGTCCAGGTAGTGGTAGCGCAGCCCGTCGATGCGCACGAAATGGGATTCAAAAGGGTAGAGATCCGCGACATCGTTTCGATTCATCGAGAGTGTCCTGCCGTTACCAATCCATTGCCAGCATGAGGCAATTCAACCCGCTGCCGATCCCCAAAAACCCCACCAGATCGCCGCGTTCGAAGAAATGGCGCTCGTCCGCGATGGCCGCCGTGATGGGCAGTGATACGGTGCCGATGTTGCCCAGAAAGCGAAAGGTGGTGAAATCCCTGGATTCGTCGATGCCGAAGGCCTCCAGGATGGTGCGCTGGTGTGCGGCCCCCACCTGGTGGCAGACCACTTTGTCCGGTTTGTCCGGCGGCAGGGAGAGTTCCCGCCGAAAGGCCTCAAAGGTCTCGATGCCCAGGGTGACGCCGTTTTGCAGCACACCAACGGAATCGGTCTTCATGACCAGCGGCCCGCCGCTGGGAAAACCGCCGGTGGGGCCCCAGGTGCATAGGCGATGGTGCTGGGTGGCGCTGCGGGTCACGCCGCCCAGCAGGCGATGGCCTTCCGGCGCCAGGTCGGCGTCGCTCAGCACCACCGCCACGGCGCCCGATCCGCCGGTAAGGGTGGCGATGGTGTCTTTGAACATCGTCATGTCCGGCGCCGCCAGCATGCGTCGTATCGTGCTTTCCACGATCTCGCGGGCCGCTTCGCAGGAGACCACCAGGCCGGCCCGGATTTGGCCCAGTTCGATGGCGTTGGCCACCTGCACCATCCCGTTGAGCACGCCCAGGCAAGCATTAGAGACATCGTAAATCTGGGTGCCGGGTGCGACGCCCAATCCATCCGCCACCGCACAGGCCGTGGCGGGTTCCAGGTTTTCGCGGCAGACCCCGCCGTAGATGAGCATGCCCACCTGTTGGGGGGTGACCTGCGCCGCGGCCAATGCCTTCCGCCCGGCGATGATGGCCCCTTCGGAAAGTCGAAAGCCCACATCCCAGAAGCGTCGCTCCGCAATGCCGGTGAGCGCTTCGAGCTGTCCTGGCTGCAGATGCAGCTTTTCATACAGAGGCGCCAACCGGTGTTCCAAATCCTCGGAGGTCACCACATTGGGCGCCAGTTCATAGCCGAAGCCGGCAATCCTGACCTTATTGTAAAACATGAATAAATACCGCTAGCCTGATAAATTAATATTCATATTGACGGGCGGGGATAAACCCCGCCCCCACACCGCCAAAACCCCCAACCCCAATTACAATCTCGCCAACCTAATCCCGAAATCCTTCATCTTATATATGCAAATCCCATCCACATGCAACCAGCCGTCAGCCATGATGACCGGTTCGTCCCCCTCCTCAATACGGGTGATGACCGCGTCCACTTGCACCATCTTGTTGGCGGGAATCACCTGGCCACGATACTGCCAATCGTGGGATCGCCCGCAAAGCGTTTCGAACCGGTGGGTAGCGTTGAGTTCGGGCCAGCGCCGCATCGCCGCAAACTTGACCAGTTGCAGGAAGGATTCCACACCCAGAGAGCCAGGACAGACCGGGTCCTGGTAAAAATGGGCCTTGAAGAACCATTCGGACGGATCGACCAGCTTGGACCCGCGCACAAACCCCAGGCCATGCGGCCCGCCGTTGTGATTGAAGACCTCGATGGCATCGATCATGAGCAGGCTCTTGGCGGGCAGGGCCAACCCCTCGGGACGGTAGCGCACACCTCCGGGCACCTCGTCGGGCACGAAGGGCGCTTCATCGGGGAACGGTCGCCGTTGGGCTGTCGCAATATCGGCGGCGTCGGGTGTAAACACAGACTCGCGCAGGCCAACCTGTTGGGCCAGCGCCTGCGCGGTGAAAAAGCCGAAATAGGTGTTGCCCGTGTAAACTTTGCCGCGCTCACTCCATACCTCGAAATCGAAATGCTCGATGATCATGTCGGCCGCTTCGGAGACCTTGGTCATGCGCGTGCGCATGGTCAGGATCTGATTTCCTGGCAGGAGATTGGCATGTACGGTGCCTTGTCCGCCCAGGTTGCGGAATTTCAGATCCCTTTGGCTCTTCAGGGCCGATCCGGCGTAGGCGGCCAACCAGCCGCAAGGCTGCAGGGCGATTTCGAGCAGCACACAAAAGGGCATGACCCCACTGCGGTCTGCCGCGAAATACCAGGCGTCGGCCGGCACGTCGTATTGCGCTTCGACCCAGCCGCCGGCTCGCACGATCCAGGGTTCCGGCTCCACCGCGATGACCCGGTCCATGAAGCAGTAAGGCGGGCCGGGCAGGCGGGCGATGCGCCGTTCGCTGTCGAAAATTCGGTACTTGTCGCCGAACGCCTCGGAGGGGCGGCCCACGGCAAAGGCCAGGATCTGGGCCTGGGTGTAGAGGGCGGGTTTGGATGGGGCCTGGACCGGTCCAGCGGCAGCGCCCTTTGCGCGCGCTTGCCAAAAGCGGCGGATTTCTTGGGCCGAGACGCCGCTCATCTGCATGGACATGTCCTTGAAAAAGACGATGTTGTGGCCGTCGGCATACATGTGGGCATCGGCGATCACATAGGGTTCCGGCTTGTAGCCGATCTCCTTGATTTCCAGCTCGTAGTGCACTTGCCGGGTGCTTGGGGTCACCGGTCCGCGGCACTTGAGGCGGCATGGAATGCCGAGGACCGGCTCGTAGCAGGCATCGGTGCGGTCGGTGATCCAGCCCAGGCGGAGCAGCAGCACGCGCAGGGTGTGGGCGCAGCATTCGTACATCAAGGTGCCGGGCATCACTTTGTCGTCCACGAAATGGCAGGTGAGAAACCAGTCGTCGGGGTGAATGTCGGCTTCGGCCCGGATGGTACCCAACCCCCAGGGGCCGCCTTTGGGATCCAGCGCCACCACCCTATCGATCAGGCGCATTCTGCCGCCGGGCAGGCGCAGGGCGGGCGGCAGGCCGATCCCTTTGAATGACTCCCCGAAACAGGTTTCAGCTCGGCCGGTGCGCAGGGCCTCCACCTGCCGGTCATCATAGGATTCTCGGCTCACGGGCACCAGCGGGGCGAACGATTCGCCGTCGACGCGGACTGCCGGACTGCGGTCCTCGTCGGTGAGAATGATGCCGCCGGAATTGCGCACCTCCTCCTCCGTGAAAAACCCGGCGCACCCGTCGGTCATGGTGATCAGGTGCTGATCGCTGATGTGACCTTCATAGCGGAAGAAGAAGAGGTAAGTGGGCCCCTGTTTGACGAAGCGGTCGATGTGAATGTCGTAACGAATGGTTTCGCCTGGCTGCGGCAGGCCCCGGTGAAACCGAATTTTGGCGTCGAGCAGGCGATAGCTGCGTTCGCCCTTGACCTGATGATCGATGCCCAGGTAGCTGCACAAGAAGAGGTCGGCCTGGCCGGCTTCCACCGAGATGCAAACCGGCGCCCGACCGCCGTCCAGGTACCAGGCACCTGGAAGCACGTCGTGCTCGGTGACCACGCGGCCCGATCCGAGGCTGCATTTTTCCCCTTCGACCGATACAATGCGGTCCACCAGCATCAGCGGTTCGTCGGGCAGCCGCACGCGCACCTTGTAGGTGTCCACCACGTCGAACTCCGGTCCCAGGACCGCGCCCACCGAGCCGATGGCAAAGGCCAGGCACTGATCCCGGTCAAAGGCGACGGGCGAGGCTGCCGGCGCCGGCGTACGCTCAGGGGGCGCTGCAGGTTCCGGCGGAGGCGTCGAGGCAGAGGCGCCCTCCTGAAGCCCGGCGAGGGCCTGCATGAGCGTGTTCTGCATCTCGAAGGCCTTGCCGAATTCGCGGGTCATCTCTTGAGAGAGATCGAGATACGCCTGGTGTGCGCGGGCCATGGCAGCCACGTTGGCTTTGAGCTCGGCGAGCATGCCGGACAATTCCTGAGTCTGGGCGTTGTTTGGCAATGGTATGGAAGCGTTCGAATCTGCGGCGTCCCCTTCCAGGGCGTCAGGCTTGGAAACACCAGGCCTGGGCGTTGTCCGATCGGCCACCGGAACGGATACCGCGACGGATTGGGGTTCGGCGGCGTCGGCCACCCGAGGCAGCGGCGGAAGGGTGATGGGCGGTCCGCCCACCGTCACCCGTATGGCCGTGTCGCTCGGCTTTTTCCCGGCCTTGAAATCATCTTCCGGGTAGCAATAGAGGGCATCCAGATCGACCGCCACTCCGGCTGCCGCCAGGGTGCCCAGACATTTGAGCAGGGTCAGGCATTCGTGCTCGCCGCGCACATGGGCGGCGACGGCCAGGTGGGGCCGGTCGCCGAGGATCTGCCGGATCATTCGGGTGCAGGAGGATTGAGGGCCGGCTTCCACGAAGATGCGCACCCCGTCGGCATAGGCTTGTTCGATGGTGCGGGGATAATCGAAGCCGTGAAGGGCCTGGGCCAGGATGGCGTCGGCGGCCGCATCGGGCGTAACCGTATAAGCCTGGGCTCCAGCGCAGCTGTAAAATCGCACCCCATCCACCGGTTTGGTCTCGGGGAAATGGTGCAGCGCCCGGTAGGCGTCGGCCACGGGCCGGGCCGCATCGCAATGGACGGTGACCACGCCGTCCAGGTAGAGCGCCTCGCATTTGAGCGTGGCGACGACCTTTTGGATCTGGCCGGCCAGACCTCCGATCACGCACTCGTTGGGGGTATTGATGATCAGGCGGCGCACATGGGGGGTGTCGGCGATGGCGCGGTCCACCTGATCGACCGGCCGGTTGACCACCGCCACGCGCCAGTCCACCGGTTGATCACCGGTAAGCCCCCAGGCTTGCTGCAGGGCGCGGCAGGGGCCGGAGAGTTCGGTTTTAAAAAGGTCCGAGGCGGCCAGCCGTTCGAGCATCTGGCCGTGATCGGGCCAGGCGCCCAGTCCGAAAAGGGCAGCGGACTCCCCCAGGCTATAGCCGATGGCGGCCTCGGGCCGGGGAAGAAATTTTTTCAGCAAACGGGCCATTTGAACCCCGAAGATCACCTGGCCGAAGATCATGTGCAGGGGATCGGACGCGATGGCCCGGTAGCTTTCAGCCTGCCAGCCATCGGGCCAATCGATGCGGCGGGGATCATAGAGGTGGGGCAGCATCTGGTCGTGCAGCCGGTCCGTTCCGGCGTCCATGGCCTGCAGTACCTCCGGCCAATGGGCCCCAAGAGTGCGGCCCATGCCGACCTCGTGGTTGCCCGAACCGGGAAAGACGAAGGCCAACCGCCCGCCGACGAATCGCTCTTCCGGAAAGTGGCAGAGACCGCCGCGCGGGCCCATCTGGCGTTGTGTGCCGGAGTGCAGGGCGGAGCGCGCCTCCTGGATGGAGTCGATTAAGTCGTCCGGGGAAGAGGCCACTATGGCGACTGCGTGCCCGGGATGCGGCGCGGCCGGTTGATGGAGGTGCCACTGGTGGGCCAAGGTTTCCATGATGGCGTCGATCGGTTGACTCTCCGGTCGGTGTAACTCTCCCACGCGGGTATGCAGAAGATCCAGACGCTGCAGTACATCCGCCGCATCCATGCCCCTGACCACGAAGAGACCATAGGGCAGGGCGCCCATGGGCCGGCTCACCTGGGAGGTTGCCATCTCTGCAGGTTGACCTAGTGCTTCGGCTTCGCTCATGACGACCTGCATGCAGTTGCCGTCCGCGGTCATGCTCGCGACGCAGGCATGTCGGGGACCATCCTTGCGGTTACGGGTCCAGAAAACCGTCTGCCGTGGAAAGTGAAAGGGGCCATCGCGCCATAGGTCGCTGCGGGGCGCCTGGAAATGGGGCATGGCCGGCAGCAGACAATGATGCAGGCAGAGAGCGGCTTTGACCAAAGAGCCCAAACCAGCCACGGCCCCGGTGTGGCCCACGATGGGTTGGAGGGCGCCCACCGCGATGGCGCAGCCTTTTTCCTTGAGACGGCCGGCAAATAAACTATGAAGCGCGGCAGATTCGACGTCATCTTCTTCGGGGATGGCGCTGCCATGGGTCTCCACCAGACCGAGATGAGAGGCTGAGACTCCACCTTCGGAGAGCGCCTGAGACATCGAGCGGACGTAGGCGGCGGTCCGGCCACCGGTCGTGTCGCCTTCTCCGGCATGCGCGCCGGCAATGCCCTTGATTACGGCATAGATCCGGTCGCCGTGGGCCTGGGCGTCAGCCAGGCGTTTGAGCACCAGGGCCACGGCCCCCTCACCTGGCAGGGTGCCGTCGGCATTCCGGTCAAAAGAATGAATTCGACCGCCGGCACTGAGCGATTGGGGAGAGAACCGTGACGCCAGATTGCGTTCGTCACAGTTCAGGTCCACGGCGCCCACCAGCATGGCGTCCGTTTGGCCGGATTGCAGCAACCGCACGGCCAACTCCACGGCGCGCAGGCCCGAAGCCTCCTCGGCGGAGACGACGAACGAAGGCCCGCCGAAGCGGAATTCACGTGCGATGCGGCTGGCCACGATGCCGCCCAATGCCCCCAGGGTCCGCGTCGGCGTCAACGGCGGTCCGCACGTGTCCCTGGCCTCGATCAGCCATGCGTCTATTCGTTGATCATCGAGGCGATCGTCGATCCGCAATCCGAATGCTTCCCGCCACCGAGGCACCCACTCGGGCAGGACCCAGCGCAGGTGGAAATTGGTGGCCTCGTAATCGAATCCGATGCCGATGATCGTTCCCATGCGGACGCGCGGCTGGCGCAAGGGCAGCCCGGCGTCTGCCATGGCCCCGGCCGCCACTTTGAGCATCAAAAGCTGCTGGGGTAGAATGTCGGGAATTTCACCCGGGGGAATCTGAAATTCTCCCAATTCCACACTGACCTCAGCGACAAAGCCGCCGGACCGCAACGGTTTTCCATTGAGTTGGGCAAACGTCTCGGAGATGCGCCAGCGCGTTTGAGGAGGGTCGATCAACGCCTGTTTGCCATTGAAAACAGCCTGCTGGAATGCCGTTCGCGAGGCGAGGGGGCCGAGAGCGACCTCAATGCCCACGATGGCGATATCGCATGGCGCAGGGGCCACGCCCGTCACATCGATGTCGTGGCGGATGGATGGCGCGGCAGAAATGTTTGCCGGGCTCGGCGACGATTTGATGGCTCTTTTGGCGTCCAACTTTTCGAAGAGAACGTGCCCGTTGATACCGCCGAAACCAAAGGCGCTCACGGCCGCACGGGGCGGTCTACCCGCAGGGTTAAGCGGCCAGTCGGCTGGTTCGGTTTGAACGTGGAAGGGTGCACCGATCAGGGGGCTGTTTGCGCCCGGCTTTTCGAACTTCAGGGAGGGGGGCAGGGTGCCGTGATGGAGTGCCAGCAAGGTCTTGATCATGCCGGCCGCGCCGGCCCCGGTAAGCAGATGTCCGATCATGGATTTCACAGATCCGATGCCGCATGGACCGTGGTCGGCCGGCGCTTCCCGCCATAGCTCGCACAGGCTCTTGAGCTCCGTGGCATCTCCCACCGGCGTGCCTGCGCCATGGCATTCGATGTAATCCACCTCCCAGGGCTGCCAGCCGGCTGCCGCATAGGCGCTGCGCATGGCCCGCAACTGGCCCTCGGAATCGGGCGCCAGTAAGTTGCCGCGCATGTCGTTGGACAGTCCGATGCCGTGGATGACCCCATATACCGTATCGCCGTCACGCAGGGCGTCGTCCAGCCGTTTCAACACGAGGATGCCGGCCCCTTCGCCCACCAGCAGGCCGTCGGCCGAAGCATCGAAAGGCGCGCAACGGCCGGAACGCGACAAGGCCCGCAGTTGGCTGAAGCCGATCTGCGTGTATACCGTGTCGGCCCCCGAGACGCCGCCGGCGATCATGGCATCGGCCCGAAAGGCCTGCAACTCGTCGCAGGCCAGTTTGACGGCAAAAATCGATGAGGCGCAGGCCGCATCCAGGGTGAAGGTCCCACCTCCGAACCCAAAGACACGGGCGACCAGGGCCGCCGGTGCGCTGACGATGCGCGACCCTCCTCCGACATCCCGGCGAACGCTGGGATCCATAACTTTCGATCTATTCTGGATGCAGGCATCCGCCGGCATGGCACCGCTATGAGTTTTTAGGCAATCCTCAATTTCAGGTGCCGCCGAATTCAATAATCGATCGCCATAAAACCGTCCGGTCATTGCTGATGAGGCTGCCGTGGGTAAAGCGATGGCCGCGAGGATGGTGCCAATCCGTTGTTTGTTGATGGCATCCAGGCTGCATTGGAGGACGGCATCGTCGACCGCGTGCAACACCCACTGATGCAGCGGTTCTAACTCGCCATATGAGCATCCGTCCTTGAAAAAACGGTCCGCGTCAAAGCTGAAATTTTGGATCAAACAGGCGCGCCGGGAATAGGCCTTGTCCGGAATAGGGGTGTCATCAAGGGTCCAATCCGCTGCAACCGGCCAACGGTTGTCCGGAATCTCGACCGTTGCATCGACCTTATTCACGATATTGTGCCAAAACATGGAAAGGCCGGTCGCTTTTGGGAATACGCCCGACATGCCCACAATGGCAATCAAGGGTTTATCGTTCATAAATCAACCATATTACATTGATTTGATTAAAAAATATGACATATAACCGACGTTCTAAATTTTGGCAAGCCCAAACGCATGATAACTCGAAAAAGTCCCTGCATCGCTTAAAAGTCAGAATGACGACGACCGCCGGCATGGCACCTGGATCTCTTTTTAAAATGCCATGAATCATTTCTTTAGCGGTACCTGCAAATGAATTTTTGCGGGAAAGGCTCTTGTTGGTGCCATTGGGGCCAAACAATCATCGGATTTTCAAAAAAAATCGCAGTGGGCCTCCCTCTAATTATAGGCTTATGTCATATAGTTATATATTTTGACCAAATCGCACAAAAAATCATATCATACTGATAATGTGGATTATAAAACCACCAAAAATCGATCATTATCACTAAACTACGTAATTTAGTACCACAAAAAATACCGAATTTTTTAGTATTGACCATGAAATTTTTTATTGCCAAATAGTCCGCGCAATAGGGTGCGTCCGGAAAGCGCAAGAAAATTACTGCGAGAAAGAGAAAAAACCAGAAAAGGAGGATGAATGAAAAGAGCGACCATGATTTTTGCAACGATGCTGACGATGGCTTTGGTAATGTCATGGGCGGTTCCAGCCATTTCCGAGGAGTTGGGAATCGTGAACATCAACACCGCTAATGTGGAAAAACTGATGACGCTTGAAGGCATTGGCAAGGCCTATGCGCAACGCATCGTCGAATTTCGGGACAAGAACGGTCCCTTTAAAAATCCCCAAGACCTGACGAAGATCAAAGGCATCGGAGAGCGAATACTCGAACTCAACAAAGGCAGGATCGTTGTAAAAGACACTTAGCAGAAAAAGATCAAACATGCGGCCCCGGAAACCCGTTCGGCGGGTTTCCGGTCTCTTCAAATCAATCCATTACTCCTTAGAATCCCAGCCTATCTGCGAACAATCGCAATTCCCCAAACCATATTATTGACAGACGCACATAAAAAGTGTTGAATAAGCGGTCATTTAGAATCGGCTGCAATCAATTGAACCTATTCAAAAAACGATAAATGGCTGCCGGAAAAGTCGAACGATAGCAAGGCATAGAAATCAACCTGTCTGGTTAGGACTGTCTCGCCGCATCTTCCCTGTAAGTAAACGCTATCAGCCTTTTGAATGGGTACAGGTTTTGTAAGCCACCAAGCGGAGCTATAATAAAAAGAGAGGTTTGAATTGAAATCTCATATCGCCGATATTGGATTTCAGGAGAGAATTTTTCGATTTGCAGCCCCATCCCATCGAACGGGGAAGGGGGTTTTGTGGATCAGAAGAGGCCCATTTTCCTCTCATATCGACCCCGTCTGGGGCCGATTTACCTGGTTTTAAGGCACCAGGCCGCACCTCTTCCACCGCTTATGCGGGAAAGCGCCTTAGGATGCCGGCCCCTTTGCACAAGTTAAAGGCAAATTGTCTGAACATGGCATCGATGCGTTTTTAAAAATGGTGGTAAACCGTGCCCGACTGCGATCATCAAACAGGGTAGCCAGGCCAAAGTACTGTTCGACAATGTATCGTTTTTTGGAGATGGATTTGTTTCTGGCAATTTCGGTTTCGGTAAGGCAAGCGTTGATATTGTTTTTTCGCATGATGCCGTCAGCGATTTCGTTCATGGCAGGAAAGTTTCGATTCGGGGCGCCCGCATAGCCCTTGCCGGCATAGACGGCATCGATTTTCTGATCGGTGTGCATGCTGTAGATGGTGGCATAGGGCAGATAGGTCGAGTCGCTGTGAGAGCCTGAGGTGAGGGTGGTTGGCAAAATTAGTCTATTTTCCACCTCGACTGCGGCATGTTTTTTTACCGGAATGGGAGACATCGTTTTTTATGGTTCAGTCGGATTCAATATCGCGGGAGATTTTTTTTGGGGTTGCCGTTTTTGACAAGATTATCATCGGATTTTTACATGATCAGAATACTCAAACAAACACTCCATAACCTCACAACTGATCAGCGTTTCTCAGAAATCTTGACCGGATCTGTCTGGGCACTGTCAGCCCGTGTAGCAGCTACTGCCTTGGGGCTTGTTGCCAGCATTATCATTGCCCGAGTTTACGGCGCAGAAGTTATGGGAATTGTTGCAGTTATGCAGTCCTTTCTGATGCTTGTAAGTATTTTTACTGTCTTGGGCACCAAAACATCTCTGCTTCGGTTAATCCCGGAGCACTTAGTAAAATATTCCCCCACTTCTGCATTTAAAGTCTATCGCAAAACCCAATGGATCGTTATCACTGCATCTGTGTTAACTGCAACTCTGTTTTTACTTGCCGCAGACTTTATCTCGGATAGGATTTTTTCCAAGCCTCATCTGTCTTCTTATTTTTCCATGGCGGCGATTTTTGTGGTCTTTAAATCATTGACAGAGCTAAACACCCAGGCCGTTCGGGGGCTTCGGCTGATAAAGACTTTTGCTATCATGCAGATTCTGCCACAGGGATTTAACCTCCTGCTACTCATATCGATAGGCCTATTGTTGCCTACCCGGGATGTGCCGGTTTATGCTCTGCTTGGTGGGTTTGCGATGACCGGGATTCTTGGCTGGATCATTATGGACTATTCATTCAGGAAAAGGATGTATACGGATGATCCCGTTCAGACCATGTCAATCTTTGATATTCTTTCCATCTCTTTTCCTATGCTCATGACGGCGACGATGACATTTGTCATCGGCCAGACCGGAGTAATCATGCTGGGCATGTTTCGCAGCGAGGCTGAGGTGGGCTATTATGCTATTGCTGTAAAGCTTGCAACCTTGACATCCTTTGTCTTAACTGCAGTAAATTCCATGGCTGGACCAAAATTTTCCGAACTTTTTCATTCTGGAAAGACGGATGAGCTATTTTATGTAGCTAAGAGATCAGCAAAACTAATTTTCTGGACGACTACACCGATTCTGCTGTCCCTTGTTATTGTCGGGAAACCGGTATTGCATATAGCCTTTGGACCCGAATTTACTGTTGCTTACCCGGCCCTTTTGCTGGTTGTACTAGGGCAGTTCGTTAATTCCATATCTGGCGCAACCGGCCTTTTCATGAACATGACGGGCAACCAGAGGGTTTTCAGAAATATTGTTTTCGCTACTGCTTTTGCCAATGTAGGCCTTAATTTTATGCTCATACCCTCCTATGGAATTCATGGGGCAGCCACGGCAGCAATGTTCAGCCTTATGACTTGGAACATCGCTACGCTGGGCTATATAAAATTGAAGTTCGGCAAGACTACTGGGTATTTTCCCAAAATAGCCTGATTCGAAAAGGGTCTTTTATCTGGAGGGATTGATTGATAAAACCAAATTTCTTTTTTATAGGTGCCCCCAAGTGCGGCACGACATCTATCGCATTTCAAATTTCTCAGCACCCTAATATTTTTATTTCAGATCCAAAGGAGCCACATTTTTTTGAAAAAGAAATACCAAGGGGAATTAATTCGTTAAAAGTTTACGAATCCCTTTTCTCAAAAGCAAAAAAGCATCATATAATTGTAGGAGAAGCATCAACCGGTTACCTTTATTCTCAAACGGCAGTACCTGAAATACTAAAATATTCCACAAATGCGAAATTTTTGGTTTCAATCAGGAATCCCTATGAGATGGCTATTTCATTGCATGGTCAAGCCCTCCGCGGTGGATATGAAAATCAGAATAATTTTAACATCGCTTGGAAGCTTCAAAAGAATCGTAGGATGGGGCTCAATATTCCAAAAAGATGCCCAAGCCATTTAATGTTATTGTATGAAAATAGGTGTGCTTTAGGAGATCAGATTGAAAAATTGTATCAGCTTGTTTCTCCTGATAAAGTTTGTATAGTGCTTTTTGACGATTTAAAAGAGAATCCTGTAAAATTTTACGAGAAAATTTATGATTTTTTAGATGTTCCATGTTTTGAAGCAAGTAGTTTCCCCGTTCTAAATGTAAGCAGCCGAATACGTTTAAAATTTGTAACTGATGCAATTAAATTTCTGGGAAAACAAAAAAGAAATTTTGGTATATACAAGTCATTTGGCATTGCAAAGCGAGTCGCTAGTGCTGTTTCCACCCAAAAATTAGAAAAGCCGATAATTAAAAATGATGTATTGAAAGACATGTACGATAAATTTATGCCCCAGATCGAAAAATTAGAACGCATTTTTAGTAGAAGCTTAGTGGCCTGGAAACATTTTCCCTTTCAAGGTTGTCCCGAAAACCAGGAAAAGTGTTAACCTCTGAGTCACGCAATGAAAATAGTTGAGCTTGGGGAATAAACAGAATTTTATTATAAACAGGAAGTTATGGATAAAGTGGCACTTATAGCCACCAGAATAAAAAAATCGCTGCCTATTCTTGGCCAAGCTGGTTCGAGTGCCGAGCAATAATATGATTACAATTATCCGGCACTGAGCCTTAGGCGTAAATGTCATCTTTTGAAGCACAATAAGTCATAAGTATATCACGAAAACCATCTGTTATGGGTCATTACTTAGCAGCAATAGCAGGAGCCTTATTGATTGTAGCTCCAGCCCTTCGCGGATTGCTAGGCTTTTCGGAATCCCTTTATTTTTTTTTAGCAATAGCTCTTTTTAATTTTGCTGTTCTGTCAAATCGAAACTGGTCAGTTAATTCTTGGCAGTTATCATGGTGGTTTTTTCTGTTTCTTTTGTTCATATATTTGCTTGCAACCTCCTTTCCTTTTACGAACTATAGAGAAGTTTTAATCGCAGGTTGTTTTTTAATATCAAGTTTAAGCATCGGAATCCTTTGCAGTTTGTCATGGTCTGAAAAGTTTTTCCACACAATTGCTTGGATTATCATTTTTTCAGGTTCGGCCTTGTCGCTAATTGTTCTTTACGGATTTATGAAAACCGAGGGGGATTATCGGAAGTTATTTAACGAAGATGCGTTAGGCTACTTGGCTTTAGGGTCGTTTATATCACTTGCATTTTGTATAGCTTTGCCGTTTGTTTTCACAGATAGCGGGAAAAAAAAGTTACTTTGGCTCTTGATATTATTTATAAATGGTTTAGGGCTCATCACTGTATTATCTAGAGGCGCTCTTCTTTTCAGCGGACTTGTAGGAACTTTATACATGATTTACTATTGGCCCCAAAGGAAGACAATTAAGAAAGTTATTTCTTCCTTAGCCGCCAGGCTTATTGCCATGGCCTTAGCTGGTTACTTTGTTTTTACCCTAATTCCGGCAAGGACTCTCAGCAGATTACAAAGGTTGTTTTTAGGAGATGAAATTCAAGCAGGAGGGCGTGGAGAGATATGGGCTCAATCCCTCAATAAGATTTTACAAGCTCCGGTTCTTGGCCATGGGCTCGGAGAAGCAAGCGTCGTAAACATTTATCCTCACAACCTCTTTTTGCAAGTAGGTATAGACGGGGGCATTACTGGCATTATCCTTTTGATGATTGTTGTATCAATTCCGTTGGCAATTTTTTATAAGGCCTGGGCGCAATCCATTATCATAAGGGATCCTTTACCTGCAGCTTTTTTAGCCGCATACTTATGGGCATTGCTCGAAGGCTCTAAATCTGGAGATTTTTATAAGGCACGGCCCTTATTCATTATTGCCTCTTTGCTGATTGGTTATTTGAGTTTATTGTATAGAATGAAAAGGGATCGCGCGATACCTATGACAAAAGAACTACAAGTCAAAATTTTCCAGTTAGGTGATGGAAAAGAATGAAAGCATGGATCTACATAGCAGGCCGGGGGCACAGCGGATCTACCATGCTCGACGGGATGCTGGGTAATGCTGACAGTGTGGAAAGTTTGGGAGAACTGGTCTCAGGCATGGGGCGTTATGAGGCCTTATGCAGTTGCGGTGAAGCATTTAGTGATTGTCCTTTCTGGTCGGGAGTTCGGCGACGGTATGAGATGATTTCCGGAAATGCATGGGATGATGCCGTTCGGGCTTCGGTCAAGCAAGCGCATATCAGGAATCTGCTTTGGACAATCATGGCAAAGCGCGGTCAAAAATGGGTAAACAATCTGGCGGAAATTTCGGAATATATCGCTGAAGCGGTATGCTTAGATGGTAAATGTGTCATCGTAGATTCCTCCAAGGAAATCACTCGTGCTCTGTTTTTACTACGTTTTGTTCCATCGAGCAGGGTTATCCACCTCGTTCGGCATCCGGCCCGAATACTGGAAAGCAACTACCACCGGCTAACTATAGGTCACGGATTTAAGTTTCTTCGGCGACGATTTCAGCCAAAGCGCTTTTTCTGGTTATTTTTATTATTAAGCTGTGTGAGTTGGATAATTGGTAACCTATTTGCGGAAGTGACAAGAAGATTCGGGAAGGAACGATTTCTTCGGGTACGCTACGAGGATATCATTTTTTCCCCGGTCCAAGAGATGGGACGAATTGAGGCGTTTGCCGGGATCAATCTATGTAGGGTTAAAGAAAAGATAATGCGAAGAGAGCCTTTTTTCATGGGACACAATATTGGCGGCAATCAAATGCGTATGGCCGGGAGCTTTGTTTTTGATCCTAATAAATCTAGTCGGAGCGGCCTTCCCCGGCGGTACCGCCTGATGGCAAAAATTATTTGCTGGCCGCTTTTAAGGTTTTACGGTTACAGAGAATAAATTATTTCAGCTACTTTGTTAGGATGATTTTTGAAGGTATTACTTATTATTGATCACGCCCCAGATTATCGGGAATCCTTTTTCCGGGAACTGAGCGGAAAAGTCGATTTGACTGTTGCGGCTCAGCCTTGCCAAATTGCCGGGCTGGCGCCTCCGGACATGAGGATCGGTTACAGATACATTGAGGTTCCTGCCAAGCGATGCAACGGGTTTTACTGGCAACTTGGCCTTAAAAAGCTGCTTAACCAAGAAACATGGGACGTGATTTGCTGTGATATCAACCTGCGGCAACTGGCAAGGCTTTTTCTGTTTTTAGAAAACAAACAATATTGGAATAGATGGGTGTGGCGAGGGTTAATCTTTGGACAAAGTAAACTAAACGTTCTTGTAATGATTCGAAGATTTCTATTTAAGCGGGCCGCAGGATGTCTTGTTTATAGCGAAGAGGTAGCCCGGCGGGTAAAAAAAGAATATGGTGCTTCGGCAATAAGTTTTAATAATACAGAAGTTAGAAGGGATGAGTTTCGGACCGGTTACTTCAACACTGAAAATGAGGAGCTTCGTTTTGTTTTTGTGGGCACTTTTAAGCCGAGGAAAAAACTTGAACGTTTGGTTCGGCTTGCTCAAACCAGAACGGATGTTAGAATCAGGATAATCGGACCTGGTATGGAAAAACTTGAGATTCCATCTGGTTTGGAAAACAACGAAAGATTGAAAGTGTTTGGAAGGTTAAACGGAAAAGATTTGAACCCCCATTTTGACTGGTCCGATTTAGTAGTGAGTCCTGGTAACGTAGGCCTTTTGGTTATGAATGCTGCAAGGCACGGTAAAGGTATAGTTATAGACAATAATAGCTACCATGGTCCAGAATACTGGCTGGCAAAGGAAGCTGGACAGCCTTTTATTTCTTTTGGTGATCAGCAGGAGGTTGAACGGTTCATCGATGATGTTTTGGATAATCGCTGGAAATTGCGGAACTGGGGTAGACAGCTACAGGATGTGGCCAAAGAAAAATACACAATCGAATACATGGCTGAGGCCCATTTCAGGGTTTTTGAGCGAGTGAAGGCTTCAGCGTTATGAAGAAAGCCACTTATAAAATCCCATTTGCCATTCCAGACGTAAAACTTTAAGGTGGCCAGAGCGAGTATCGAGGCTGCAGAAATGATAAGGAACTGCACAGAAATCTCTATCCTGAAAAAAACAATATTGTATGCTGATCTTATCCATCGCCTTGACTTGCGAAACGTAGCCTACGTTTCCTGGTACCGTTTCAGCCTGAAGACAGGAATGAGGCGCTGGTTTTTCCCGCTGCTGGGTTTTAACAATAGGGGAGATTTTTTCCGGCCTTTGCAAAATCGGTTGGATCGCCCGGATGAATGGAATCACGCTCTGATAGCTGATGCAGAACAAATTGCCGGGGGTCATCTGCGTTACTATTCCAGGCGTTGGTGGTTTACAGGCAGCCCGCCTGACTGGTTTTTAAACCCTTTTAACGGTGCCCGCAATACGACTCCCGGCAGGCACTGGACCGCCCTGAATGAATTTGACGTTGATCTCGGCGATATCAAAAATATCTGGGAGGCTTCCAGGTTTGAATGGGTACTTGCCCTAGCCCGAGCTTATGCCGTATCCGGCGAACCGCACCACTTGCAGATTCTAAATGAATGGCTTCAAAACTGGACGGATGAAAACCCGGTCAATGCCGGGCCCAACTGGAAATGCGGCCAGGAAGCATCCATTCGGGTTTTCAACCTTGTGAATGCTGCTCTGGTCTTGCAACAGTGGGATCAACCAAGCCCAGCCTTGATGGAATTCATTTTCCATCATCTTGAAAGAATCCATGGCAACATCCGCTATGCTGTATCCCAGGATAATAATCACGGCACCAGTGAGGCAGCGGCTTTATTTATCGGTGGGAACTGGCTTGCTCGGGTTTCGGGTGATAAGGCTGTTGCCCGGAAAAGCGAACTTTATGCCCGTTCGGGGAAAAAATGGCTTGAAAACCGGGTTGAAAAGCTGGTGGAGGCTGATGGTAGCTTTTCCCAACACTCTGTCACCTATCACAGGGTGCTCCTTGACACGTTGATTTATGCTGAATACTGGCGAAAAAAGCTTAATGCTAAACCTTTTTCAGTACTGTTTTATGAACGCTCGGCCGCTGCTCTCGACTGGATGGCGGCGATTATTGATCCTGTTAACGGCGACGCGCCGAACCTTGGGGCCAATGACGGGGCCATGCTTTTGAATATGCATGCATGTAATTACCGGGATTTCCGGCCGACGCTGCAAACAGCATCAGTATTGTTTTGTGGGCGAAAATTTTTTGATGCTGGCCCTTGGGATGAGCCCCTGTTCTGGCTCGGCATTGATGCCAGCGATGCGGTGAAGTCTGAGTTGGCAAAGCAGAACAAAGTGTTTGCCGGCGGTTACGTGATCATGGCCGCGGAGGCGTCATGGGCTTTGCTTCGTTTTCCGATGTATCGTTTCAGGCCGTCGCACAATGACGTTTTTCATTTTGATTTATGGTATCAAGGGCAAAATATTTGTCGGGATGCGGGATCTTTCTCCTATAATCCGGATGAGGAGGATGATGATATCTATTTCAAGTCCGTGCGGGCGCACAACACGGTTTGCTTTGACGGCCAGGATCAAATGCCCCGCCTTGGCAGGTTCCTGCTTGGCCGGTGGATTCAGGCCGATCATGTAGGCAAAATTGAAGCAGCCCGGGATGGTTGTCGCCGATGGTCTGGCGTTTACACGGATTGGCGGGGCAACAAACATCGACGGGCAGTGTTTTGGAGTGACGATCAGTGGGTTGTTGAAGATGACCTTGCTGGGCCTTTTAACAATGCTGAGATCCGGTTTCGGCTGGCCCCCGGGGAATACCGGCTTGAAGGCAACAGGTTGATCGGCCCGTGGGGGTGGGTGGAGGTTTACGCCTCTGATTGCCGAATGTGCTTGGAAATAGGCATGGAGTCTTTGTATTACCAGGAAAAAAGTCCGGTGGATGTTTTGGTGATCAGTATCGGCAGGGGCAGACAACAAATCAAAACCAAGTTTTCTTTACAATAAGCTGGCAAATCAAACGAATTAACTCTTAATATAGCCCTTCAAGCTCCTAATAATCATGCACGTTCTTTATTTTCATCAGTATTTTAACACCCCTTCTTCAGCCGGCGGAACCCGGTCCTATGAAATGGCCCGGAAGTTGATTGAGCGCGGACATCAGGTGACTATGATTTGCGCCCATAGCGGCAGAGGAGAGCTGCCGCTTTCAGGTTCTTCCGGTGATCCGTTGCGCACCGGGATGATCGACGAGATTCGAGTGATTCAGTTCAACCTTCAATACAGTAACTATTTGAGCCTGCCCCGGCGTGCATTGGTTTTTCTGCGGTATGCCTTTAAGAGTGTGAAAGTGGCCCTGCGCATGGATTATGATTTGGTGTTCGCCACTTCCACTCCGCTTACGGCAGGAATTCCGGGGATATTTGCCCGATGGTTCAGGGGCAAGCCCTTCGTCTTCGAAGTCAGGGATTTGTGGCCCGAATTACCCAGGGCCATGGGGGTGGTAAAAAATCCGGTGGTACTTGCAGTTATGTCCTTGCTGGAATGGCTGAGCTATTGGTCTGCCACCGCTTGCATAGCCCTCGCCCCTGGCATCAAGAAGGGTATTTCCAAGCGCAGTCCAAAAGGGCTGCCGATCGCCATGATTCCCAATGGATGCGATTTGACCCTTTTTCAGCCAGCCCAGCGAAAGGATCTTGATCTTCCGGGGGGAAGGCCTGATAACTGTGTGGCGGTTTTTACAGGAGCCCATGGCATTGCCAACGGTCTGGATGCGGTTCTTGATGCCGCCCGTGTTTTGCAGGAAAGGGGGAGGAACGATATCGTGCTGGTTTTCATCGGTGACGGCAAGCGTAAACCACATTTGATGAAACGAGCACGAATCGAGGGGTTGAATAATTGCCGTTTTTACGATTCCATGCCCAAGAACCGACTCAATCGCGTGGTGAGCAGTTGTGATGTAGGCATGATGATTTTGGATGATGTGCCGTCTTTTTACTACGGCACTTCTCCAAACAAGTTTTTCGATTATATTTCTTCAGGCCTGCCCGTGATAAACAACTATCCCGGCTGGCTTGCCGATATGATCAGGGAACACCAATGCGGTTTGGCCGTACCACCCCGCGATCCCGTGGCATTTGCCGATGCTATGTGCAGGTTGGCTGACAATCCGGAATTGCGACGAGAGTTTGGAAAAAATGCTCGCCGCCTTGCAGAGCAAGCGTTCTCACGCGAAAAACTGTCCAACCAATTTGCTGATTTCCTGGAGATGAACAGAAACAACATATGAATTCTGCTGAAAAAATGAAAATAGTGTCCATTGTGGGCGCCCGCCCCAATTTCATGAAAATCGCCCCTTTTATTCGGGCAATCGAAGAATACAATCAGAACGGTCAGGTCAAAATTGAGCATGTGCTCGTTCATACCGGCCAGCATTATGATGACAACATGTCCAAAGCGTTTTTCGAGGCATTGAACATACCAGAGGCCGATATCAATTTGGGCATTGGATCTGGAACGCATGCTGAACAGGTGGGCCAGACCATGATCGCATTTGAAAAGGTGGTTTGGCAGGAAAAACCCGACTGGATTGTGGTGGTGGGCGATGTAAACGCCACCTGCGCCTGTTCCATCACCGCCAAAAAGGAGAATGTGCGCCTGGCCCACATCGAGGCAGGACTCCGTTCCCGGGATATGACCATGCCTGAGGAAGTTAACCGATTGGTGACGGACCGTCTATCGGATCTGCTATTTACTCCCGACCGACTTTCCGGTGAAAATTTGCTGGATGAGGGGATTTCTGGGGAGAAAATAAAGTTTGTCGGCAATATCATGATCGATACGCTGGAAGCCCAGAGGAAAAAAGCAGCCGAATTAACCATTGAAGACATTCTTCGGACAAACTGCATGGAGGGGCACATCGATGTGCGCTCCATAGGGTTATCCAGCGATTTTGCACTCTTAACCCTGCATAGGCCTTCCAACGTGGATGACCCGGCGGTACTGACAGATATTGTCCACTTTTTGACCAATGAACTGACCAAAGATATGAAGTTAATATGGACGGTCCATCCTCGCACGGAAAAGCAACTCAAGGCTTTTGGACTTTGGCACAAGGTGTTGTCGGCGGATGGTTTGATTTTGTTAAATCCGTTAGGATATCATGAATTGTTGCGATTAAACATGGCGGCGAAGATAGTTCTCACCGATAGCGGGGGGCTGCAGGAGGAGTGCTGTGTACTAGGTACGCCTTGCCTGACCTTTCGATGGAATACTGAAAGACCTATTACCCTGAGAGAACACGGGGGGGCTAGCGTGCTAGTCGGCAATGATGTCGGCCATATTAGAATCGGATATTCTCAAATGCGGCAAGAAAATCGGGCTCCATCCAGACCTGAATTGTGGGACGGAAAAACGGCCGCAAGGATTGTTCAAGCGCTGGTGTCCGATCAATTCCCCAAAAAACCAAGCACAGGCGAAATCCCTCAAAGAAGGCAATCGTGCAATGGCTGAGTCCTACGCCAGTTTGGGAAAGCGAATTTTTGATATAGCCATCGCTCTTCCTGCCATAGTCGTATTAGCACCGATTTTGGCTTTTGTAGCCTTATTAGTTGGATTAAAGTTGGGAACACCGGTACTTTTTCGACAATTGCGTCCAGGGTTTATGGGACAACCTTTCAGGATATATAAATTTCGAACCATGACCGATGCGAAGGATGCTAAAGGAAATCTCCTGCCCGATAATGAACGATTGACGCGCTTCGGGCGTCTCTTGCGGGCGACGTCCATTGATGAATTGCCGGAACTCGTCAATGTGCTAAAAGGGGATATGAGCCTTGTGGGGCCACGCCCCCTTTTAATGCAATATCTTAACCGATACTCTGCTGAACAGGCCAGGAGGCATGAGGTTAAGCCAGGCGTGACGGGGTGGGCGCAGGTTAACGGGCGAAACAATATATCCTGGGAAGAGAAATTTAAAATGGATATTTGGTATGTGGATAACTATTCATTTGTGTTGGATGTTAAGATTATTTGTATGACAGTGTTAAAGGTGTTGAAGAGAGAGGGCATTAGCCAGCGAAGCATGGCGACGGCTGCCGAATTCAATCCGCAAGCGTTTCGGGTTGATATTGATAAGGATTTATAAAAGTTGGCATCCCTATCAGTCTCTCATTGATAGATAGACTTGCACCTTAGTCCTTTTGGCATAAAAGGTCATATGAAAAAAATCGCAATATATGGAGCCGGTGGTTATGGTAGGGAAGTGGCATGGTTGGCCGAATCCTGTGATAACGCCAATGAAGTGGTCTGCTTCATAGATGATGAACCGAATTCGATAGGGAAAACAGTAAATGACATTCCGGTGTACGATTTCAATGGACTACAAAACCGGTTCCCAGGGATAGCCGTAATGGTGGCAATCGGTTCGCCATCGGTCCGGCAAACCGTTGTAGATAAGTTGGGTAGGGCTGGTTTTCCAATTGGGTCTTTGGTACATCCCCGCACCGAGAAGTCTCGATGGGTAAAGATGGAAGAGGGGACTATTATTTGTGCGGGATGCATCCTCACCACAAATATTCACCTTAAACGACATGTTCAGATTAATCTGGATTGCACTATCGGTCACGATGTGGTGATGGATGATTACACCACCTTGGCGCCGGGAGTGCATGTTTCCGGATGGGTAAACTTCGGCAAACGGGTTTATGTGGGCACGGGCGCGGTTTTCATTAACGGCACGGTAGAAAACCCCCTGGTGATCGGAGATGATGTGGTGATCGGTGCCGGTGCATGTGTGACTAAATCGATCAGTTCCGGAACGTGGGGGGGGCTGCGCAACCCCCCTCAAGCGCTGGCCTCTGAACCATGCCCGAATACTCCGCCGGTTGCACAGATTGAGCAAGGTCCTTCCATAAAAACTATCAACTCGGAGGGTACTTCCTTACAGCCCTTAGACCGTTTTTCCGAGTGGCAGTATCCAGAGATCGAGGAAGGCATACCGACCAAATATAACTGGGTGGTTCAACACAGGGAGAACTTCAAGCTTGGATATAGGACGGACATTGGTGCGTTCAGTTATATCAATGCCAAATATGGTGTCGTTATAGAGGATTATGCCCAAATAGGGTCTCATTGCTCTGTATATTCTGTGTCTACGATTGATAACAAGACTGGCCCAGTAGTGCTGAAAAAGAACTGCCGAATTGGAAGCCATTCGACCATTATGCCGGGGGTGACGGTCGGAGAAAATGCGGTCGTTGGTGCGCACAGCTTTGTTAATCGTAATGTGCCAGGCAATGCAGTAGTCGTGGGTGTTCCAGCCAAAAGAATCATTTGAGGAGTTTCGCATTTCATGACACATGCCCGAATTTTCCTTTCCCCCCCACATCTCGGCGATAAGGAGCTCGAATTTGTCCACCAAGCCTTCGAAAGCAACTACATCGCCCCACTGGGCCCCCAAGTGGATGCTTTTGAAAAAGCCTTTTCCGAATACACCGGCATTCCCCATTGTCTTGCCTTGTCCAGCGGGACAGCAGCTATGCATCTGGCGTTACGACATTTGGGGGTTGGCTTTGGGGATGAGGTGTTCGCTTCGACCCTGACCTTTATCGGCAGCGTATCGCCAATCTTCTTCGAGGGGGCGACCCCGGTGTTCATCGACTCCGATTTGACGTCATGGAATATGGACCCAGACCTGCTGAAAGCGGAGCTTGAGGCCTGTGCCCGGAGAGGGCGATTGCCCAAAGCGGTGGTGCCCACTGATCTGTATGGGCAGTGCGCGGATTATGGGCGTATTTATGAGATCTGTGGGAGATTCAATGTACCGGTGGTGGTGGATGCGGCCGAAGCCATGGGGGCATGGTATTGGTGGAGTGAGAGTCGGTGGCATGCCGGCGCCAATGCCCGTGCGGCGGTTTTTTCCTTTAACGGGAACAAGATCATGACCACTTCGGGTGGCGGCATGCTGGCTTCGGAAGATAGGGATTTAATTGCCCACGCACGTTTTTTGTCCCAGCAGGCAAGGGATCCATTTCCCCATTACGAGCATACCGAGATCGGGTACAATTACCGAATGAGTAATGTGCTGGCTGGGATCGGACGAGGGCAGTTGGCGGTGCTGGATGAACGGGTATTGCGCAAGCGGGAAATTTTCGACTACTACTATAATTCGCTTAAAGATTTGCCGGGGATCGAGTTCATGGCGGAGGCGCCTTTTGGACGCTGCAACCGATGGTTGACCGTGATCCTGATCACGCCGAGGCAGTTCGGGGTGGACCGCGAGACGGTTCGGTTGGCGCTGGAGGCGGAGAACATCGAGTCGCGTCCGGTCTGGAAGCCGATGCACTTGCAACCGGTGTTCGTGGCAGCCAATGGCGATGACGCAGACCCATCTGCTATCGTGCTGGCCGGCAGGGAGATAAAGCACCGGATAGGAGGCAAGCGACGATGTGCATGCCGGGTGGTTGGTGGGCATGTGGCCGAAGATTTGTTCTCGCGAGGATTGTGCCTGCCCTCGGGTACCGCCATGAGCGAGGAGGATCTGGAGCGGGTGGTTGCGGTCATCCGGAGGATGCGTCGCTGATCTGCAATGTTTGGAGAAGCGCCAAACGCCTTCCGCGGGTGCGAGCGTATCCGAAGGGTAAAATAGAGCAAGGTCTTTCTGATGCTTCGTAATATTCGCAACATCAACTTCTGGATGATTTTGTTTGCCGACGTGGCACTATTTCTATGTGCACATGTCTTTGCCTACCTGGTGCGCTTCGAAGGCACCATCACGACAGGCAATTGGTACAGGATTTGGACTGTTGTGCCATGGTTGGTGGCAGGCAAACTGGTGGTTTTTTACTGGTTCGGTTTATACCAGGGCATGTGGCGGTATTCCGGGATTGTGGATATGATTGCGGTTTTCAAGGCGGCAGTATTGGTGTCAGTTTTGGCCGTCAGTGCCATGTTGATGATGAACCGTTTCCAAGGCTTTTCCCGGTCTGTGTTCGTGTTGGATGGCGTTTTTACTTTCCTATTTGCGTGCGGTCTCCGGTTTTCGGTGCGCATGCTGCACCAGAAGTATTCCCTCGGCGAAAGCCGGAAACAGTGTGCATTGCCAGCCAGCGCCAAAAAACGGATCCTGATCCTGGGCGCCGGGGATGCAGGTGAGAAGGTTGCCCGGGAGGTATTGGATAACCAAGCGTTGCCCTATCAGATTGTAGGGTTTTTAGATGACGATCCGGGCAAGATTGGTAGGCGCATGCATGGCTTGCCGGTGCTTGGAGCTATCGAGGATGTTTGTGATGTCGCGGGACGGATAGATGCCCAGGAGTTGTTGATCGCCATACCTTCCGCCGGCAGGGAGCAGATTAATCGGGTTGTAGAATTGTGTCGCAACAGTGGCGTAGTGTTCAAAACGTTACCCGGCATGGGGGAGATTATCGACAACAAGGTGAGCATTCGTTCCATCCGGGAGGTGTCCTACAAAGATCTCTTGGGACGGCCGCCAGTAAGGCTTGAAAACGATCGCATCAGGGGGCTGATCAAAGGCAGGACCATACTGGTGACTGGTGCCGGCGGCTCCATCGGATCCGAGCTGTGTCGGCAGATCCTGCGTTTCGAACCGGGGTTGATGTTGTTCATGGATTCGAGTGAAGAGAATCTCTATCGCATTGAGATGGAGGTACTGCACGAACGAGGATTCAAGAATTATGTCACCGTGCTGGGCAAGGTGCAGGACAGAGAGTTGCTGGAAAGTGTATTCTACCAGTACCGGCCATCCATGGTCTTTCATGCAGCCGCTTACAAGCATGTGCCATTGGTTGAGAAAAATCCCTGGGAAGCGGTGTACAATAACATTTTTGCCAGCCATCGGCTGATTCAGGCCAGTATCCGTTACGAGGTGGGGCGTTTTATTCTGGTATCCACCGACAAGGCCGTCCGCCCCACCAATGTGATGGGAGCAAGCAAGCGGTTGACCGAAATGCTGATGGAGGCTCACTGCTTGAACTCGCCGACCAAGTTCATGGCAGTTCGCTTCGGAAATGTATTGGGGTCCTCCGGATCGGTGATTCCTTTGTTTCGGCGGCAGGTGGAGAAAGGGGGGCCGGTCACGGTGACCCATCCGGAAATCACGCGATATTTTATGTCCATCGAGGAGGCGGCCCAGTTGATTTTGCAGGCCGCTTCCATGGGAGAGGGGGGCGAGATCTTTATTCTGGAGATGGGCACGCCTGTGCGTATCGACCAGATGGCCCGGGATTTTATACGCTTGTGCGGAAAGGAGCCCGATACGGAGATCGAGATCAAGTATGTGGGATTGCGTCCCGGAGAAAAGCTTTATGAGGAATTGATTACCGAAGGCGAAGGAATTGTGCCGACCAGCCACCAGAAGATCATGGTGCTCAAGGGGCGGGGCGAGGACATGAAGCTTTTGCGTCTGGCGTTGGATCGACTCAAAAGGTATGCATCCCTTCATGACGCGCAGGGTATCAAAGACACCTTGAAGAGTATCATACCCGAATATACCCCCCAGACGACCGAAGCGGTGCTTGAATGCGAGCGTTGTGAAAATACTCTGATGGCTTTTGATAAGCTTCCACGGCCTAAAACGGTTTCGGAGGAAAAAGCAGGCGTTGCCCGGCCTTTGGAAACAGATGCTGAATAAAGTTTGACGGCACTGCCAAAAGTCCGGAATTCCCTTTTCCGTCATCCCGATGGAAACCGATATCCATTATTTTCAATATGTTCTGGATGCCGACGTTCGCCGGCATGAGGCTTCTGCGACTTTTTACACTTTTTTTCAAGTTTCGAAGGTTGTCTACAATCCTTGCGTGTGAGACAAAAAAGCCTATGAAGGAGAGATGGTGAATCCCAACAGCCGGCCCCAGATCATACCCGGAGACAACGCTTATGATGATGAAATCAGCCTGATCGATCTTTGGCTGGTGCTCGTGCGCAGGAAGTTAATCATTCTCTCAGTGTTTTTCCTGTGTCTGGTTTTAGGGATTGTATATGCATTTACCCGCCCTGATCGTTATGAATACCGGACTGGTATCGAACTTGCGCGGGTGACCGATTTTGACACAATAGATGAATCTGTGATCGGGAAAAAGGCTGGAAAGCGTTCACCCAATACACTATCTGGTGCTATAAACCTGTTGATGCCAATAGAACAAAACATCGACTTACTTGAAAACGTTATCATTCCCGAAGAACAAAGAGCGCTGTTTGGCGAGGTGACTCGAGGTCCTCGAATCAAGGTCGAGAATAAGGAGGGTACCTACAATATTACGCTTTCGACCGTATCAAAGCCAGAAATAGCAGCAAGCGTGCAACAGGTGCATCAAGCTGTTGCGGCTGCTTTTTCAAAGACACAAGACCAGGAATTGAAAAAAATTCTTGGTATTCAAATTAATCCTCTCCATGCACGCGCCGAAATATTGCGTGGACAGATTCAGGCTTTTGAAGCAGAGATAGAGAGGTTGGCTGAATATAACCTGGACAATAGCGTCAATAGAGAATTTATTATTGCCCAACAAGCTGGAGAATTGCGAAGAGAGCTGGCACAAACCAGGTTGGCATTGGCAGATGCGGAAAGTAAAGTTAAGGCCATCCTGGACGCAAATCAGGGTTCGCGCCTCCTCTATCTGGCAGTACAGTCAAAATCCCTGGTGGGTCCTGGCAAGCAACTAATTGTCAGCCTATCCGTCGTTCTGGGGGCGATGCTTGGCATTATGGGGGCCTTTATCGCTGAGTTCTTTCGAAAAGTGGTGGAGGCTTCCCAGCAGGCGAAAGAGGAAATCCATGTTAAGGATCTGTAATCATGGCTAAAATAGAGGAGTTAAAAAAGAGGGGTGTGAGGGTACTTGCACCCGAAGGCACTTTCGTTGGTGAAGAGGTCAACATCGACCGAATTGCCGCTGAAGGGGTGATCCTCTATCCTGGCACCAAAATCCTTGGTGAGCACACGTTCATTGCGAATAATGCCCGAATTGGCGTTGAGGGACCTGTAACCGTCGATAATTGTTATATCGGCCCCGGAGTATCCTTGAATGGTGGCTATTTCAGTGCCGCCGTGTTTTTGAATAATGCCAGTTGCGGCTTGGGATCCCATGTCCGCAAGGGCACCATACTTGAAGAGCAGGCCAGCATCGCCCACACGGTGGGGCTGAAGCAAACCATTCTTTTTCCTTATGTGACTTTGGGCAGCCTGATCAATTTCTGCGACTGCCTGATGGCTGGCGGCACGGGCCGGGACAACCACAGCGAGGTGGGCAGTTCGTATATTCATTTCAACTTCACGCCCAACCAGGACAAGGCCACGCCTTCCTTGATCGGCGATGTGCCGCGCGGGGTCATGCTTAACCACTCCCCTATTTTTCTGGGAGGGCAGGGAGGGTTGGTAGGGCCTTCGCGTTTGGCTTTCGGCACGGTGGTGGCCGCGGGCACCATCTGCCGCAAGGATCAGCTCAAGGAGAACCATCTGGTGCTGGGGGAAAAGGCGCGCAGCGGCACTGTGCCTTATACAACGGGGACTTTTTTTAGCCTGAAACGCATCATTCGAAACAATATTATTTATATCGGCAACTTGTACGCCTTGCGGCAGTGGTACGGGAACGTGCGTTCTCGCTTTGTGGGACCGGATTTCCCTGCGGAGTTGCTTGAGGGGCTCCAGGTGACTGTCATGTCCGGAGTCTGTGAGCGGTTAAAACAGCTGGAACGGCTGAGTGACAAATTGACTGAAACAGGCGCCAGGGAGGGGATTCAATATGATTTCCCGATGGCGTGGAAAGATATTCGTTCTATATTGGACAATCTGTTGGCTTTTGACGGGATGGATGACGGCACCGAGGTCTTTTTGAAGGATATCGATCAGCTTATAAAGAGAAATGGCCAGGACTATTTGCGTGTGATAAAAAGCCTGGAGATGGCGCAAACCGAATCGGGCACCGCGTGGCTCGACCGTATCGTGGAACGGGTAGTCGCGGATACCTCAAGGTGTGTGCCGGCTTTGATCTAACCGTTTGAACTCAATTGCGTTGTGCGGGAATGGCGATCCATGGGGAAGTTGTTCGGTACAGACGGTATTCGGGGCGTGGCCAATCGATATCCGATGGATATCGAAACAGCCTTATCGGTGGGTAGCGCGGTGGGTGGGCTGTTCAACGGGCATCAACATCCAACACGGGCCCATATCGTCATCGGCCAGGATACACGGCTTTCCGGTGACATGATCGCCCAGGCGGTGGCGGCCGGCGTTTGTTCGGCAGGGGTTGATGTATCGCTGCTGGGGGTCTTGCCGACGCCGGGTATTGCCCATATGACATCAGCCACGGACGCCGCGGCCGGCATCGTAATATCGGCATCGCACAACCCATATGAAGACAATGGGATAAAGGTATTCGACGACCAGGGATTCAAGCTGTCGGATGAAGCAGAAACGCAGATTGAGCGCCGCGTGTTGAATGGAGAGACAGCCGTAAAGGCTTGCAGCGAAAACATCGGCAGGGTCCGGAACACATCGGAACCCGCAGGTTTTTACCTCGATTTCTTAAAATCCGCCGTGAACCATCCTGACCTGAATGACATGAGCATCGTTCTCGACTGCGCAAATGGTGCGACCTATAAGGTGGCGCCGGCTCTGTTTCAACAGTTGGGCGCACATGTGATTCCTTTATTTTGTGCACCTAACGGGATGAACATCAACACCGGTTGCGGATCGCAGCATCCAGAAGTTCTGGTCCAGACCGTTCTCGATCAAAATGCGGACATCGGCCTTGCCTTCGATGGTGACGGGGATCGCCTCATCGCGGTGGATGAAAAGGGCAAAGTCCTGAGCGGCGATCAGATCCTGGCCATCTGCGCCAAGGATATGAAAGCCAAAGGCATATTGAAGAACGATGTGGTGGTCAGCACGGTGATGAGCAATATGGGATTGAAGCTGGCCCTGAAACAAATGGATATCCGGATGGAGACGGCCCAGGTCGGTGATCGCTATGTCATGGAGTTGATGCGGGCTCAAGGTGCGGTTTTGGGCGGGGAAGACTCCGGGCATATGATTTTTTTGGATGCCCATACCACCGGCGACGGGTTGTTGGCCGGACTGAGGTTGTTGCAGGCCATGCAGTCGGTTGATCGCCCCCTATCGGAACTTGCCAGGGTGATGACCGTCTATCCCCAGGAATTGATCAACGTGGATGTGACATCCAAGCCCGAGCTCGAATCGGTTCCCGGCATCGTAAGTGCGATTCAGCGGGCAGAAGCGGATTTGGGGGATCAGGGTAGGGTTCTGGTGCGCTACTCGGGAACCCAGAAAAAGTGTAGGGTCATGGTCGAAGGGCCGACAAAGAAAATCACACACCTGCATTGCCGCCAAATTGCCGATGCGGTGGCGCGGGCCATCGGGTAAAACCAAAGTTATTGTTTTGACACGAAAAAGCCTCTGACGATCTTTTCATCAGAGGCTTTTTTTGTTTTTTAACTCATTGGAATAAATTAAAAATTGAATTACCTTCGATTACCGCCCAAAATCATCAGCAGGTACTGGAACATGAGGATGAAGTCCAGGTAGAGTTTCAACGCGCCGATGATGGCGCCTTTGCGCACCGCGCCGGCATTCAGTCCGGCCGGCTGGCTCAGGGCCATCGCCTTGATCTGCTGGGTGTCATAGGCGGTCAGGCCGGCGAACACCAGCACCCCGATGTAGCTGATGATCATCTGCATGCCATAGGAGCCGATGAAAATATTGACCACCGAGGCGATGAGAATGCCGATCACCCCCATGAAAAGGAAGCTGCCCAACCCGGTCAGGTCCCGTTTCGTGGTCCATCCATAGATGCTCAACGCCAGGAACATGGCGGCGCAGATAAAAAAGGTGGATGCAATGGTTTCGCCGGTGAACATGATCAACAGAAGGGCCAGTGTCGCGCCGTTTAGAGCGCTGTAGGCCATGAACATGCCTGTGGCGGTCGATGCCTGAATTTTTTGAATTCTGGCAGAAATGATGAAGACCAACGCCAGTTCGCCAATGAAAAAAAGCCATCTGGCCTGATACACGAATTTGAGGGCCGGTTCGTTGTGGGTGACGAAATAGGCCACAACGCCGGTTAAAGCCAAGCCGAGCGCCATCCAGTTGTAGACGCCGCGAACGAATTCGTTGACGCGCGCTTGAACTTGGGTTTGACTCATGGAATACGGTTGGGGCTGCATACAGGTTCCTCCTATTGTGTCAATTCACGATTGGCGCTAATATAAACACAACTGCCTTTCATTTCAAGGGGAAAGCAGTTGTAGCAGCCGATAATCGCAAGGTCTGGACTGGATCGGGACCAGGCAGTAACTAACGGAGTCATGACGACGATTCATGTTTGGGGGTAAATGAGCCATATGAAACCCGAACAGCTTTATCAGGAGTTGAGGCATCTGGCCGAAAAACTCGGTGTGCAGGTGGCGGAACACAATTTTCGTACGACCGGAATTCATGTGAAAAGCGGGTATTGTAAAGTTAAAAATAAAGATCATTTTATTATCGATAAACACCTACGAATAAATCAAAAGCTCGAAACTCTTTCTGAATGGCTAAGCGGCCAGCCACACGAGTCGGTCTACGTGATGCCAGCCGTCAGGGAATACCTTGAGCGTTTCAATTTTAACAACAATGAAAAAGATAGTTAACAGCCATACCCGGCGGGGTTAAAAATGGATAGTGTGTGGACATCTAAAAGTTTACATAATATATCTTATCAGACATTATAGGTGAACTATCGGGGGACGAGAACTGCAGGATATCGGATGAGAGCACTTATATTTTTTTGCACTCTCCCGAATTCATTGAACTGCCATTCCGGATCAGCGATACAATGGGATAAATTGGAGCCCACCTATTGAACGAAGCCACCCAGCAAGCGACGAGACAGATATTCACCGTATCGCAGCTCACAAAAAATATTAAATCTCTGCTTGAACAAAAGTTTTCCATGATATGGATATCAGGAGAAATATCCAACCTTAGAATCCCAAATTCAGGTCACGCCTATTTTTCGTTAAAGGATGACAAAGCCCAGATCATTGCGGTGATGTTTCGCGGTCAAATGCGTCAGCTCAGGTTCGACTTGGACGATGGATTGGCGATCGTCGGCCTGGGTCGCGTCAGCGTTTATGAACCGCGTGGCAATTATCAGATCATTCTTGAATACGTCGAGCCCATGGGGGCTGGTGCGCTGCAATTGGCATTCGAACAGACCAAACAACGGCTCACCGAGGAAGGTCTATTCAGTCCCGAGCATAAAATACCATTGCCTTTTCTGCCACGGACCATCTGTGTCATCACATCGCCTACGGGGGCGGCCATACAGGATATTATCAATATTACCTTTCGCCGTTTTCCCACCCTGCAGCTCAAAATTCTGCCGGTTCGGGTTCAAGGCCACGGCGCTTCTGAAGAGATCGTAAACGCTTTGAGGCTGGCCGATCAAATCGTGAGGCCAGACGTGATTATCCTGGCCAGAGGGGGCGGCTCCATGGAGGACCTGGCAGCTTTTAATGCGGAATCCGTTGCCCGGGCCATCTATGCCTGTGAGACACCGGTGGTGTCGGCCGTCGGCCATGAAATCGATTTTACCATCGCCGATTTTGTGGCCGATGTGAGGGCGCCCACCCCATCAGCCGCCGCCGAGATCGTCGTGCCGGTGAAAATCGAGTTGCTCTCCCGATGCTCTGAATTGAGGCACCGGTGTTTAAGGTCCATGTCGCGAATGGTTTTGGTCTCCCGTGAGCACATTCATCGATTAGGCCGGGCGGTCGTCCATCCCCTCAAGAAACTGCAGGCATATCAACAGCGTGTCGATGACCTTCAGGGACGTCTCTTTCGAGCGGGTCTAGAACTGGTGCGACATCGTCAAGTCCATTTAATGAAGGTTCACTTTCGGTTGACCAACCAAAGCCCTGTCATCCGCGAGAGACACGTTCGTCCAGTGATTGAGATGTTGTACTTCAGACTTTTAAAATCAAATGAGAAGTTAATTGCAAAGTATCGAGATCGTGTTCATGGCGCGAACGTCAAGCTCGAAGCGCTGAGCCCCAAGGCGGTTTTACAGCGGGGGTACAGCATCACGCGGACTTTACCCGACCTGAAAGTGGTGATGGATGCCGTTGAGGTGCACAAAGGCCAACGGCTTGAAATCTTGCTGGCCAGAGGAAAAATTCAATCCACGGTCGATGGGTAGTTTACATTTAACGCATAACAACGTACGAATACACATCGGCATCTTCCCGACATTCAGGATTTATCAGAAATGACCAAACTCTCTTTTGAAAAGGCGCTCGAACGCCTGGAGACGCTCGTGCAGGAGATGGAGTCCGGTGAATTATCGCTTGAAAATGCCTTGAAAAAATTTGAAGAGGGCGTCAAGCTGAGTCAACTTTGTACTCAGAAGCTCAACGAAACCGAAAAGAAGATTGCGCTTTTGATGGAACAAGGCGACGGCTCGCTAACGGAAACACCTTTTGGCGATACCGATCAGGACGATCTGGATGCTTGAGCACACCTCCCCCGGCTTCGAACTCAAAACTTACCTGGCTCTGCAACGGCAAATCGTCAACACGGCTTTGGATGAGCATCTGAAATCCTTACCGTTGGAACTGACGATGCGGGAACCGGTGGTTTATGCGCTTTCCACCGGCGGAAAGCGGCTGCGCCCTATTCTGTGCCTGGCCGCCTGCACCGCAGTCGGCGTAGAACCGGAGATTGCCCTGCCGGCCGCTTGCGCACTGGAGATGATTCACACCTATTCCTTGATCCACGATGACCTCCCTGCCCTGGATGATGACGATCTGCGGCGCGGCAAGCCCACGTGCCATGTTCAGTTCGATGAGGCGACCGCCATATTGACGGGCGATGCCTTGCTCAACATGGCTTTCGAGGTGCTGTCCGAAGCGGGTTGCAAGTCAGGACCGGACAACGCGTCGCGATGGTTGCGGGTGGTTGCCATCATATCGAATGCCTCGGGTTGCCTGGGGATGATCGAGGGACAGGCCCGGGACCTCTCCTTCGAGGGGGTTAAACTGAATCAAGAAGCGCTCGAAAACATGCACCGGTTGAAGACAGGCGCGCTGATTCGGGCGGCCGTTCATGTCGGTGCTGTGTTGGGCGGAGCGAGCGATGATCAGATCGATCGTTTGAAGCGATATGCGGATAATATCGGACTCGCATTCCAGGTGATCGACGACATTCTCAATATCCAAGGAGATCCCTCTGTTCTGGGCAAAGCGGTGGGAACCGATGCATCGCGGCAAAAAAACACCTACCCTGCCCTTTTGGGACTCGAACCCTCGCGCGCCTATGCCGATCAGCTGATCGGGGACGCCTTGCGGGCACTTGATATTTTTGATAACAAGGCAGACCCCTTGCGGGCCATTGCACAGTACATCGTGGATCGAAAACGATAGCGATTCAGGAGTCACGCACATTGGGATTGCTCGAACATATCGAATCACCGGCCGATTTGAAAAAGCTGCCGCGCAACCTGTTACCGGAACTGGCGAGTGAAATCCGCCGGGTCATTGTCGATGTCGTCTCTAAAAACGGCGGCCACCTGGCATCGAGCCTCGGCGCGGTCGAGCTTGCCATTGCCATTCATTATGTGTTCGATACCCCCGACGACAAAGTAATCTGGGATGTCGGACATCAAGCCTATGCCCACAAGTTGCTGACCGGTCGACGCGACCGGTTTCATACCCTGAGAAAGCATGGCGGGCTGTCTGGTTTTACCAGGAGCAGCGAGAGTATCTATGACAATTTCACCACCGGGCACAGCTCCACCTCCATTTCAGCAGCCTTGGGCATGGTATGCGCCAATCGTCTAAAGGATAAAAGATCCAAAGTGTTGGCGGTGATCGGAGATGGCTCGTTGACCGCGGGTCTGGCGTACGAAGCCCTCAACCAGGCCGGAGATCTGCATAAAGATCTGATCGTGATTCTCAACGACAACGACATGTCCATTTCGCGAAATGTTGGGGCCTTGTCATCTTTGCTGAGCCGTACCCTCTCGGACCAACGGCTCCAGGCGTGGCGCAAGGAGTTCGGCGAGTTTCTTAAGTCCTTGCCCAAAATCGGTGACAATATCTATAACTGGGCCAAACGGTCCGAAGAGTCGTTCAAGACCTTCATCACGCCTGGCATGCTGTTCGAGGCATTTAACTTCGACTACTTCGGTCCGATCAACGGCCACAATTTGAACCATCTGATATCCATACTCACGAATATCAAGACGCTAAAAGACCCCGTGCTGCTGCACGTGACCACGACCAAGGGCAAGGGATACGCCCAGGCGGAAAACAACCCGGTCTATTTCCATGGCGTGGGCTGCTTCGACGTCGCCACGGGCAACAGCACCGCCCCGGCCTGCACGGTGCCCACCTACACATCGGTCTTTGGCGATTTCATGGTCGAGGTGGCCAAGACGAACGAAAAGTTAGTGGCCGTGACCGCAGCCATGCCTGAGGGCACGGGTCTGAGTAAATTCGCCGAACATTTTCCGGATCGTTTTTTCGATGTGGGGATCGCCGAACAGCATGGCGTGACCTTTGCGGCGGGAATGGCCGCCGAGGGATTTCGTCCGGTCGTCGCCATCTATTCCACCTTTTTACAACGCGCCTTCGATCAGGTTGTCCACGATGTCTGTATCGAGCGTCTGCCAGTGGTGTTTGCCATCGACCGCGGCGGGCTGGTCGGCGAAGATGGCCCGACTCACCACGGCCAATTCGATCTTTCCTACTTGAGAAGCCTGCCCAATATGATCGTCATGGCGCCCAAGGACGAGAACGAATTATGTCGAATGATGATAACGGCCTTGTCCCATGATGGACCCGTTGCCGTCCGATACCCGCGGGGTATGGGATTTGGGGTCCCATTGGACGATGAGCCTGCGGCGATACCCATCGGCCGGGCGGAAATCCTGGCTCAGGGCAATGATGTGCTCCTGCTGGCCATCGGCAATATGGTTTCAGTCGCCATGGGGGCCAAGACAAAACTGTCGGCAGAGGGAATCCATGCCACAGTTGTCAACTGCCGTTTCGTCAAGCCCTTGGATAGTGACACCATTTGCCGACTGGCACAAAAAGTACCTTTCGTCGTCACTCTCGAAGAGAACGCCCTCTCCGGTGGTTTCGGCAGCGCCGTGATCGAAGCGCTGTTCGACCATGGTGTCAATCCGGCGTTCGTCAAAAGAATCGGTTTGCCCGATCGATTCATCGAGCATGGTTCGGCAAACCTGCTGCGGTCGAATTGCGGCCTCAATGTCAAAAGTGTCGTGGAGGCGGTGCATGAACTGTTCGAACGGCATGCACCAAGCCAAAACCTCAACGTGCTTGTCCAGAATCAGTAAACGCAATGTGGCATGCCCAATAAGCAGCGTCTGGATATCTTATTGGTTGATAGAGGTCTGGCAGCCAGCCGCCCCAGGGCCAAGGCCCTGATCATGGCAGGTAAAGTGCTGGTCGATGGACAGCTCAGCGACAAACCCGGCACAGCCATCCCCATGGATGCGTCGATCAGCTTGAAGGGCGAAGAATTGCCCTATGTGAGTCGGGGAGGGTTGAAACTGGCGGCTGCCATCGAGGCGCTGTCACTTCGACTCGATGATGGGGTATGTCTTGATGTGGGCGCCTCTACAGGCGGATTTACCGACTGCCTGCTGCAACATGGCGCCCGCCGTGTGTATGCCGTGGATGTCGGATACGGTCAGCTGGCCTGGCAATTACGCCGGGATCCGCGTGTCGTTTCCATAGAAAGGACTAACATTCGGCACCTTGCCCCCGAACGCCTGCCCGAAAAAGTGGATCTGGCGACCATTGATACCTCCTTTATTTCCCTCAGAATCGTTGTTCCGGCCGTCCAACCGTTCTTGAAACCAAACGGTCGTATATTGGCTTTGATCAAGCCGCAGTTTGAAGTCGGAAAGGGTCAAGTCGGCAAAGGCGGGGTGGTGCGCGATCCGCGTCAGCACGATCGTGTCATACAGGAGCTGATCGACTATTTCAAAGAAATCGGCCTGGTACCCGGTCCGGTGATCCCCTCCCCCATCCGGGGCCCCAAGGGAAACCTGGAGTTTATCATTCTGCTCGCCAACGATGATTCCGTTTTATAATCAGGTTTTTGCCCTTGATTTTTTCAGGGTGCCTGTATATCAATAAAAATTTTCATGGCGTCGGTATTCAAACCCCATATTCTTTCTTAGAGAGGAGCAAGAGTGATCGAAAATGGCAGATAAGCTGAGAAATATCGCCCTTGTCGCCCATGGCGGTGCGGGCAAAACATCGATTGCAGAGGCTATGCTCTTTAAAACGGGCATTATCACCCGTCAGGGTCGTACCGAAGATGGCAACACATTCATGGACTTTGAGCCTGAGGAGCTGAAGCGTCAAGCCAGCATCAGCACCAGCTTTGCCCAGATTCCTTGGAAAAAGCACGCCATTACCCTTATCGATACACCCGGCGACCAGAATTTTTTCACGGACACCAAATTGTGCATGCAGGCGGCCGATGCGGTGGTCATCGTGGTCGACGCGGTCGACGGAGTCAAGGTTCAAACCGAGCAGGCATTCGAGTTTGCCACAGATTACAATCAACCGGCCGTTATCTTCATCAATAAATTGGATCGTGAGCGCGCCGATTTCCAGCGGGCCTTTCAGGACGCCAAGGAATCGTTTGAAACCCCCAAGCCGATCATCATCCAGTTGCCCATCGGCAAGGAGGCGGGATTCAACGGCGTCGTCGATCTCGTGGCGATGAAGGCTTATCTCTATGACGATAAAGGCATTGTGTCCGTTGCGGACGTTCCGGAAGAGATTAAGGATGAAGCTGAAACCGAACGCGAAGCCATGATTGAAAACATCGCCGAGGCCGACGACAGCCTGATTGAAAAATATCTGGAAGGCGAAGCGATCAGTGATGACGAGATCAAGGCGACCTTGCGCAAGGGCGTGTTGTCACGCACCTTTATTCCAGTATTGTGCGGTTCGGCGACAAAAAACATCGGTATCGATCTCTTGATGGATACCATCGTCGCCGCCATGCCCTCCCCGCTGGATTCGGCCTCCCGGAAGTGTATCAACCTCTCGGATAAGAGCGCCGGTGAAATCTCACCCGATCCATCCGTTCCTTTTTCGGGATTCGTATTCAAAACAGTAGCCGACCCCTATGCGGGCCGATTGACGATCTTCCGGGTGGTCAGCGGTACTCTGGCCGGTGATGGCACTTTTTACAATTCGACCAAAGAGACCAAGGAAAGATACAATCAGCTGTTGACCATTATGGGCAAGGAACAAAGGCCGGTCAACGAAGCGGGTCCTGGATCCATCGTGGCGGTTGCCAAACTAAAGGAGACCACCACCGGAGACACCCTGTGCGCGGACAACAAAAAGGTCAAGTTCGAGCTGGCCACATCCATCCCCACTTTGATTACCTTTGCCTTGGAGCCCAAGTCAAAAGGGGATGAGGACAAAATCTTTTCTTCATTGAACAGGCTGCTCGAGGAAGACCAGGGGCTGAAGGTTGACCGGAATGCGGAAACCAAAGAGATCCTGCTGTCGGGTTCAGGCCAGGTGCACATCGAAGCGACCATCGAGAAGCTGAAACGCAAATACAATGTGGAAGTCAACCTCAAGGCGCCCAAAGTTCCCTACCGCGAGACCTTTAAGAAAAAGGTTCGCGTACAAGGTCGTCACAAAAAACAAACCGGTGGTCATGGCCAGTTCGGCGATTGTTGGATTCAACTCGAACCGATGCCGCGGGGCGGCGGATTTGAATTCGTCGACGGCATTGTCGGTGGCGTGATTCCCAAAACTTATATTCCGGCCGTTGAAAAAGGTATTGTCGAATCTGCCAAGAAAGGTGTTCTGGCTGGTTTTCCGACCGTTGATTTCAAAGTGATCTTGGATGACGGTTCATACCATGCCGTGGACAGCTCTGAAATGGCGTTCAAGGTCGCCGGCAGCCTGGCGTTTAAAAAGGCCGCCGAGCAGGCCGGACCGGTTCTTTTAGAACCCATCATGAAGGTGAAGATCACCACTCCGGATGAATTCATGGGCGACATTATGGGCGATCTGAACAGCCGGCGCGGTCGCGTTCTTGGGATGGACAGCGCTGGCAAGTACCAGGTGATCAACGCCGAAGTGCCCATGGCGGAATTTCTCACCTATGCTCCCGATCTGCGCTCCATGACCGGTGGGCGTGGGATTTTTTCTATGGAATTCGAACGGTACGATGAAGTTCCGGCGCAGTTGGCCGAAAAGCTACTGGCCGAACTGAGAAGCAAAGAGAGTGAATAACGAATTGCGTTCGTCAAGCAATTGACGAGCGCTTGGAACGTTATCCGCAACTATCAAAAAACCGAATCGCCGAACCAGGCCATTCGGTTTTTTGTTTTTGGAGAGTTGTGATCCATTGGCCCTATATTATGCCGCAATGGATGCGGGCACTCTGGTCGAGCATGGCTGGCAATCCCCCCTTTGACTGGGGGGAAAATCCCAGGCATTGGGTCCATACCTGGTCATCTTCCATGCAAAAGTAGAGCGTGACGCGCGGTGCCCGTTCTTTTATCCAACGTGCAATCTTTTGATACACCTTGATACGCAATGGTTTGAAATAGCGCATCTTGCCATCCAATCCGGGGATGAATTCTCCATAAATGATGTCGGATTGGGGGAAACGCTGGCGCACGACCGATTGCAGGGCCGGCATAAATCGAAACGTTCCCATACTGATCCAGACAATTTCATCCTGCGGAATATTGTCGAATAGGGTCTGAATCACATCGTGATATTCGTTTTCCCATTCAGGATAGACGAAAATAGGATCGAAATGGAATGCCAGTGGATATCCTTGGGATCGACATGCCGCCGCAGCAGCAAGCCGCGCTTTCAAAGAAGCGGTCCCCCGCTCTTGATGCGCGATGACGCGGGGGGTGTTGAGCGACCAAGAAACAATAGTCTTGCGCTGGTGGTCCAATCCCTTTAACTGCTGTATCGCGGTCGTTTTGGTTTTGAGTTCAAGAACCGTTTTTTTCTGATGTGCAAAGCGTTCCACCAGTTTTGGAGTGAGGTCAGACCAGGGTTCCCAAATCAGGCTATCGGTAAATTCACCCGTGCCGAGACGTAGACCCTTGGGCCGCTCAAAGTACTCCGAGAGCTCATCTAACAATCTGTCCTGATTAACAAAATATTGAAGCAAGGGTGGGTGGAAATAGGTTTGCAGGATGCAGTAAGCACAATCCATGGTACAAAAAGTGCCAATATTCAAAATTTGATAATCGCAACAGGTATATTCCCGGGTGCCCGGGCACTTGCGCACAAAGGGTCCCTGAAGGCGCGTCAACAGTAATAGTTGTTTTCCCCTCAGGCAGGGGTCCTTCTCCCCTTTGAGGATATCAAACACCTGCTGACGATTTTCAACGAAAACAGGTGGCAACCTTAATGATTGAACGAACCGGTCGACCAAGGGCAAGTTGGCCACCGAAGCGTCCACATAGAGTTTTTCAATGGGCATAATCAGAGGTCGCCTGGGGTCCGGATCTCGAAGTTGAGCAATGACCGGAGTGTTAGGAATAAATTTATCTCTTTAGATACATCACCAAAGGCAACAAGAACAGCAGTGCGATAATGAGAAGGCCGGGGAGTGAAAAATATACAGCATACCAGGGTCTTCCAGCTATTTTGGTGCGTTGGGCTTCCTTGAGATACCAGTTGCCGAGGATGGCAGCCGCTATTAAAATACATAAAGCCTGAAAGAGCATGATGAACGCTTGCATGAACTCCAACCTAACCTTTCAGCAGCAATGCCATGCGCAAGGTGGTATGTCGATTGTCTTTCCAGGGCCAAAACTTGGCAATGACCGTCCCTGAATCCAATTGCTTTTCGAAGAGCGTTTGTTCAATTCTGATGCCGCCCGTCTTCGACGTCAATTCGAGATCCTTCGTGCTGGGAGCCTGCCCTTGGGGCTTGATCGGGTCCCCTAACTGTTCCGCGAGGATGTTGTACCACGAAGGAAGGTCTCTGTTTGAAAAAACAAGGTCGACAAATTCATCAGTGACACATCGACTTTCGACCACTTCGAGCCCACCGAACTGTTCAATGATACGTTTTAGCGGCATGTCAACGTCACTACCTCATCATCTTGAATCAACTGTCCACTATGACATGGAAAACCATTGTCCTGATACCATAAAACGGTCTGGAGTATAGAAAAAAACGGAACCGAGTGTCAAAGGGATTCTAAGACGCTAACGGCCTCGACGTTTCACGTGAAAACACATTTTGTAGTATTTCCAGGTAGAAAAATCCACAACCCATAGACTCTTAACCTGGCATGGCGCCATATCCCCGATGAGATCCGTGGTTTTGTGAAAATACAATCCTCTTTATTCGGAGGAAGTCGATTTGAACAGCAGTCGATCCGAGATGAAACCAAAAAAGTTGGCGCCTCCATTGCTTTTAAAGTGCCAGCCGATATGGGTCAGGCACGCGGTACAAATAATGATCCGCCAGGAATGGCCTGAAAACCAGGTGAACTCCGTCGATGCCGGTCCAAGGAAACTGTATCCCTGGGCATTTGAAAAGCATTTGATATTGTAAACGATTCCGCTTGGATTGGCATAGGTGTGTTCATGACGTCCTTGAACGTTCAGACGGAAGCCGGGTTGAGTGATTTTTTGATGGCATTGATTGCAGACATACCACTTTTCTTCATCAGTTGCGTTGACATGGTCCGCTGGATGAACGGAAGCCCCGGGGTATTGAGGCCTCAAGGCATCGTTTTTGAAGAAAAGCATGAATCCTTGCCTATCACCCGAATGATCAGCTCAGGATTGGTAATGGGCCTGGCCGGAGGGTGTGTTGGTGGAGCGTTTAATTAAAGTCAACGCGTTCCTTTAGCTCCTTGCCGCAACGGAAAAAGGGTAACTTCTTGGGTTTGACTTTCACGGGTTCGCCCGATTTGGGGTTTCGACCGGTGTAGGATTTGTACTCTTTGACAAATATACTGCCCAGGCCTCGAATTTCCACTCTTTCTCCTTTGGCGAGGGCATCGGCCATGGTATTGAAAAAAATATCTACAACATTTTCAGCTTGTTGTCTGGTAAATCCGTTTTGGTTTTTCAGCTCTTTGACAAGATCGGCCTTGTTCATTGTTGCCTCCCTAATTTCAATTAAATCAACATCATATAGGTACTCGGGGCACTTGTCAACTCGGCCTGAACCTTCAGTTCATTTTTTCCGAAAGGAATTCGCCCTAAATATCGATGAAGGACAATGCGTTGTTGAACCCACGGGATCCGTCGGGAGGCTTGGTGCCTGGAGCCGGAATCGAACCGGCACGAAACTAAGTTTCGAGGGATTTTAAGTCCCTTGCGTCTACCTATTCCGCCATCCAGGCAATTGTTTCCATTGCCCCGAGTATTGTCCTAAGTATTGAATGGATCAGTCCGGGGAAAGAAACCTGAGGCTATTTACCATATGCTTCGGGATTGTCAAGTCAAGCATGGCAATTCGATCTCCGGAGCCCTCAACATTGTTTCATGATTTGAAATTATTGGTAATTTGTCGTAAGAGGGTTGCAGCTCAGGCCGGTCCGATTCCTGGCCAAAACCATGCGGGAGGGAGAGAACAATGATGCATAAAATAGTGGGGGCCCTTTGGGTGTGGGTCATGTTAAACGGTGTTTGCTGGGCAAATTCCCTTGAATTGGATCTGATGGCCGGAACGGAATCCATATCCGGCGGCATTCACTACAAAGACTATATCGAATCGGGTTACTATCGCATCGGCGGATCAGTGGTTCACACCGATGACGACGATGTCGAGTATACGTTGGGCTCTTTGAACCTGACGGTTGGCAGCGATACATTGGCGCCGGGTTTCACATGCGAGGTGGGTGTGAGAGGAATTTACGGAACCGCAGACAATGGTGGATATTCCGGAGATGTGGGCGCGCTTGGGTTTACCGGTGAAGCCGGCTACCTCTTCCCGACCGATCGGATACCTGTGCCGTTGGAGGTTTTCGGCGGGCTGACCTGGGCCCCCAGCCCTCTGTCTTTCGCAGATACGGACAACTATCTGGAATTCAATGCCGGCGTGGGGTTGCGGATCCTTCGCAATGCCTCTATCCGCGCTTCTTACACCCACTACCGTATAGATATGGAATCCGGACCAGGAGATTGGGACCTGGAGGAAGATGCTTTTCGACTGGGATTGGCCATGCGCTTTTGAGCGGTTTCATTCCAAAAAGGAGGCATCCTGCAGATTTTCCGGTGTGATCGAATGGGAGACCGCTATCAAGGGTCCGAACAGGTCAATCGCAATCCTTTCAAAATCCTCATGGAATGGTGCACCTTCGCGGAAACAGAGCTGATAATAGGGGTCCGATACCTCACCGGGTGAAAAGTCGTTTCCGAGCCAAGTGCGCTGGGCGAAAGCGAGCGCCTCTTTGGAGGTGCGGCCATTCACGAGGAGTTGATGGGCGTAGGCGTGGCTGGACCGGCAATAAAAAGGCAATGGCGCCCGAAGTCCCTCCCAGTAATAGTCCAGGTACCGCGCCAGGACATCTTCAGGGTTTTGTAGAGGTGACAACTGCCAGATTTGGTCGGTACAGATCAATATACTCATCGGAACCACATGCTTTTCCGGGCAAAATTGCAGGGCCAGATGGTGTATGAACACCCCCAACAGGTCTTTTGGACGCGTTTTGCCCATGCGGTAAACGATGCGGCCCTGTGGATAGACCCGATCGATCTCGCCATGCGCCGCGAATGGCGAAAGTGCCTTGTCCACCCGGACAGAACGCGGTTTTTCGTTCGGCACAATCGCCTTCAATGTATCTAAAAACGTTTCGACGTGATCCACCAGTTGCTCGCATTCAACACGTCCGACAGTGCCATGGGGCAACATATTTGCGGCCCGAACAATACGGTAGGCCTCCTGTTTCGAAGTGCCTCCGGCAAGCGCCTTGAGCAGATCCTGATTGACCATATAGCGACTCAAGGCATCTAATTTGAAAATCTCCCTGTCTTCAACCACATCTGCAGTTGGTTTTAAATAAACCCCCAGGCGATTTTCGATGAGAAAACGTATGGGATGCACCCAGAACACTCCCAAATCCCTCCAGTCGCACTGACGCCAGTGATCATCTGGAGATGGAAGCGCCCCGGTGAAGAATGGTTCTGTTTCAGGCGGGGTGATCAGGGCCTCGGCGGCTTTTCGATTTTCGGCACTGTACGTGAACACCTGTGTGTCAAGGCCGCTGAAATAAAGGGTCGAAAAGGCATGCAACGGATGACGGACGACGAGCTTCTCGGCCGGAACCCCCAAACCTTCGGCCACATATTCGAGGAGTTCATCGACAACCATTGAAGGCGCCATGGTTGAATTGTCCTGAATATTCTGACCGATGTAGCTCAGATAAAAAATGTCCCTGGCAGAGATAAGGGCTTCCAGGAAAAGATAGCGATCATCGTTTCTTCTGGAGCGGTCGCCTGGCCGGGGTTCGGCCGCCATCAAATTGAATCCCGGTTCATGATTTTCACGCGGAAAGGTTTCGTGATTCATGCCGAGCAAGCAAATGATCCTGGAAGGGATGCTGCGCATCGGGAGCATGGCACAGAAGGTGATGCCGCCCGTCATGAAACCTGCCTCACGGGAAGTCTGTTTGAGGGTGTCCTTCAGATACTGCCGGATGATGTCGAAGGAAAAGGTCGCTTTTTCATCGAGTTGCAATCCGATTTCCTTGAGTCGATGGATCGTGGTCTTTAACGGCTGTGAATGGGATATCTCAGAAGGTCCCAGCTGGAAAAAACGCTCGAACAGCGCGTTGAGCCTGACCTGCCAACCCTCGAGGGAATCGACGCAGGCATCGAGTTGGGTCATGCTCTCATGGATGGCATCGGCATAGGCAATGACGCGTCCCAGAATGTCACCATCTCCGGAAGCAATGGATTGGAGTGGCAAAACTTCACTGAAGAGCCTGGATTCCCGGCTGTCCATGCTCCATCCGAGGACCAATCGATCCAGGCCTTCCTGCCAAGTGTTCTCCCTGAATCCGGGCAAACCATGGCGTCTGCGATCAGCCCTGTCCCATCCCCAGCGGATGCCGGCCTCTTTTACCAAACGGTGAATCAGTTGCAGGTCGGATTCGAACAATCCGAAGCGCGATTGGACACTCGGACATGAAAGAAGACTCAAGACTCGCGAGGCTTCCATCCGACCGTCGACCAGATCCAGAAGCTGAATAAAGGTATCGATCGTCGAATTTGATGCCAAGAGGTCTTGATCGGCCACGCTGTAGGGCATTTGGTGTGCTGGGTCAGCGGGATTTCCGAACACGGCATGAATGAACGGCGCATAAACAGCGATATCCGGCGCCATGACCAGGATGTCCCGCGGTTCAAGACCCGGGGTATGATCCAGCATGTCCAGCAACTGGTCGTACAGCACCTCAACTTCCCGCATGGGGCTGTGACAGCTATGCACCCGCAAGCTCCCGTCGGCGTGCACGACCTCATCTGTGGGTTCCTCGTCCGACCGACGGCGGTCGACCAGATCCAGAATGTCCTGCTGGATCCCCCCCAACAACAGACCGTTCCGGTTGTCCTGGAACAATTCGTGGTGATGGGCCTCGCATTGATGGATCAGGTCGAAAAATTCTTTCCCCTGCACGCCCAAGGACGCCAGGAGACGGTTACCGCTCTGAAAATACAATGCGCCGTTGTCTGGTGTGCCCGGAATGCGGGATCGCAAGCGGACCATTTGTTGATCCGAAAGGATATCGGCCCAATAGTGACGGCAGGGATTCAGCAGAAACAGAAAGACCGGAATTCTCTGGGCAAGTGCCTCGAGTACCTCCAGGTGGAACGGCGGCAAGTGGGACACACCAAAGACGGAGATCCTGGAGGGTAATCCACGCCATGCACGGTCGTTTTGCCGAAGTCTTTCCACCAGCTCTTTTTGGAGAGCGGAACGGTGTAAGCCGTTTTGTTGCGCTCCGAGGGCCCGCCACAAGCAGGCTTGCCATTGGTGCGACGGAGGCATTTGTTCGGTGCCCGCTCTGCCCGTCTCCCAACCCACGAGCCAATCCGGCCGGAACACGGCGTATTGATCGAAGGTGTCGGCGATCTTGCGGCTTAACAGAAATCGTTTGAGGGGGTTGGTATCCTGGGCCAGATAGCGCTGTAAAGGCTCGAAAACAGAATGCGCCAAGAGGTCTGGCAAGAGACGGCAGATGCGAAAGGCCAGGGTGGGTTTGTCGTAGGCCCCGGTCATTCCAAAGGCGGCATCCTCGAGGCCGCATAGCCGGTCGATAAAGGCATTGGGAAAAGGGAACTCTATGTTGGCGCAAACCCCGTTGATGCTGGCGACTTGCAGGGATATCCAGCGTTGCATGCCCCTGCTTTGTACCAGCACCACGTCGGGCTGCAACACCAAATGCGGATTCGCTTCGACGGGTGCGGCCAGTACCTCAGCCAACCCCCTGACCAGCATTTCCATATGATTGCCGGAGATGATGTGCAATTCGCTGGGCATCCCGGCACCCTATTGCCTTGTCGACCGTTTCAAAGCAACGCCACCGGCCATAAGGATCAGGCCCATTCAACGACTTTTTTAACGAGTTTTTCAATGCCCACGGCAATATCTTTGATGCCCGGTCCCAGCATGTAGGCCGGTGTGGTGACAATTTTATGTTTCTGGTCCACATGAATCTGATCGACCTGGCAATTCATGTGCTTCGCGCCCATGGTTTCAATCGCGGCGGCCGTGCCGACATCCGAACCGATGGTGACTTCGGGTTTGAGACGCCCCAGCGCGCGCGCAACCGTTGCCGGTGCAATGCACAGGGCGCCGATTGGTTTTTGCGCAGCCACCATTTCATCGAGAATTCTTTGAACCTGTGGATGTACGGAGGCGTTCGGACCTTTCACAGCGAAATCGCTTAAATTTTTGGCCGCGCCGAATCCGCCCGGCAGGATCAAGCCGTCGATCTGATCTGCCCGAACCGTTGCAAGGTCCACGATATTTCCCCGGGCGATTCGCGCGGACTCCACCAGAACATTTCTTTGCTGGTCGGCGACCGACTGATCGGTGTGATCGATCACGTGCATTTGGCCGCTGTCGGGCGCCATACAAACGATCTCTGCGCCGGCTTGATCCAGAAAGAGCAGCGTCAAAACGGCTTCGTGAATTTCAGATCCATCGAAAACCCCACATCCGGACAAGAGCACACCTATTTTTTTGGCCATGGGCAAACTCCTTTTTCAAAGACTGATTTTAACAAGTGCCCGTCCACAAATAGGCAAATTGGGTCGAGATCAAGGCGCGCGAAAAATTTAACCGCAGGCATATGGTCGATATTCCGAAGATTAAATTTTTCGCTCAACGCCGATATCGGGCCAATTAGTCATTTGTGGATGGACACTGATCATGCCAGGACGTGCTTATCGAGCACAAAGCACGTAAACATGCCTTGGAACAGCGTCTCTTCACCCGATGAAACAGATACCGCCACCCAATGTTTTTTCCCTTGGATCTCTTCGACCCGTGCGGTGGCAACCACCTGTTCCCCGACGCGAACCGGCTTCAGGAACTTGACATCCGCTGCACCCAGGACGACATTGGGATGGTTGACGGCGATCATGGCGGCATAATCAGCCAACCCGAAAATAAAACCGCCGTGGACCAACCCGGTTTTATCGGCCGCCATGGACGACAGGGTTTCGAGACGCACCCGACTGTAGCCCTCCTTCACATCGAGGGGGTGCCCGCAAAGACCAGGGTCAATGGCTTGGTGGGTGATGATATCCATCATTTGCATCCTTTCCGGTTTTCTTTAAAGGCAATGCTGGACGATGGTCCCAAAACCTGAGGCTGAGACGGCAATATTCGAGAAAACGATTTGAATTTAATGGAAAACCAATATATTCCGTGATAAAAGAGCGCTCGAAATGGTCAGCCGCAATTATAGGCAAAGGCCTTTTAAGAAGTCAAATAGATCTCAAACGAAACATTCATCGCACAAGATCCATAACAGGAGCAACTGGAGAAATATGGAAATGACAGATCTTATTCAGCATCGCCTGGCAGAAATCCGCAGGCGGATGCATGAACAGGGGCTCGATGGATTGCTCGTCCTGGTAGAGGAAAACCGTCGTTATCTCAGTGGGTTCACCGGAGAGGACCACCAATTTGACGAATCCGCCGGTGGCTTGTTGATCACCAATAGGTCCCAGGTCCTGCTGACCGATTCCCGCTTTCAGATTCAGGCAAACCATGAAGCACCGGCGTACGAGATTCTGATCTATCCGAACGGGTTGGCCAAAGAGCTTGCAAAAATTTCTCAAACGTTGGGCATCAAACGCCTCGGGTTCGAAAGCAATCGCGTGTCGGTCCAGCAGCACCTGAATATAAAAAAAGAATTGGAGAAAGCCGCAAACCAGCTGGACCTGATCCCATTGGAGACTTTTGTGGAGGCCCTACGCGAGATCAAGTCCGGAGACGAAATCGAAAAGACCCGAAAAGCTTTGTTGCTGGCTGAAGATGTTTTTCGTCATGTGGCCAAGAAACTGAAGCCGGGCATGAGTGAAAAGGCGGTGGCCTGGGCCATGGAATCTGGCATGCGACACGCCGGCGCCCAAAGCCTCTCTTTCCCTGTCATCTTGGCGGCCGGACCCAACAGCGCCCTGCCCCACGCCATTCCCACCGATCGTCCCATCCAGTCCGGTGAGCCGATCCTGTTCGACTGGGGGGCCAGGTTGAATGGTTACTGCTCGGATTCCTCGCGCACGCTGATACTTGGAAAGCCGGATGACACCTTTCTCACCGTATTTCACACTGTTCTGGAAGCGCAACAAAAGGCCATAGCGGCGATCAAGGAGGGGGCCAGCACCAAGGCGGTCGATGCCGTTGCCCGAAATCATATTCATGCCAAGGGATTCGAAGGCAAATTTGGTCATGGATTGGGCCACGGCACTGGATTGGCCGTTCACGAAGCGCCGCGTTTGAGCCCGCTGAGAGAGTCTGTTTTGCGTAGCGGCATGATCGTCACCGTGGAGCCTGGCATTTATCTTCCCGAATGGGGCGGTGTGCGCATCGAGAATCAAGTGGCGGTCACCGCCGACGGTGCCGATGTGTTGAGCCGGTTGAGCACGACCTATCAAATCGACCGGATTTAATTGTTATATTGGCCGCAGTGTCGTTATCTCGAGGCGTTCAGGTTTTCACACGGGCGGGGATAAACTCCGTCCCCTACGCGCCCGTGTATGGCAAGAAACTGTATCACCAATCAAATATCGTAGGGGCGGGCTTTACGCCCGCCCGTAAGATCCGCGCCAGTTAAAGGCATTGTGATTTAAAGAGGTCAATATCGATTTATGCAGCCAATTGAGCCCTTATTTGACCGATGGGTCGATCAATACATCAATCACCTGATTGTCGAGAAGGGTTTGGCGGCCAAAACCATCGAGGCCTACAGTGCGGACCTGGCCTCTTTTCTGAAATTTCTCAAATCAGAAAACATTGAGCACCTCGAAGATGCGGATCCGACCGCTATCTTGAAATACGTCATCGATCTCAGGAAAACTGGCCGCGGTGCGCGGACACGTGCACGGCATCTCGTTACCATTCGTGGATTTTTCCAATTTTTGACCCAAAATGGCCTTTTAGCCGAAAACATTGCCAAAATGGTCGAGCTGCCCAAGAGCGGCCTCAAATTGCCCGACGTGCTCAGTCAGGAAGAGGTCACCGACCTCATCGCGGCGCCGGATCGTGAAAAACCCTTGGGACTGCGTGATGCAGCCATGTTGGAGATGATTTATGCCGCCGGCCTGCGCGTGTCCGAACTCATCGACTTGCCCGTGGGGTCCGTCAATCTGGAAGCTGGATTCGTGCGCGTCCTGGGCAAGGGCAGCAAGGAACGAATCGTACCGATTGGCGGCAAAGCCATTACGTGTCTTCAAGACTATTTGGACCATGGGCGCCCCTTGCTGCTCAAAAACATGAGCAGCCGTTTTCTCTTTGTCGCCAGGGCCGGCAAGCCCATGACCCGTCAGGGTTTCTGGAAACTGCTCCGGCGTTACGCCCTTCAAGTCGGTATCACCAAACGCGTCACGCCTCACAGTTTGCGTCACTCTTTTGCAAGTCATTTACTTGAAGGCGGCGCCGATTTGCGTGCGGTGCAGATGATGCTCGGTCATGTGGATATCGGCACAACGCAGATTTATACTCACGTGGCCCAGCAGCGACTGATCGAGATTCATCGGCATTACCATCCACGGGGATGAACCTTAAGACCCAAAGGAAGCAATTTTAACTGAACGTGATTCACCCTGAATAGCTCGTGTCCCAATAATATTTTAATATTAAGCTTCGAATCGTAACGGGCATGACAGGCGTGGGTGGAACAGGTGACCAGGGCCACGTGCGCCTGCGGTCTTAGTGCCGCTAGAATGCAAACGGCGGACAAGCGGCCCAGACTGTTTGAGCGCAGCGAGTTTCTGGGCCGCCCGCCGTGCATTCTTAGCGGCACTTGACCGCTTGGCGCGTGGCATCGGCCACCTGCTCCACCCACGCCGGGTTTAATGAATCGCATTCAGTGGGAATCCCAGACCTAAAGATATCCCGTTTGACAGTCCTCTTCATAATGTTTAAAAAGCGCCATTCAAAGGGGTGCCACCGCACCTTGGGGCAATGGTTCAATACTTTCTCTTGCTGCGGCTGGTTTTGGTACCGAAAACGGCAACGACCTTGGAAAAAAGTGACACAAAGGATCTCGATCGTGGAAAAATCTGCCTCAAGCGCTTCGTCGGCCCGCTGGATCGGAAATGACAAGGAGCTTCGCACCGGTGTAACGGCATTCAAAGAGGCTGTGGCCAACGTCGGCCGTCCTGTTTTTGTCGTCGGGCCATCCGACGCATCTGCCGTGACCCATAACGGTACGATGATATGGGGATCGGCTCCTGACATCGTGCTTCAAGGAAGGCCGCTGTTGGGTTTTGCGCCGCCTGTCCAACCGATGAACCTTGGGGATCCTCTTTTTAAACGGGATCTAAGCATCCGATATGCCTATGTGATCGGCGCCATGGCCAACGGCATTACCTCCGTGGAGATGGTCCGGGCGGCAGGCGAAGCTGGTATGATCGGTTTTTTCGGTGCAGGCGGGCTTTCCCTCGGACAAATCGAATCTGCCATCGATCGTCTCACCTCCGGAAGGGATGGCGTTCCATTCGGCTTCAACCTGATCCATAGTCCCAACGATCCCCAACTGGAAGAGGCGGTCGTCAACCTGTACCTGCGTAAAAAGATCCGTCTGGTCAGCGCTTCGGCCTACCTGGGGTTGACCCTTTCCCTGGTGTATTATCGCATCAAAGGCATTCACCAGGCGCAAGACGGCCATATTGTTTGTCCCAACCATATCGTCGCTAAGGTGTCGCGCATCGAGGTAGCAAGCAAATTTTTTGCACCACCACCCGAAAAATTTCTAAAAACGCTTGTCGAGCAAGGCAGGATCACCGAGCGGGAAGCGCTCCTGGCCGAGCGTATCCCTCTGGCCCAGGACTTGACCGCCGAAGCGGACTCGGGCGGACATACGGATAACCGCCCAGCCCTGACCATGTTACCCACGTTTATGGCCCTGAGGGATGAGGCCATGCAACGGTACCGGTTCCCATCGCCACTGAGGGTCGGTTTAGGCGGTGGCATCGCGACGCCGGATTCCGCCGCCGCGGCTTTTGCCATGGGTGCGGCGTATGTGTTGACCGGATCCATCAATCAGGCATGCGTGGAAGCGGACACCTCCGATGCGGTACGCGAGATGCTCGCCCAGGCCCAGCAGGCCGACGTCATCATGGCGCCTTCCGCCGATATGTTCGAAATGGGGGTGAAAGTGCAGGTGCTCAAACGGGGGACGATGTTTGCCATGCGGGCGGCGCGCCTCTACGAGCTATATCGCACCTACGACCGCTACGAACAGATCCCCGACACCGTTCGCGCCACCGTCGAGAAAGATTTTCTTCAAGCCTCTTTTGAAGAGGCCTGGGGGCAGACGCGTCAATTTTTCGAACAGCGCGACAGAGTGCAAATCGACCGTGCGGAACGTGATCCGAAACACAAAATGGCCCTGGTGTTTCGATCCTACCTGGGCAGGGCGTCGTTATGGGCCAAAAGCGGTGATCCGGCGCGCAAAATCGACTATCAAATCTGGTGCGGGCCTGCCATGGGAGCGTTCAACGCGTGGGCCAAGGGGTCCATTCTCGAGCCGCCCCAAAACCGTCATGTTGCCACCATCGGCATGAATCTGCTTTACGGCGCGGCCGGTCTCATGCGATGCAATTGGTTGCGCAGTCAGGGAATCATCGTCCCATCCCAGGCGGCTGTATTCCGACCCATGGAACCGGCGGAGATCCAACGCCGGACGTCTTGCTAAACCACTTCGATTTTATTTAGAAAATCAGTGTAGAGCCGGGTGACCGCAATCACGTGACCATAAACGGGGTGACCCTCATCTCCGTTGGACTTCGACGGTCCCATATGGGTTTCCGAAAAGGTGGTTCGTTTGACCGATATGTCATTTTCAACGGTTTCAGTCTGGATCACGGTTCGAATGCAATAGCTGAATTGTTGTTCGTTTTCTGGATGAATGAATAGAAAATGTTGCGGCATATTTCTGGCGCCATTCAAAGTGGGGCGTGCATGGATCTGAAAAAAACCCTGCGATTTAAGCCAGGGCTTCAAATCATTAAGGATTTTAGCGGCATCCGGAATGGTCAGCTTTAGTGCGCCCACCAGATGTCCGGCCAAATACACCTTGAAAGCTTCTTTGGCATTGAATTGACGCGTTACCCCGGATTGAATGCCGCCTAGTGGATCCGGCGGTAAAAATTCCCTTGCCCACCGTTTCCATCTTGCCAAATTAATCTGCAACTTACTGGACAAGTACCTACTATTATAATAAATCATTTGAACTCCAGGTTGTTTGGTTGTTGTATCTGATTAACAACTTATGAATCGATCGTCAAGTGTTGCAAATTAACGACCGATGGATTATGTATAGTTTTTGCATGACATTGACGGCTTTGTGCTCCGGCAATCGGTTGCGATGGCTGGTTTTTAATTTGTGCCGAGTTCGGATGTTTGTCCGACCAGGCAGCCAACTTTTTATTCAGTGGTTTGATTCGATATGAAAAACAATGACCCGTTTCAGGTTCCGGTGGCCATCATCGGGATCGGTTGCATGTTTGCAAAATCAGCCAATCAAAAGTCTTTCCTGAGATTGTTGATGCGAGGTGTGGATGCCATCACCGATCCTCCCGAAACCCACCGTTATCTAAATGATTATTTTGATTCCGATCCCAAGAAACCGGATCACATCTACTGCAATCGTGGTGGTTATCTGCCGCTGGTCGATTTTGACCCTTCCGAATTTGGAATCCCGCCCACGGCTCTCGAGGCGACCGACACCTCTCAGCTTTTAGGGCTCGTCGTAGCCAAGCAAGCCCTCGATGACGCAGGATACGGCATAAACAACGGACGCACTTTCGATCGCGAACGAACAAGCGTTATTCTCGGCGTTACCGGCACGCAGGAGCTGGTCATTCCTTTGGGCGCCAGACTTGGCCACCCGCTTTGGCGGCGCGCCCTGACCGACGCCGGCGTGACCGAAACGACGGCGGATGATGTTATTCAAAGAATTGCAGAGGGCTACGTCTCCTGGCAGGAAAGTTCATTTCCCGGTCTTTTGGGCAATGTGGTGGCCGGTCGTATCGCCAATCGGTTGGATTTGGGAGGCACAAACTGTGTAGTGGACGCGGCCTGCGCCAGCTCCATGAGCGCCATTCACCTGGCGCTGATGGAACTTGTCACCGGCCGGTCGGATATGGCGATCACGGGCGGCGTGGATACCATCAACGACGCATTTATGCATATGTGCTTTTCCAGAACTCAAATTCTTTCCAAGAGCGGGAATATACGGCCTTTTTCAAAACATGCCGATGGCACGGTCCTGGGTGAAGGCGTCGGTATGCTGGTATTGAAGCGATTGGATGACGCCCGACGTGACGGCGACCGTATCTACGCCGTTATCAAAGGCTTGGGGACGGCCAGCGACGGCAAATCCCAAAGCATCTACGCACCGCGTCAGAGTGGGCAAGTCGCGGCCCTCAGGCGGGCTTTTCAGAGCGCAGGCATCACCCCGGACCATATCGGGCTGGTCGAAGCCCATGGCACGGGCACGCGCGTCGGCGACCAGGTCGAGTTCAAAGCCCTTTGCGATGTATTCGGTTCGGTCGCATCCAAAGGCGACCGATGCGCCCTCGGTTCGGTGAAGTCCAATATCGGTCACACCAAAGCGGCAGCCGGGACCGCAGGTTTGATCAAAGCGGCCTTTTGCCTCTATCACAAGGTATTGATTCCGACCTTGAAAGCAGATCCGCCGGATCCCAATCTGGATGTCGCCAATAGCCCGTTTTACATCAATCAGGACCTGAAGCCCTGGATTCCAGGAAAAGACGGTGTGCGTCGCGCCGGCATCAGCGCCTTTGGTTTTGGAGGCAGTAATTTCCACACGATTCTCGAAGAGTTCGACCCCGATAAAAAGGAACCCTCCTGGGACGGGAGTGTCGAAATCGCCGCATTTTCTGCACAAAGCGAGGAATCGCTGGCCCAAATGGTCGAAGAGTGGCGCGCCAATGTGGCCCAAAGCAGTGAAGAGAACAACGTGGGCCCATGGGCGGCCCAAAGCCGGATGAGATTCGACTCGAAGGATCCTTACCGCCTCTTGATGGTCCTTGATTCTGCAAACGACCTCACGCATGTCATGCAGCGCTGCGATGCCGCCATGGAGAAGCTGGCGACCCGGCACGATCACGCGAGGCCCGTCGCAGACGGTATTTTTATCGGCTTTGGCGATCCACCGGGCAAAATGGGCTTTCTTTTTCCGGGACAAGGCAGCCAGTACGTCGGCATGGGCCGAGATCTACTCTGCTGTTTTCCCGAGGCGATACAGGCCCTTCAAGAGGCCGAGGCGGCCATGAACGGCAGAATCCGCCTCTCCGATTCGATCTATCCAAAGCTGCTCGACGACCCTGCAGAAGCCGAAAACCTGCTCAGACGGACCGATATCGCACAACCGGCCATCGGCGCCATCAGTACCGCCATGCTGGCTGCACTCAACACCTTCGGGATCGTGCCGGATGGAACCTGTGGTCACAGTTATGGCGAGTTGGTGGCCTTGTACGCCGCCGGTCGTCTGGATCGAGAGGCCTTGTGGCAGCTATCGGAAGCGCGGGGCCGATTTATGGCAGCGGCCGGCATCCAAGGCAAAGATGCGGATCCGGGCTGCATGCTCGCGGTTCGCGGCCCCATCGCGGAATTGGATCACCTCGTTGCGGAATTGCCCGAAGGCGTTGTTCTGGCCAATCGAAACAGTCCTGAACAAGGGGTTCTTTCCGGACCTGCCGCAGCCATCGAAGCCGCGGAAAAAATTTGTAAAACAAAAGGGTATCAAACAATTAAATTGCCCGTGGCCGCGGCGTTCCACAGTAAGCTGGTTTCCGACGCCCAGATCCCTTTTCAAAAAATGGTGGATCAGGTGCACTGGCGATCGGGCCGTTCGATTGAAGTCATGAGCAACTCCCTGGGCGGTGCGTATCCCGATGCCATCGACCAGGCCAAACAAGTACTGGGTGAGCAACTGGCCTTGCCGGTGGATTTTATCGCCAACATTGAGCATCTCTATGCGGATGGTGTGCGTACGTTTGTCGAGGTAGGGCCCAAGGCCGTTTTGACGCGTTTGGTCGAGAAAATTTTAAATGGCCGTTTTTTCCACGCAATGGCACTGGATCGTTCAGGAGGTCGTGCAACCGGCGTTGGCGATCTGGCCCATTCACTGGCCAGGTTGGCCGCCTTGGGGTATCCCGTTTTGTTGCAGAAGTGGGAAAAACCCCTTCCGGTACAAACGCCCAAGCGCATGCGAATTCCTCTGTCCGGTGCCAACTACAGAGCATCGAGACCTGCGAGGCCACCGGTGGCACGAATAGAAAAACAGGACCATACGGATCGAAAGGTGGCACCGGCGACCTCGTCTCACCCCGTCAAAACGGTGCCCGAACAACCTGGACCCTCCCTTACCCGGCTTGAACCCTCACGACAACGAGCGATCGACATGCCCAGCGGTCGCCAAAATGACATCAGGCACGAGATCAACACAATGGATCCTTCAAAAAGAGAGTATTTGAATCACGCCTTGACCACCGTCCAAAAAGGACTCGCTTCCATGCAGGCGCTTCAGTCCCAGACATCGGAAACGCATCAAAAATATCTGGAGGCCCAGGCCGAAGCCAGTCGAACGCTTCAACAGATGCTGCGCAGCACACAGCAACTGGTCGATGCCGGCATGGGTGGGTTCACCGCTGGGATCTACGACCGCGATGACGGCACGATGCCGGCGATGCAGCCGCCCAAGAGTGCGCCCGCTATCAGCTTGTCTCCCCCTGCCCCCCCGGCCCGCAGTATCGTCGACCAAAGCCAGGCGGTTCCGGACGCGTCCGTGCAGCCGGCATCCCGCCAGGAGGACGTCAAAGAACCCCTGACCACCGAAAGCCATTCCGGTGGTCAGCTTGAAGCGATCCAAAAAGCGTTGGTGGCGATCGTCAGTCAACTGACTGGATATCCTGATGACATGCTGGCCATGGATATGGACATCGAGTCCGATCTGGGGATCGATTCGATCAAACGGGTGGAAATATTGTCTGCGCTCGAGGAGCAAATGCCGGACCTGCCCAGGGTAACGCCTGACCTGATGGGGACCTTGAAAACCTTGGGCCAGATTTGTGACTACCTGGGATCAGGCGTTTCACAATCGTCCAATTTGCAGGCATCGGCCCAATCTTCCACCCCCGCTGCCCCACCTCAGGCAACACCCAAAGGGGGGGATCAGGGTGCAGTGCAAACAGCGCTGTTGAAAGTCGTTGCGGCCTTGACCGGATACCCGGAGGAGATGTTGGGTCTGGATATGGATATCGAATCCGATCTGGGCATCGATTCGATCAAACGCGTCGAAATTCTCTCGGCCATGGAAGATCAGATGCCCAACCTTCCCAAGGTGACGCCCGATATGGTCGGAACCTTGAAGACACTCGGACAGATCTGTGAGTATCTGTGCGGCACCTGCTGCGCAGACGCATCGCCGCCATCGGGATCATCCTTGTCTGATGATGAACCAGCATCGAACCCGCCCCGGGCGCAGGCCTGCGCCCGGTCGCGAGTCGAGGAGGAGGCTTCCCAATCCGTCCCTCGGTATCGGATCGATGTGGTGGATCTGCCCGCAACCCCTAAGGCGCGTGGTGCGCATCCGATTCGATCAGGCGCACCATTCACCATCGGACTGGCAGCTCGGCAAGGCGAGTTTGGGGATGCATTGGAGAAGGCCATGACATCGGCCGGTTGGTCCGTCCTCCGCTTGACCGAACATGCGCAAATCACACCAGAAACCAAACTGGCAGGACTCGTCCTATCGGCCCCGCAGGAACCGAGCGACGCCTTCCGATGGGCGCAAATTTGCCACCCCGCCTTGCAAGAGGCCGTGAAGGCAGGTTGTGACGCTTTTTTTTGCACGGTCAGTCGGCTGGATGGCGCCTTCGGATTCGCTCAAAAGCCATTGTCCGACCCTGAACAGGGTTCCCTGGCCGGTTTGGTGAAAACCGCGGCCATCGAATGGCCCGAGATTCGTTGTTTGGCCTTGGATGTCGATCCACAATGGCATGATGTCGGTGCGGCCGCAGGTGCCGTGATCGAAGAGGTGGCTTTTCTAGACCCGGCCGATGGAATCGAAATCGGACTTGGTCCCCGGCGTCGGGTAGGCCTTCAAATGGTTGCCGAAGCACCCGTCTCGGGGACGACGCTCAGTCTGAATCGCGATGACGTGGTTGTCGTGAGCGGCGGCGCACGCGGTGTGACGGCTGCGGCCGCAACGGCCCTGGCGATGGAGGCGCCGTGTCGTCTGGTTCTGCTGGGAAGATCACCGCAACCGACGCGCGAACCTGAATGGCTGCACGGGATTTCCGAAGAGTCTGCCATCAAAAAAGCGATCCTGACCCATTCCACCGCAGGCAAGGCGCTCGCGCCCCGGGACCTTGAAAAAATCTATCGTCAATGGATGGCCAACCGGGAAGTCCTGTCCACGGTCGAGCGTTTACGTAGTCTTAAAATCGATGTGCTCTATTTCAGCGTCGATGTGTGTGACGATAAAGCCGTCGGTGTCGTGATGTCGAAACTGCGCAGGGAGCACGGGCCGATCAAAGCCATCATTCATGGGGCCGGCATCCTCGAAGATCGGCTGATCGTAGATAAAAAATTAAACCAATTCTCAGTGGTTTATGACACAAAAGTAAAAGGTTTGAATACACTGTTGGAGGCCACTGATAACGATGAACTCAAATATCTGGTGCTCTTTTCATCGATCAGCGCCAGAATGGGCAACACCGGTCAGGCCGACTACGCCATGGCCAACGAAGCGCTCAACAAAATCGCGGTACAACAAGCCCACCATAGGCCGGGATGCAAGGTCCTTGCTATAAACTGGGGACCTTGGGACGGTGGCATGGTCACCCCCTCCTTGAAACGGGTATTCGAATGCGCAGGCATTTCTTTGATTCCCGTCGAAGCCGGGGCAAGGGCCATGGTGGCCGAGATGGGCCAACCGCTCGACGCATCGGTTGAGATTGTCATCGGCGGACCGTTGCCATCGGCCTCGAAACAGCCGGATGATGGCCAAGATGTAGCGGCCACCTGCAATAGAGACGAAGGCATGTCACTGGCGGCCAAACGGGATATCGACCTTCATCGATATCCCATACTGGAGTCCCACCGCCTGGACGGCCGACCGGTCGTGCCGTTTGCGCTCATGACCGAGTGGTTGGCCCATGGCGCACTGCACGCCAATCCAGGGTTGTGTTTATACGGAATCGACAATCTGAGGTTGTTCAAAGGCATTGTCCTGGACGACCAAAGCAGAAGCATCCGGTTGATGGCTGCTGCCGCCAAACGCAAAGATGGGATGTACGCAGTGGATGTTGAAGTGCGTGACGGGCAGCAAAACGGTTCCTGCCAGATTCATTCGAGTGCCACCGCCCTGCTGGCCGATCGTTTGCCTGCCCCGCCCTCGTTCGAGGAGAACGGGCACTTCAAGGCCACGGCGTACCAGCGAAGCCTCGGCGAGATTTATGAGCATATCCTGTTTCACGGAGAGGCCCTGCGAGGCATTGAAAAAATCATCCATTTTTCGGGCAAGGGATTGACGGCAAGGGTACGTTCCGCCCCGGCACCGCAACAGTGGCTTCAGGATCCCATGCGCAGTCGCTGGATCGCAGACCCGCTGGTAATGGATTGCGCGTTTCAAATGGCCATCATCTGGTGTTACGAGCATCAGCAATTGGTCTCATTGCCGAGTTATGCGGCGACATATCGCCAATATCGTGATCGTTTCCCCTCACAGGGGGTCACCGCGGTCATGGAAGTCGTCAGGACGACCGACCGAAAATTGACGGCCGATTTTACATTTCTGGATGAGGAAAAAAAGGTCATCGCTTGCATGACCGGCTACGAAGCGGTCATGGACCAGAATCTGTTCAAGGCTTTTGGGGTCAAAGCCGCCTGAGGGTTCCAGATTCCTTGATACGGGCTTTCTGTTTTATGCGCAAAAGCGCCGGACTGGTGTTGATAAACATCAGGGACGACCGGCATCCGCGGTCCAAAAAAAAGGTTTCCAGCCGATCGAACAAAACGGGACGCGTGGGCCATCGGAATGCCTTGGCCCTGCTTCTCAAAGTATCCCATTGGATCTTACACGACTCGTCATGGGTGAACACCTTCTCCTGCGCCGGTTCGCAGAGGAACATGGCGCACATCAGGGGCCTGACCTGCCAACAGCAGCCATCGGCCTGCAGATAGGTGCACTTGCGATCATTGAAGGGAGACCGCAACGCTTCAAACATCTTTTCAATCGCCGCTTCGCTCGAACAGCACACATTGACGACCATATCTGCCCAGAAAGCGACGATGCCATCTTTGCTGCAACACGCACTGAGCTGATTGGAATAGCAGCTGCGGGTACAATGGGCACTGAAGTGAAGGTCCAGAAAACGATCCACTTCTGATCGAAATGCAAGGTATGGCACCAACTCCTGGAATAACTCCTGGCGCTCGCCTGTTTTCAACAAGCTCAGTTGCTCGACGGCCATTTGCAAGGCATCCCACTGTTCTTGCTGATAATCGTTCATATGTTTGACCCCTTGTGAATCATTTTGTCTCGTATAGAAAAAATATTTCATCTTTTCAATGGGTTTTTGCCTCCCCTTGGATTTCCCTTGACAATCAAAGTCGGCCTGTTACAAAGATCCCATTCCCGACACTTTTGATGCTTGCCGCTACGAGACGCAATTGAATCAAGACGGTGGGTTTCAAAAGCAATCGATCTGCCCCGCTCTGTTTTCAAAATTCACACTGCCCTTGAATTCGGGAGAAACTCATGAATGAACGTGCCAACGCCCCGATCCATCCCCTAAATGCCATTGCCGATCAATTCCGGCCGACCGAATCTGAGTCGGGTGAAGATTTTTATATCCCAGAACAGAATGATTCAGCAGAAGAAAAAAATGGTGGCCAGGCGGCCGTGACCTCCATACCGCTTCTAAAATTTTCTTCATCCGGCAATTTAAGGGAGGTGGCGCTTCAACAGCTTGAACCCGCGAAAAGAGCCGTCTGTGTTTTGTCGGCAACGCTCGATGACGCCGAAACCCTGCGCACCGAGATGCTCGATGAAGAGTTCAGTGAACTGGCGCTGCGCGTCTGGCAAATCAGTTCGGAAACGTTGGATGAAAACGGCGGCTTTATCGGCCAATTTGGCACGATGATGTTCCTTGGATACTTTTTGGCCGATGACGCGTGCGCCCAAGCGCCATCGAGTGCCATTCGATGTGCGTTGGAATTGAAGCAACGGATGTCTCATCTGGGGCGGGAGTGGAAAATTCGAAAAGGTTGGCTGCACAATATCGCGCTCAATATCGGGATTCATTTCGGGACCGAATTCATTGCCTCGGTGGCTTCGGCGGCCGGAAACCACCTCCTGACACTCGGAAAAACGGTTGAGGTGGCCAGCCAACTTTCAAACATCGGCATGGACGGACAGATATGGGCCACGAAAGAGTTCGTTCAGCGCCTGCCGCAAAAGGATCTCGAGCGACTTCGATTCGGTGTTTTGCGATCTGAAAGCCAACGAAAAATTTTCATCTCTCGATGCTTTTCGCAGATCAAGGATCTGTCGGTTTTCGAAGGGCCTGTCAAGCCTTCTACAACGGCCCTTGCTTCACAAGCGGTGACCCAGATATTCGACAGGCAGGTGGGCGACTGAGAGGAAAAGAAGCTGTATCGTCCGGCTAAACCTTTTCCAAAGAGATCTCCTCGACACTGACACGATTGCGGCCTCCTCTTTTGGATCGGTAGAGTTGGGCGTCGGCCTTATTGATCAGATGGTCAATCGAGATGTTCTGGAAACCACCTCCATTGCCCGGCGGGCACACAGGTTTACAAGCGCCTCCGAAACTGGCCGTGACATGCAGGGTGTGGTTTTCGTGTTGGATGCTGAGTTGTGATACGGATTGACGCAGTCGCTCGGACAGGATTCGCATGCCGTTACAATCCGTTTCGGGCAGTACGAAGAGAAACTCCTCACCACCATAGCGGACGACCCAATCTATTTTTTCCCTGACCTGCTCCATCAGGCAACGCGACACCCTTTTCAGAACCAGATCACCCACCTGATGGCCATAGGAGTCATTGATTTTCTTAAAGTGATCGATGTCGGCGATCAACACGGATAAGGCGTGCCTGTAGCGCTGGGCTCGAGTGAACTCCTGTGGAAATCGTTCATTCAGATAAGCCCGGTTGAAACATCCGGTCAACGGATCGGTAATCGAAAGCAGCCGGATCTCTTCATTGGCGCTTTTGAGCGATTGTTCCAGATTGAGAATACGGATACCCGTGTTGATTCTGGCAAGCAATTCGGCCGAATGAATCGGTTTGGTCAGGTAATCGTCGGCGCCGGCTTCCAACCCGGATACGATATCGCTCTTTGAGCCACGGGCGGTGACGATCAGGATGTACACATATCCTTCGGTTTTCTGGTCCCGAATCATGTGGCAGAGCTCGGGGCCGTCCATCTCAGGCATCATCCAATCCGTCACGACGATCGGGTAGAACTGGTTGCTGAGCAGATGAAGCGCCTCTTTGCCGTTGGAGGCACAGGACACATCAAAGCCAGACTTCTTGAGGTATCTTTCCACCAGGGAACGCGATACAACATCGTCGTCGACAACCAGTATGGGAAAAGCGGTCTCCATCGGTGTGCCTTTTCATGAAAATGCAAATGCAATGCGTCACAAGGACTTTTCGGCCTTCCGGCCGTTTTCTTTAGGCTTGGGATGACATGTCATCCTGAAAAATGGATCGGTCATGTCTTGTAGCAAATGTGCGAACCTGTTTCAAGAATACCGCCAGCGAATGATTGGCCTTATGCGGCCGCCCCTTCTTGACCTCAATTTCACGGCTTGATAGAGTGCTGTCACTTGTGGTGCTCAGACACATCGACAATTATGATTTTTTTGCTCAGAGGCCGATCCTCACGTCTGCCGATCTTCACGTCTATTGATCAAGCCAGTTGATCAAATTGATCAAGGAGTATGACCATGCCCAGCCAGGAAAAAGAAACGCTTCGTATTCATGTCAACATTGAAATCTCTTCCTATGCTTTGAAAACAATTGTCGCCAACGCCAAACGCCTGGCGCCCAGGGCTGCGAATGGATCTTACCACATCGATACGGCCGACAAGGTCAGCGAAATGGTCACGCGCTTTCTAAAAGTACATGATTTTGATGGTTTTGTGAGCAACTTGGATAATTATGCGATTGAAAATTCGAACTAGTGCGTTGTGATTATTGACGACTATGTAAAAAGTCCGGTTTGTGCGTTTCCCATCATCTCGGCGGAAACCGGGGTCCAGTATTTTCAATATGTTCTGGATGCCGGCGTACACCGGCATGACGCCTCTGGGACTTTTTACGGTTTTTATCACAATTAATCCATCGACAAGAAGGAGAGACTCGTGGATTTTGAAACCGTCCGCTACCTGAAGTCTGAGGGGATCGCCACCATCATTTTGAACCGACCCAAAGTGCTCAATGCGATGAACAAGCAGCTTTGGCTCGATTTGCAAGCCGCTTTAAGCGATGCGCGCCAGGATAGTGGCATCAAGGTGGTGGTGATCACCGGGGAGGGCCGCGCCTTTTCCACCGGCGCCGATCTTAAAGATTCAAAAAACCGGACCATCGAGCAGTATCGGGACTATCTGGAAGCGCTTCAAGAGGTGTCGAGACAAATCATTCGCTTCGACAAGCCCACGATTGCCGCAATCAATGGCTATGCCCTCGGCTCTGGCTATGAACTGGCCCTGGCCTGCGATATTCGGATTGCCGCCGAGACAGCCTCGATCGGTTCTCCCGAAGCACGCGTGGCATCATCGATCACCGGAGGTGCTTTCCGTTTAATTCAAGACCTGATAGGGCCGGGAAAAGCAAAAGAGCTATTATTCACCGCAGAATCCATCGACGGTCGCGAAGCCGAACGCATCGGACTGGTCAACAAGGCCGTTCCAGCAGATCAATTGATGGAGAAAACTTATGAAATGGCAGGCCGAATCGCTCAGAACGCCGCCTTCTCGCTTAAAATGATCAAACGCGGTTTGCATCTGGCCCAGGGGGAAATCAGTCTGGAAGGATTGATGGATTTCGAAGTGGAAGGTTGCCTGGCATGTGTCTCTTCCAGCTCACGCGGCGAGGCACTGGAACGGTTTGAAAAGCGGAAAGAAAAGGAATGATACACAATGGGACTTGAAAAGGTCATGCGCCCCCGATCGGTGGCCGTGGTGGGGGCCTCAAAACTCGAAACCAAGCGCGGCTATCAAACAATTCGATCCCTGCTAAACGAGAAATACGAAGGACAAATTTATCCCATCAACCCCAAAGAGACCAACATCCTGGGGATTCATTGTTATAAGGATATTTCAGAAATCCAGGAACCCGTGGATGTGGCGCTGATTGCGACACCGGCCGCCACGGTCCCCAAAATTCTGGAGGAGTGCGGGCAAAAAGGGGTTGCCGGGGCTGTCATTCTTGCCGGTGGTTTCAGGGAAACCGGTCACGCAGGCCGTCAGCTCGAAAATGCCATGGTGGCGGTGGCCAGACGGCATAACATTCGTCTGATCGGCCCCAACACGTCCGGAATGATGAATCTGGTCGACAATTTGAACCTGGTCGGCATGCGCGATGTCCCCAAGGGAGACATCGCCCTGTTGAGTCAGAGCGGGAACATGGCTTTGAGCATCATCACCGAGGCGAAACTCAAAAGCCGCAAAGGACTCTCCTATTATGTGGGCGTCGGCAACGAAGCGGATATTCGTTTTCACGAGTATCTGGAGTTTTTCAGGGAGGACCCCCACACCCGAGCCATTATCATGTATGTGGAAGGAATGCGCGAGGGGCGTGCTTTTCTACAACAGGCCTACCTGACCACCCAGGGAAAACCGATCATTCTGTTGAAAAGCGGACGCTCGGTTACTGGCAAACGTTCGGCCGGTTCTCACACCGGTTCCCTGGCAGGCATGTCCGAGGTGGCCATGGGAGCATTCAAACGGGCCGGCATTATCGTCATCGAAAATTCGGACGAACTCTTCCCTGCCGCTGAAACCCTCTCCAGTTGTCCCCCCATTCGCAACAACAAGGTGGCCATTCTTGCCGACGGCGGCGGTCATGCCACCATCGCCGCCGATATTTTGACCGATTTCGGCATCGAGCTCCCCACCTTGGAGGAAAAAACCCAGCGAAATCTGCGCAAGATACTTCCCGCCGCTGCCGCGGTGACCAATCCGGTGGACGTAGCCGGCGGCACCGATTCAGACCCCTCCCTGTTCGCCGATTGTGCCCGCATCATTCTCAACGATCCCCAGGTCGGTGGATTGCTGCTGGTCGGTCTTTTTGGGGGATATGGCATACGGTTTGCCGAATCTCTCTCCCTCAAGGAGGAGGATGCCGCGCACCAGATGGGCAAGATCTCCGCCAAGCGAAACAAACCCATCGTCATCCATAGCCTGTTTAATTCCGAGAAACCGCATTCACTGAATCTTTGTCGGTATTACAACCTACCGGTTTACGATTCACTCGATGTGGCGAGTAAATGCATCGCTGTTCTGGCCGAATATGGCAACTATCTGAAAAGTTATCACGCTAAGACCAATTTCGTATTTAAAACGGGTGTAAAGGCTAAACCCGAAGGCCGCAAGATCATTTCAAACGCTCTCAACGAGGGGCGACAGGGTCTGTTGGAACACGAAGCCAAACGGCTTTTCAAATTGCACGGCGCACCGGTTGCTGAAGCCCGCTTGGCGACCACAGCGGATGAAGCAGCCGCCATGGCAGCCGAGATCGACGCACCGGTTGCCATGAAGATCGTTTCGCCGCAAATCCTGCACAAAAGCGATGCCGGCGGCGTCATCGTCAATGTCCAAGGCAAAAGCAAGGTTCGTCAGGCCTTCTCCCGGCTCGTGGAAAATGCCGCTCGTTTCGATGACAACGCCGAAATCAAAGGCGTTTTAGTCGAGCCCATGGCGGCTACGGGGATCGAAATCATCATTGGCACCAAAATCGACGAACAATTCGGGCCGGTGATCATGTACGGTCTGGGCGGTATTATGGTCGAGATCCTGAAGGATGTGTCGTTCCGGGTCCTGCCGATTTCGCGTTTTACCGCCAAAGCCATGATCGAGGATACCAAGTCCGCCCCGCTCCTCCGCGGCGTGCGCGGTACGCCCCCATACGATCAGAAAACGCTGGTGAACCTGATGCTGCTGGTCTCCGATATGGTGGAATCTTATCCCGAAATCGAGGAGATGGATCTGAACCCGATCATTCTGCACGAGAAAGGCGCCACGATCGTCGACGCCCGAATCATCCTCAAGGGACAACAGAAGGATGAATAGGTGCCGCTGATCGACCGATCGTCCACATTCATGCTCTGGCAAGCGGCTACGCTTTATGAGGGGGGCCGACAAATATGGTGCCCTCCCCTGGATACATCCTTCTTTGATCCCGGGGGGTAGATTGAGCTTGTTCCGACCAATGCCCGGCTTGGGGATCCGCACCCTCGCGTGCGGCCGGCAGCGGGTCTTTGTCCCTCATCTGCGGTTTTTGGCGTAGATTCACGGATGCCACCGGTGCGCTGAACTCAATGGGGATGTTATTCGGGTCGAAACTATAGATCGAGTGGATGAAACCATGATCGATCACCTCAGACACCCAAATGTCGGCGGCCTCCAATCTCTCCTTGAGGGTCCACAGATCATCGTCGGTGTCCACGCCGATGGATAGATGATCGAACGCCACGGGGCCTTTTACCGGCACACCATGATCTCTTTCTGGAATGGGGAGCGCGTCGGACCATTCAAAAAAGGAAATCATATCGTAAGGGGATATTTCAAAAAAATAGTGTCGATATCCGGGACGCCCAAGGCCCGCAACCAGGCGCATCTCGAGCAGATCACGCCAGAAACGAATCGTGGCCGTCATATCGCCGGTGACCATAGCCAGATGATTGATACCATTGTAGTGGATCATGATTGCTGTCCGAACAGCCGGTGATGGATTCCGGCCTTGTATAGTTTACCATCTCCCGCCAGCCTGTATCGATCGAGCTGGGCAGGCACGATGACCGACTCGCCACGCGCCAGAGCCGTGTCGCATCCGTTACCACCCCACTGCATCTTGACTTGGCCTTCGATGCACAACACGATTTCGGGCGCTTCGACACGCGGGCCGCTGTCGTATGGATTTGAAGGTCGGATATCCATCGTCTCCAGTTCGAATTCATCGGCAAAGCCTGGGTAACGCTTGATCGCTGGACCGATCGGATCCGGTGTCAGGATCTCCAGGGGTTCCGGCGTAAAGTCGACGACATTGAGCAGTTCGTCGATATCCACATGTTTAGGCGTCAGTCCGCCTCGAAGCACATTGTCGGAATTGGCCATCACTTCGATGGCAACCCCTTTGAGATAGGCGTGCAGCTTCCCCGCTTTCAGAAAAAGGGCCTGCCCGGCCTCAAGGGTTACAAGATGCAAATAGCAAGGGCTCAAAACACCGATGTCGCCCGGGTACGCGGTATGGAGCCGTACCATCCACTGATAACTCGGGGATGTGGAACGGCGTTGTTTGGCCGCGGACACCAAATCCCCGACCAGTTCTCGTTGTCGATCTTTTGACAATGTCATCAGGTAGTTGAAGAATTTCTGCAGGCCGGCTGCTTCTTTTTCCGAATAGAGCGAATCGAGGTCGTCTTGCCGATGCTTTGGCCAAATCGGGTTCAGAAGATCGAGAATGGCCGCTGCATCGCGAAAACCGCAAAGCGCGGTAAATTGCGTCAGGGCGACCACGCATTCCGGTTTGTGCTGGACATCGCGGTAATTGCGACGGGGGTCGGTCAGGGCGATGCCGAGTTGGTTCTCGCGGCCAAACCCCTGTTTCGCCGTGGCTTTATCGGGATGGGCCTGGATGGACAAGGGGTGCTGCACGGCCAATACCTTGAAAAGAAAAGGCAATTGAGGGCCAAAACGGTCGATGGCGATCCGGCCCAGGATGGGCAGTGGATCTTTTCGTATCAATTCATCCAGATATTGCCAGCGATCTTGATACCACACTTGTGAAGGGGCTTTGGGATGGGCCCCCATCCACAATTCCGCCTCTGGCTCATTGCCAGGCGCGGGCCGTCCCAGCAGTTCGGCGATGGCGGTCACCGACCCCCATGCATAGGGTTGGATGGCATTTTTCATTTTTAGCGGTTCTTTGAACATGTCGGTCGCTTTTATGTGTTGGGTTTGGGGTCCGCTATGGGATTTACGGGGCGCTGCACAAGCCGGTTTACCTGCCCGGAACAGCATGCTATACCTTAGCGCAACGCATGGAATTGTCAAATTTTATTCAGAATATGTGAACTGCATGGTTTTGCGAATCAACGAGATTTTTTACAGCATTCAGGGTGAATCCACCGGCGCGGGCCTTCCATTCATTTTCATACGCCTGACCGGCTGCAATTTGCGTTGCAGTTATTGCGATACCCGCTATGCCTATGATGACGGTGATTGGATGCAAATCGACGCCATCGTCCAACGGACGTCCGCATTCGGGTGCCGACGGGTCACCGTGACGGGCGGGGAACCGCTGACCCAGGCCGAAACGCCGGCTTTAATTGTCGATCTACTCGACAATGGCTATGACGTTTCGATCGAAACCAACGGCAGTCTCGATGTTTCCTGCCTGGATCCGCGTTGCACCAAAGTGATGGACATCAAGTGCCCTTCGAGCGGGATGCATTTGCATCACCTGTGGTCCAATCTGACGCATCTTACAGCAACCGATCAAGTTAAGTTTGTCATCACGGATCGGACCGATTTTGAGTTCGCTCGTATGGCGATGGAGCGATTGGGCGAAGATTTCCCGAGAGGCAACATCCTCTTTTCGCCGGCATACCGACGGCTCGGCCCGGATCAGTTGGCCAATTGGATGCTGAAGCACGGAACGGATGCGCGATTGCAGATTCAACTCCACAAATACTTGTGGCCGGATATAGAACGCGGCGTGTGACCTTATTCCGTCGCATGAGCCCACGAATGGAAGCATTTTTTGCAAAAATGAAAACTCCCGAAAAAGCGGTCGTCTTATCCAGTGGAGGCATCGATTCCACCACTGCCCTGGCCCTGTCCAAGAATGAGGGTTTCAGCCTCTACAGCCTCAGTTTCGATTACGGCCAGCGGCATGTCTACGAACTTGCGGCCGCCCGGCGGGTGGCCGAATTTTTTCATGTCGAACACCATCTGGTGGTTCATGTGGATATGACGGCCATCGGCGGTTCGGCATTGACCGGCGACATCCAGGTACCCAAGGGTCGGGCTGCCGATGAGATGCTTGCCGATATTCCTGTCACCTACGTGCCCGCCCGCAACACGATTTTTCTTTCTTACGCACTGGCCTGGGCCGAGGTGCTCGGCGCCACCCGAATCGTCATCGGTGTCAATGCGGTCGACTACAGCGGGTATCCCGATTGCCGCCCCGAATTTATCGCCGCCTTTCAGACCATGGCCAATCTTGCCACCCGGTCCGCCGTTCAGGAGGGGGTGGGCATATCGATCCATGCGCCGTTGATCCACATGACCAAGGCCCAGATCATCCAGGCGGGAACCGCATTGGGCGTCGACTACGGCATCACGCACAGCTGTTATGATCCGTCACCCGAAGGGTTGGCCTGCGGGCGATGCGACAGTTGTCTGTTGCGTAGAAAGGGGTTCCAGGAAGCTGGTATCGACGACCCGACGCGTTATCAATAGAGAAATTTATAGAGAGGTTTTTTCAGGGGTGTTTTTTGGGACATGCGTGTCGCCCTGATGCATTTTCATCTTAACACCGGCGGGGTCACGACCGTTCTCCGGCAACAGGCGGAAATCCTGATGGCCCGGGGACATGACGTCCTGATCCTGTGCGGGGAGAAACCGATAGCTCGATGGCCTGTGCCGGTGTCTGTCGTGCCGGGTTTGGCGTACGCTACCGCTCTGCCGCAGGCCGCCCCCGGTGTTTCTGAAACGACAGACGCCATCCTGGCGAGCTTGCGGCATCAATGGCCAGGCGGACATCCGGATGTAATCCATGTTCACAATCCCACCCTGGCCAAAAACAGGCGCTTACAGGCGGTCCTCAAGCAGTTGCAGCAGTCAGGCCTGGCGCTGCTCTGCCAGATCCACGATTTTGCCGAGGATGGACGGCCAAATGTCTATTTCCAGGAACCCTATCTGTCGGATTGCCATTATGCCGTGGTCAATGGGCGGGATCGACGCATATTGATGGCCTGCGGCCTCACGGAAAAAGGTGTTCATCATCTGCCCAACGCCGTTCGACCATGGTCTTTGCATGGGCAGCAACCCGATGGTGCCACCGGCCATGTCCTTTACCCGGTGCGCGCGATACGAAGAAAGAATATCGGGGAATCCATTCTGCTTCAACATTGCGCTTTTCCTGGTTCCCCCTTGGTCATCACCCTACCGCCGACCAGCCCTTCGGATGCGACAAGCTACCTTATGTGGCGCCGTTATACAGCCGATAAAGACCTGCCCGTGGTTTTCGAAGCCGGGATCCGAGGCGATTTCCGACAATTGATGAACGAAGCGCGTTATGTGATCACCACCAGCATCAATGAAGGCTTCGGCTTTTCTTTTCTCGAGGCCTGGACCGCGGGCAAGGCGCTATGGGGTCGTCTGCTGCCCGATATTTGCCAGGATTTCATCGGATTCGGTATTCACCTGGAACACCTCTATCCTCAATTGGGAATACCCGACGCATGGATAGCTGTCGATGATTTCCAGCGGCAGTGGCAAACGGTTCGCCGGCACGCTGCGGCGCACTTCGGCATGAAGATCGACGATCAGCAAATTAGGTCCGATTGGTTGCGAATCACAAAAAATGGGGTAATCGATTTCGGTCTGCTTTCGGAGCCCTTTCAACGCCAGGTCCTGGATCACCTCCTGTCGGATGCTGGTAGTTGCCGACGGTTGCTGGAGATCAATCCTGTATTGAAGGATTTTGGTTCGCGGCAGAGGATCCGGGATGCATTGGATCATAATAGAAGCGCCATTTCAGCGCATTTTTCCCTGAAAGACTATGGAAAACGGTTGATGAAACTGTACCAAAACGTGTGCAATCGTCCGGTCAGGCAACATATTGACAAGTCTGCCCTCTTCTGGGCCTTTATGGCCGCCGAGCGCTTCAGCCTGCTTAAATGGCGTGGATTCGAAGATGAATGTGATCCCCAAACAATTGATCACGCCCTATCTTAAACCCCTCGAACCCCTCCCGACCAATGTGACACCGGAGGGGCGTCTAACACCACCGATTCGGTGTTTGTTGTGCGATATCTACGGAACGTTGCTGATCAGCGCCAGCGGTGACGTGGGGCAGTCAAGCCAGCAGAAGTGGCCGATCCATCAGATGACCCGATTGCTCGAACGTTACGCCATACCGATGACAGCAGAACGACTGATCGAGGAGTTGCATGGCGCGATTAAAGAAGCACACCACAAGGCCAGAAGTATGGGAATTGAGTGTCCGGAGGTGTGCATTGAAAACATCTGGCAATCGCTCCTGCCTCTAAAAAGCAGCGAGGAGATCACCGGATTGGCCGTCGAATTCGAAATGCTCCTCAACCCGGTCTGGCCCATGCCACACCTGTCCGAATTGCTGACGGCCTGCCGGGAACGGAACATTTTACTTGGCATCATATCCAACGCCCAGTTTTTTACCCTGCATCTGCTCGAATTGTTGACCGGTAGCCCTATGACCCGACTCGGTTTCAAAAAAGAGCTGACGTTTCTTTCCTACCGCCACGGTATCGCCAAACCGGCGGACGGTTTGTTTCGTATGGCCTCGGATCGACTAAAAAAACTGGGGATCGCCCCCGAGCATGCCGTGTATATGGGAAACGATATGCGCAAGGATATTGCACCGGCCAAGCGCAACGCATTCCAAACCATATTGTTCGCCGGGGACGCCCGATCGTTGAGATTGAACAGCGAAACCAATTCAATCGAAACGTCGGACCCGGATTTGGTTGTCACCGATCTGCTTCAAGTGATACCCTTCCTTGATCCTATCCTGTGATGTCGTGTTGAGAAAGGAACCTATCCATGCCCAAGACCGCGCCCAAGACCGCCAGCAGCAAGAAAACCACCCCATTTGCCGCTCCTGAAAAGCAACCGGTTTACGTTCCCGGCCAAAGCCCCCAGATGGATGCCTGGTTTACCTCGTTTTTTATCGAAAACCACCTCGACCATTTCAGCAATCCGGAAAAGGCGGCGACCGAGGAGCAGGTTCGTTTCATGGTGTACACCGAACCCAATGAACGCTATTACCCCTGTTCTGACAAGATGTTCGATGCCATCATTCACCGGAAGAATTCGGCCCATATCCAGAAAGCCTACAACCAGGTCCTGCAGCGCCTGCTGGCCCTGATCGACAGACAGATCGAAGACCCCTGGGAAAAAACCTACCTGGAGTCGTTGATTATCAACAAATATCAACATGAGACCCGCGACGAAATCATGATTCCATCCCGATTGGAAAAGCGCCTCATGCGCATCTACCTCAACCGGACCCATATAGAAGATCCCTACATGTTCGAGAAGGCCCAACGCAATGCGAACGCCCAAGCGCTTTTGGACTCACCGGCGCTCAAAAAGGCACTCAATCATGTCGACGAAGCCGCACTGAAAAATCCACCCAGGACGCTGGACGACATCAAGAGTCAGATTGCGTCACTCGAATTTCAGAGACTCATCTGTCTGTCCAACACGCCCGAGTTGTGGGAGAGCGATGGGGCATTGAAGCGCTGCGTCGATGATTATCTTGCCATTTTCGAAAAGCCCTTTACCGGTGACGGGCTACAGCCCTTGCTGGCCTTTTTGGGGTTTGGCAAGCAACATCCGCCCAAGCGGCGGAAAATCCTCTGGCTGGCCGACGAGGCCGGCGAGGCCATCGTGGACCTGGCGGTCATTCGCCATCTGGTGGCCCAGGGCGACAAGGTGATCATCGCCTTCAAAAGCGGTCCCCTCTACACCAAGGCGGATATTCACGACTTCACGACCGACCAGGTGTTCTGCAATGCCATCGGTCAGGCGATCATCATTCAAGATCCGAGCCTGAACAAAAACGAACTGGTGCGCACCCTGCGCGGCGATACCCCGATCCTGGTTTTATCCGACGGTACCAATGAAAACCTCAATCTCATCCTCGTGTCGACGACCTTTGCCCGGATGTTCAAGGAGGTGGATGCGGTCATCTCCAGGGGTATGGATCAACGCCGTCGATTTTTCGATACCCAATTTCAATTCACCCAGGAGATTTTCAGTATTGCCGCCGAAAAAGACGGCAGTGTCTCGATTCTCTACAAACCACGACATCCTCATGTGATTAAGTTTTCTCATCAAGATCTGGAGCTTAAAGCCAAAACAATCATCGATCAAATGAAGCATGCCAAGGACGAGGGCATGACCGTGATTTTCTATAGCGGCATCATCGGCTCGATCCCTGGCAAAATCGCCATGGCCAAAAAAATCATGTCGGTTTTCGTGGATCACCTCAAAATGCAATCG